>JBKPBS010000114.1:0-11963 GCA_046726915.1 Actinomycetota bacterium
TCGCGACGGGATGCTGTTCGCCAACCCGCACCGCCCGTGGGCCGGCCACGCCCGCTTCTATCAGGTGCAGCTCACCATTCCCGGGGTGTTGGATGTCGCGGGCGCCAGCGTCTACGGCACACCCGTCGTCGAGATCGGCCACACCAGGGGCGTCGCCTGGACGCACACGACTTCGACCGCCCAGCGCTACACGATCTTCCAGCTCGACCTCGTCCCTGGAAAGCCGACCAGCTATCGGGTGGATGGTCGGACCGTGGCGATGAGCAGGCAGAAGGTGACGGTCATCGTGCGCGGTGCCGACGGCGAGCTGTCAACCGTCAGGCGGACCCTGTACGGCTCACGATACGGGCCGGTGCTGGCCACCGGCTGGACGGCCACGACCGCGTTCGCCATTCGCGACGTCAACGCCGACAACCTGCGATCGATGAACGAATGGCTGGCGATGGGTACCGCCCAGAACGTCGCTCAGCTCCGCGCCGCGCAGGACGCCTACCAGGGCATCCCATTCACCAACACGCTCGCCGTCGATGCCGGCGGGACGGCGTACTTCGCCGACGCGTCAGTCGTGCCCCACGTCACCGACGCGCACGCCGCACAGTGCATCGACACGCCCGAAGGCAAGGCCCGCTACCCCGAAACGTTCGTCCTCGATGGCTCGAGGTCTGCGTGTAATTGGGGCAACGACCCCGGCGCCGTCCAGGGCGGCATCTTCGCGCCGAGCCACGTCCCGCGGCTGACCCGCACGGACTACGTGGCCAACTCCAACGACAGCCCCTGGCTCACCAACCCCGCCGCGCCGATCACCGGCTACCCGGCCATCTTCGGCGACACCGGCACCGAGCGGAAGCTGCGCACCCGCCTTGGGCTCGACATGATCGCCCAGCGCCTCGCCGGCAGCGACGGCCTCGGCCGACCCGGCTTCACGCTGCCGACCCTGCAGGCGTCCACGCTCGGCAACCGCAACTTCAGCGCCGACCTCGGCCGCCGCGACGTGGTTGCCATGTGCCGCGCGCACCCCGTCCTGACCGCCGGCGACGGCACGCGCGTCGACGTGCGGGCCGCCTGCGACACGCTTGCTCGCTGGGACGGTCGTGCCGACGTCCGCAGCCGCGGCGAGCAGCTCTGGGAGACGTTCTTCCAGGCTGGGGACAGGGACAGCTGGTGGCGGGTGCCCTTCGATCCCGGCCACCCGCTCACCACCCCACGCGAGATCGACAGCAGCAACGCGGACGTGCAACGCGCCCTCGCCGACGCCGTGCAGATCCTCGAGCGCAACCGCACCGCCCGCAGCCCCAAGCGCTGGGCCGGGATCACCCTGACCGGCTGCCCCGACGAGAAAGGCTGCTTCAACGTCATCGAGGCCGCCGCTTCGACGGGCATGCAAATCATCCGCCCGCGACCGGGCCAAACCGGCCCGCAGACCGGGCCGCCGCCGCGCCACACCGGGCCGCCGCCGGATCGCAGACATCAGCGCCCGGGCGGCAAGCCCCCCGCAATCGTCGGCTCGAGCTTCATCATGGCCGTCGAATTGACACCCGACGGTCCCCGCGGACGCACCATCCTCACCTACTCCCAGTCCGCCAACCCCGCCAGCCGCCACTACAGCGACCAGACCGTCCTGTTCTCCCGCAAGCAATGGGTCACCGAGCGATTCACCGAAGCCGAGATCAACGCGGACCCATACCTGCAAACGACGACCCTGCGCGACTGACTTGACTCACCACCCTCTACTCGTCGTCGCCGCGCATGCTCGCGCTCGAGGCGGTGAAGGATCTCGGCGCGTTCCCGAGATGAACGAGGCACTCCGGGTCGAACGCCGGAGAAGACGCTCGACGCCGTCGCGGCCGCGCGCGCTCGCCGTCGTGCCGTTCGCGTTCCTGGTCGGGCTCCTTCGTCGCCGCGTCGCCGCCGCTGCCGCGCTGAGCGAGCTCGTCGCGCGTCTCGGTGCCGGTCGTCGGCACGGAGCGCTGCGCGACACGCTCGCCGACGCACTCGGCGACCCGACGCTGCGTGTCGCCTACTGGCTGCCGGAACGAGGGGAATGGGTGGACGCCGAGGGCGTCGACCTCGCGCTCCCGGCCGCGGACCGCAACCGCAGGTGCGCGCCGGTGCAGCACGACGGTGAGCCGGTGGCGATGCTCGTCTACACGGCGTCGGTGGGTGAGCAGCGCAAGCTCCTGCGGGCGGTCGGCGGCGCCGCCGCCCTCGCCCTGGAGAACGAGCTGCTCGATGCGCAACTGCGAGCCAGCGTTCAGGAGCTTCGCGCGTCGCGCGCCCGCCTGGTCGAGAGCACCGACGCGGCGCGCCGCCGGATCGAGCGTGACCTGCACGACGGCGCACAGCAGCAGCTCGTCGCCCTCGCCCCCGCGCTCCAGACGGCTCGCTCACGTCTCGATCGCGACCCCGAGGCGGCGGGCGTGCTGCTCGACGCGGCGATGATCGACCTCGACGGCGCGATGCGCGAGCTGCGCGAGCTCGCCCGCGGGATCCACCCGGCGGTTCTCTCCGATCACGGGCTCGGCCCGGCGCTCGACGCGCTTGCCCAGCGCGTCCCGGTGCCTGTCGAGATCGCCCCGCTGCCCCGACGACGTCTCCCCGAGCCGGTGGAGGCGGCCGTCTACTTCGTCGTCGCCGAGGCGCTCACGAACATCACGCGGTACGCCCGCGCAACCCATGCTCGCATCGCCGTCACGACGGACGGCGACGTAGTCGACGTCCGGGCCACGGACGACGGCATCGGCGGAGCAGACCCCGCCAAGGGCAGCGGCCTCCGTGGCCTCGCCGACCGCGTCGCGGCGCTCGACGGCTGGCTCGAGGTCGACTCTGAGCCCGGTCGGGGCACGACGGTCCACGCAACGATCCCCGGCGCGGGCGACGCGATGCCTCGGTCGCCGCAAGCCGGCGAGACGGTGCATGCTTGGCGGTCGGGTTGACCGAGTGGTAGAGGAAGCGCAGCGCGGGACGGCCGGCCAGGGCGCGCTCGAGCAGGTACAGGCTGGGCCGCGGATCGCTGTCGGCGCGCATTGCGATAGCGACCCGTGGCTGGGTGATCGCGCTCGCTGCTCGTCCGGAGCGGTCGCGTGAACGACAGTACCGGCGTTGCTCGCCTCGACACGAATGCGACGGTCGGTCCGCATCGGCTGTGCTCGAGTGAGTGAGTCGAAGACGTGATCGGCAGTGGCGCCACGCCCGCGAGCAGCGCTTCGACGGGTGCCCCGCGGCGAGCGGCGACGGCCGGATCCTTCGCGCGACGGACGCCGTGCAGAAGCTCGCTGACGGTGACGACGCTGATCGCACGGCTCGACTCCCTCGCGCCCGCCTCGGGCGCTGCCCCCGAGCGTTCGAGAGCGACGAGCACCGACGTGTCGATCAGGACGGCCACGCGTTGCGCTTGCTCGGCAGCGACGCGCGCGCCGCATCGACGTCGTTGGCGAACGCCTCGTCGACCGCGGGAACTGTCGTTGTGAACGACCGCCAGCGCTCCGCGATGATCGTCGTTCGTGTTAGAGGCCGGCCAAGCGACCAACCCCGCCTGGACAGCAGGATTGGCGCGAGGGTGAGCGAGGGGACTCGAACCTCCGACCGCTTGGACCACAACCTCGTGGAGGCGGCCGGGCCGCGGGAGAAGGGCCCGGCTTTGGAGAAGCCTGAGTGATGGCGAGCGCGCCGAGCAGCGCCGAGCAGCGCCGAGCCTGCTGCTCCTTTTGCGCGACAAGCGGGCGTCCCGGCTAGCGTCCGCCAGCTGCTCGGAATGGACGACGAGGAGGCGTCCGCGGAGCCCCGATCGCCGCCGCCTCGCTCCTGCATCCGTAGCAAGGTAGCTGCGACGCCGGCGCTTTCGGATTCCATGCGACTCGGCGCTCAGGCGTGCCAAGGCGAGGGAAACCGCGCGCTCCTGCCTTCGCGTGTGGCTGCGGGATTACGGCAGGCGCTCAGGACCACTGTCGGAAAGGACCAGCCGCGGGAGTGCCGATCGAAACCGCTGCTCTCTCACACAAGCACCAGGCACACAAGCCTCGCCGCCTCGAGTGGCGCCCTGCCGCCTCGGTCGATGCGCAGGGGCGCCTGGCCGGCTGTCGTGGATACCCGGTCTTCGCCGAACGTGAGAGCGAAGAGTGTCCTGCCGGAGGAGCCCGGCATCCGTCGGCTGCACGTGTGATGAACAAGTCCGCCTCACGCCTGCTGGTCGCGGGCGAGGCAGCAGTCTCGAGGGGCCATACGGATCCCGGTACGGGAACTCCGTGGCGCCCGCGCGTGTACCCCTGGCCACGCGCACCGAGTGTGCCTGCCGGCAACCGGCGCGGAGACCGATTGGGGACTGGATGAAGCAGCGCCTGGCCTATCTCGACAACCTGAAGATTCTGCTGGTGGTCGGGGTGATCGCTGTCCACACGGCGATCACCTACGGGCTCGACGGCTCCTGGTATCTGGAGTCCTACGACCAGATGACGGGGGCCATCGTCGACTTGGTGACTGTGGTGCTCGGCATCGGTTGGCTCTTTGGACTGGGTCTCTTCTTCATGATCGCGGGCCGGCTCAGCGGACCATCGCTTGATCGCAAGGGCCCCCGCCGCTTCGCGCGGGAACGCGTGATTCGCCTCGGGATCCCGCTCGTCGCCTACACGCTTCTAATCAGCCCATTCCTCGAGTACGTCGACTACCGCTGGAACGCAGGCGGAACGCGAGCGCTCTGGCCCTTCGTAGGCGAGCAGGTCTGGCACTTCGCACCGGGCCCGACCTGGTTCCTGGAGGCGCTGCTGGCCTTCACGCTCGGCTACGCGCTGTTGCGGCAACTGCGCCCGCAAACCGAGCCGCCTGCGCGCAGGGCCTTGCGCGGTCGGCAGGTGGCGGCAATCGCGCTCGCGATCGCCGTCACCTCGTTCGCGACCCGCTTCGCCTTCCCCGTCGGCTCCGAGCAGTTCCACCTGCAGCTCGCGGTGTTCCCGCAGTACGTAATCCTGTTCTCGCTCGGGGTCGCCGCCGGGCGGCGTGGGTGGCTTGAAGCGCTCGGCCCGAACTTGCGACGCCGTTGCGGGCTCGCGGGCGCGATCGCGTCGCTGGCACTGCCGGCCGTCCTGGTCGCCGGCGGCTTCTTCGAGGGCGACGCCGGCGAGGACAGCTTCGCGGGCGGCTGGCATTGGCAGGCCGCCGCGGGCGCCCTCATCGAGGGCGTACTTGCCACGTGCGTCTCGCTCTTCGCCATCGAGCACTTCCGACGCCACCACAACCACCTGCAACCCCTGGCCCGGCGGATGGCTCCCGCAGCCTACGGCGCCTTTGTCCTGCATCCGCCGGTGCTCGTCGGACTGGCGCTCGCCGTGCAGCCTCTGCCCCTGCCGGCTGAACCGAAGTTCGTCACCGTGCTCATCGCGGGCGTCACCGGGGCCTTCAGCCTGGCACGACTGGCGCGCCGCGCCGGCCCCATCGCAGGACTCATCGGGTCCGGTCCGCCGCAGCACCGAAGCCCGCCGGAGCGCGCGGTCGGCACAGCACGCGGTCGCCGCATCCGCGCACGCTCGGCCAAGCGCCTAGAACGCAGAAGGGCCTGAGTTCAAGCGCGCGACGGCCGATCCCGAAATGCCCTGCATCTGGGCTACTTTCGTCGGCTCCCCGTCTAGCAGCCGCGGTTTTGACAGGCATTGGTCCGCGGTTGGTTGACGATTGGTGATGCAACATGCAGGCCCGCAGTGCGGGTCGCCGAGGCTCAAGAGGCGCGGCCTACAGCTTCGCGCCAGGAACCAAGCGGTCTCGTGCGGCGTCGGCCAGACGACTGCCTAGGACTAGCTTCGAGCGTCGTACGACCGAACGCGCACTACCGCAACCGCTGACGTAAGCGGCGTGCGCCGACGGGCGGCTAGGACTACACCTGCTCGTCCGTGACGAAAGCCTGCCAGGAGCCGCCAGGGACGCCCGCGTTTGTCCGACAGCGGGAGCTGTGGGTGTCCCGTTACGGGATGGTGATCCGGGCGAGCTTCGCCGGGTCGACCACGAAGTCGAGCGCGGTGATGCGCCCGTTCGCGACCGTGACGCCGACGACCGCGAACGGACGGCCGGGCCGGCCGACGATCGCTCCTGCGGCGCCGTTGACGATCGCCCGCCGGCCGAGTGCGGTCATGGCGGACCACCGCCGCGCCTCGGCGATGACGGCATCGCGACCGACGATGGGCGGTCGCGCGAGCGCGCCGCCCGGGCCGGCGTCGACGCGCAGCGTGACCTCTGGGTCGAGGACGTCGAGGAGCGCGTCGAAGTCGCCGTCGCGTGCGGCGGCGAAGAAGGCGTCGACGACCCGCTGCTGCTCTGTGAGCTCGACGTCGGGCTCGGGCCTCGCACCCCGCACGCGGCGGCGTGCGCGGCTCGCGAGTTGGCGCGTCGCCTCGGGGCTGCGCCCGACGATCGCCGCGATCTCGTCGAACGGCGTCGCGAACATGTCGTGCAGGACGAACGCGAGCCGCTCCGCCGGCGAGAGCGTCTCGAGCACCACGTAGAGAGCGAGCCCGACGCCGTCAGCGATCAGGGCCTCGTCCTCGGGACTGGGGCGGTCGTCGATCGAGACGATCGGCTCCGGCATCCACGAGCCGACGTACTCCTCGCGGCGTGAGCGGCGCGCGCGGAGCATGTCCAGCGACACGCGGCTCACGACCGTGGTGAGCCATGCGCCGAGATTCTCGACCGACGACTCGTCGGTCCGGCTGAGCCGGATCCAGGCCTCCTGCACCGCGTCGTCGGCCTCCTCGACCGTGCCGAGCATGCGGTAGGCGATCCGCCGGAGCTGCGGCCGCTCCTCCTCGAACCGCTCGGCCAGGAAGTCGCGATTTCTCATCTCACCAAGGACGACGTATGGGGGCCCGTGGATGTGACAACGCGGACCGGTCACAGATCCTGCCCGCGATCCGTCGTGAAGTCGAAGACAGATCGCCAAGGAGACAACCATGCTCACCCCTGTCGAAGCTCCACCGTTTCTTGCGACGCGCCGAGGCAAGCTGACGCTCGCGCTGCTGTGCGCGATCGCGTTCCTCGACTTCGTCGACGCGTCGATCACGAACGTCGCGCTTCCGTCGATCCGGCGCTCGCTGCACTTCTCGGTCGACGGCCTGCAGTGGGTCCCGAGCGGCTACCTGCTCACGTATGGCGGCTTCATGCTGCTCGGCGGTCGGCTGGCCGACCTGCTCGGACGCCGTCGCGTTCTCGTCAGCGGCATCGTGCTCATCGGAATCTCCTCCCTCGTTGGAGGATTCGCCCAGAGCTCGGGCGTGCTCGTCGGCGCGCGACTCGCACAGGGACTCGGCGCGGCGCTCACGCTTCCGGCCGCGCTCTCGATCCTGACGACGAAGTTCACGGAGGGGAAGGACCGGCACACCGCGCTCGGCGCCTGGGGCGGCATCGGCGGGCTCGCGTCCGCTGCCGGTGTCCTGCTCGGCGGCCTGCTGACAGACGGCCCCGGCTGGCGCTGGGTCATGTTCGTCAACCCGATCGCGTGCGCTCTCGTGCTCGTGCCGGTCTTCCGGCTGGTCGAGAGCGAGCGGGGCCGCCGCCGGCTCGCGAACTTCGACGCGGTCGGAGCGGTGCTGGTCACCGGCGGGATGCTGCTGCTCGTCTACGCGCTCGTGAGGGCGCCGATCGTCGGCTGGGGCAGCGCGCGGACGGTCGGCGAGCTCGCCGGCGCCGGTGCCCTGCTCGCGGTGTTCGTGCTCAACGAGCTGCGGCAGCGGGCGCCGCTTGCGCCGCTGTCGATCTTCCGGATCAACGGGCTCGGCTTCTCGAACGTCACGCAGCTCGTCGCGTTCGCCGGCTTTCTCGCGTTGTTCTTCTTCCTCACGCTCTACATGCAGAGCGTCCTCGGCTACTCGGCGATCCAGACCGGGCTGGCGTACCTGCCGCTTTGCTTCGCCGTCGCCGTCAGCGCGGGCATCTCGTCACAGCTTCTCTCGCGCGTGGGAACGAGGCCGGTGATCGTCGTCGGTGCGATCGTCGCCGCGGGCGGGCTCTACTGGCTGTCGCGCATCCCGGTCGGCGGCTCGTACGTCGCCGACCTGCTTCCGGGCATGCTCGTCCTGGCGCTCGGCGGCGGCGGCGTCTTCGTCGGCGTCACGACCGCGGCGAACGCGGGGGTGCCCGCCGACAAGGCCGGGCTCGCGGCGGCGCTGCTCAACGCGTCCCAGCAGCTCGGCGGCGCGCTCGGGCTCGCCATCTTCACCGCGGTGTCGACGAGCCGCACGAACCACCTGCTCGCGGCCGGCGCGCCGGTGTCGCACGCCCTGACGTCCGGTTTCCAGCGGGCGTTGCTGATCGGCAGCATCTTCGTCCTCGCGTCCGCGGTGACCGCGCTGCGCGCGACGAACACGCGCGGGGAGACCGAACCGCCGGCGATCGACGCGGAGCCGGAGGCTTCGCTCGCAGCGTGATGGCCCAGACGACTCGGCTGCGCACCGAGAGGACCGACGCGCTGCTGGCCGCCGCGCGCGAGGCGGGCGTCCGCCGCTTCGTCGCGCAGAGCTTCGCCAGCTATCGGTACGCGCGCGACGGCGGGCCCGTCAAGACCGAGGACGATCCCCTCGACCCCAACCCCGTGGCGGCGAGGCGCGTGACCAATGCCGCGATGCGCTACCTCGACGAGGCGGTGACGGACGCCGGCGGGATCGCCCTTCGCTACGGCGGCGGCGACGGCGCGGCCAACGACGGGCTGGTCGGGCCGGTCCGCAAGCGCCAGTTCCCGATCGTAGGCGACGGCGGCGGCGTCTCCTCGTTTATCCACCTCGACGACGCCGCCGCCGCGACCGACCTCGCGCTCGAGCACGACCGAGCGGGCATCTTCAACGTCGTCGACGACGAGCCGGCGCCAGTGCGCGAGTGGCTGCCCGTGCTCGCCGAGGCGCTCGGCGCCAAGCCGCTGCGCCGGTTCCCGCGCTGGCTCGCGCGGCCGGTCGCGGGCGAAGCGGCGGTCGTGATGGGAACCGAGTCCAGCGGCACGTCGAACGCGAAGGCCAAGCGCGAGCTGGGCTGGACGCTGCGCCACCCGCCCTGGCGCGAAGGCTTCCCGGCCGGCTACGCGCCAACCATTCCGACCGATGGACGCGAAGCTCACCCGGCCGCGTCACGCCCGCGCACACGACGCCGCCAGCGGCCTGACAGGTAAGGACGTGTTTCGCAACCTGCTCGTGGGGATCGATGGCTCGGCGAGCGCCACGCAAGCGCTCGCCCAGGCCATCGACATGGCGCGTGCATCGCGCGGCCGGCTCGGCCTCGTGAGCGTCGCGGCCAGGCCCAGCCGAGGAAGCCGGATCGCGCTGCCACCGTTCGCCCTACCCATCTCGCCGCCGCAGCTTGCCGCGCAACTGCAGGCAGACGCGCAGCGCCACCTCGACAAGGCCGAACCAACGGTCCCCGCCGATGTGCCCGTGACCAAGCTGCTGTCCCGGGGCAGCGTGGCCGACGCGCTGCTCGAGCACACGCGCGACGGACCCTGGGACCTGATTGTGCTCGGCCAGCGCAGCTGCGCCGATCTCGGCCCGCTGCGGCGCGGCGTCGGCATGCGCCTGCTCCGCGCGAGCCCGGTGCCAGTGCTCGTCGTCCGCAGCGCTTCCGAGCCTCCACTAGCGCCGCCGAGGCGCTCACCCACGGCGGCCCGCGGCTGGCGCCACCGACCCCGCTTCATGCTCGACGGCTTCCGTTTCAGGTAGCGCTCGTGCGGACCGCGCAGCGCCCATGTCTTCCGCGGCTCGCCGTGCGCGAGCAGCGGAGTCACCGCCTAGGACGACGCCGGGGCACCGCCCAGTTCTGTCAGCGTCGCGCTGAGACAACCCCCTACCGTGACACGCTCCCGCTCGGGGACGGATTGGGGGCGTCCCGAGGAGTTCGTCGAACGCTCTCGCAAGGGACGACCAGCGGTCGCGCTTCTGCAATCGCTGACGAAAGCGAGCGTGAGCCGCTCGGCGGTCGACGCGCTCGGAGTTCGTCCGGCGCGGGCGTGAGCGCGAAGCCGTCGAGAGTGTCGCAACCAGGCGAAAGCGAGCGCGGCGGACGTCATGGTGCCGCTGCGATGCATGGAAAACCCAAGCGCATACGCCTTCGCCGCCACCCAACGCGTGGGCACGTCCCTGGGGCGAGGGTTGATGTCCTGTAGCCGGGTGGTTAGGACGTCATGTCCGACCAGTCCGCCGCCTCAGCTCTAAGCGTGGCCACGCTCGCTCGATGCAATGCCTCCAGGTCGCGCTCGTCGTCGCCGAAGGCACGCCCGAAGAAGTCGGCCTGGGCAACCAGGGCGCGGGCCTGATCGAGGTCGCCCGTGATCACGGCGCCCCCGTCATCCGCCACCGCGTACTGGCGCATGCCCACCCGCGAGAGCGGCGGCAGTTGCGCACCGACGTGCGCAATCGAGCCGGCCCCCAAGCGACTCCCGCGACCAATCACGACGCCCTGAAAGACCAGCACGCCCGTGGCGATATAGACGGCATCCTCGACCATGCAGCCGACGAGCGAGGCCAGCGGCCCCACGAGCACCTCGTCGCCGATCGTGGCTGGAAACGCGGGCCGGTGCGCGCCGCCGGCGGACCGGATCACCGCGTTGGCCATCACGACCGAGCCCTTGCCGAGCACGACGGGCGGCCCGGAACTGAGCAGCACCGCGCCGTGGTCGATGACGCAGCCCTCGCCGACGCGTACGTCGCCGACCAACTGGGCCGAGGGGGCAATCCGTGCGTTCGTCGCCACGGACGGGAACCGGCCAGACCGATCTACGAGCATCGCGCCATCCTCTCGCACGCGATGCAGCTGCAAACGAGTCCCGACGGAGCTTCGGACGACCTGCGAGCGTCGTCGACGCGGTTGCGCGGACTCTCGCTCCGCCCGGGCGATGCGGAAGGGGAAAATGCGCCAGTCGAGGCGCTCCGACGTCGTCCGCAGCGGTCGTCTATTCCTCGCCCGCCACGCGCTCGTTCCCAGGGCGAAAGCGGTGGCGCTTCGCTGAGTGCTCCACCCAACCCGCAGTGCCCAGTCGCATGGATACGAGCAGTCAACGCGCCGCTGCCGCCTGCCCGCGGATGCAAGAGCGCGATGGGCTCCGATCGCACGCCGGTTGACGCTCGCAGCTCGTCCGCAGCGAGCGTCCGAATCACGAGCTTGGCGACGCTCGCTTGCGTTCAGGCACCGGGTCCCACCGCCGAGCGAGGGCATGTCGAGACGTCCGGCCACGGCCGTCTAACGCACTGACCTGAAGCCCGCGCGCACCTCGTCCGAGAACAGCTGTGGCTGCTCCCAGGCCGCGAAGTGGCCGCCCTTGTCGACCTGGTTGTAGTGGATGAGGTTGGGATACGCTCGCTCGGTCCAGCTTCGCGGCGCCTGATATTGCTCGCCGGGGAAGACGCTCACCGCTACCGGGATCGAGACGCCCTTGGCGTTGAAGAAGCCGCCGTTGTATTCCCAGTAGAGACGGGACGCGGAGACCCCTGTGTTGGTCACCCAGTACAGGGTGATGTTGTCGAGGACCTCGTCACGCGTCAGTTCGCCCGTGGCACTCGTGGTTCGGGTTAGAGCCGAGACGACGGCCGCGGCCGGCTGGCCGTCGGCGTCGTTGTGATCGAGAAGCCAGGCGGCCAGCCCGACCGGTGAATCGGCGATTGCGTACAAGGTTTGTGGACGCGCCGCCATCATCCTCGCGTACTCGACCTGCTGGAAGGTCCTGATTAGCTGCTCGTAGGCGCGTCGTTCCTCGGCTGAGAGACCGGATGGCGGCGGGTCGCCGGCCACGGAGCCCTTGTCGATGTCAGCTGGAACGGTGGCGGGCATGTTGGTGTGGATGGCGAGCAACCCCGCGGGTGCCTGCAGGGCCATCTGGTCGACGACGAACGCTCCCCAGTCGCCGCCCTGGGCGACGTAGCGCGTGTAGCCGAGGCGCCCCATGAGCTCGGCCCAGGCTCGTCCCATGCGCTCGGGGCCCCAGCCGGTGCTCGTCGGCTTGCCTGAGAACC
>JBKPBS010000115.1:0-9973 GCA_046726915.1 Actinomycetota bacterium
ACCAGCTGGCGCTCGCGGGCGGAGTTCGGCCGCGGAGCCCGGTCGCGGTCGGCGGCCGGCAGCCGCGCTTCGAGAGCCGCGCGGGCGCGCTGCAGGGCGCCCTTGACCGCGGCCTCGCCGGTGTCGAGCATCGCCGCGACCTCGGCGGTGCGGAAGCCGAGCACGTCGCGCAGCACGAGTGCCGCGCGCTGGCGTGGCGGCAGGTGCTGGAGGGCAGCGATGAACGCGAGCTCGACCGACTCCCTGGCCTCGTAGCGCGCCGCCGGCCCCGGGGAGCGCTCCGGGATCTCCTCGAGCAGCACGTCGGGATAGGGCTCGAGCCGGATCGGCTCGATCCGGGTTGTGGGCTCAGGCGGCTGATCCATGGCTGGTACCTCCCTGGGGCGGCGCGACCGGGCCCGCAGCGCGTTCAGGCAGCGGTTGGTCGCGATCCGATAGAGCCAGGAGCGCACAGACGCGCGGCCCTCGAACGCCTCGAGGCCCCGCCACGCCGCCAGGAGCGTCTCCTGCACCAGGTCCTCGGCGTCCTGGATCGAGCCGAGGATGCGGTAGCAGTGCAGCTGCAGCTCGCGCCGGTGGGGTTCGGTGAGCTCGCGAAACGCGTCGGCGTCGCCCCCGCGGGCCCGCGCGAGCTTGGCCTCGTCTAGCGCGTGGTCGGGCACGAGCTTCTCGCATCGGCTTGTCCCGTCGCTCCCATCGGGTAAGGACACCACCTCGTCCCGGAACGGATCGAGCGTTCCGTTCTCGCCGCCGCCGGTGTCTGAACGTACAGGCACCCGAAACAGGAGACAAGACGCGATGACGGATCACATGGTTGTCGGCCGTGAGGAGTGGCAGGCCGCTCGTGACGAGTTGCTTCAGCGCGAGAAGGAGCACACGCGGATGGCGGACGAACTGGCGCGCCAGCGCCGCGAGTTGCCCTGGGTCGCGATCGAGAAGGAGTACCGGTTCGACGCCCACGACGGGACGCGGACCCTGGCCGAGCTCTTCGACGGCCGCTCACAGCTCCTGATCTACCACTTCATGTTCGGACCGACCTACGAGGCGGGGTGCCCGACCTGCTCGTCGATGGTCGATGGCTTCGACGGCGTGCTGCCGCACCTTCACGCCCGCGACGTGACCCTGCTGCTCGTTTCGCGGGCTCCGCTGGCCAAGCTTCAGGCCTACAAAGAGCGGATGGGCTGGAGCATTCCCTGGGCCTCGTCGGCGAACACCGACTTCAGCTTCGACATGGGTGCCTCCTTCACCGAGGAGCAGGTGCGCGAGAACATGCCACCCGAGAGCGCGTTGCCGCCGATCGCACCTCAGAACGCGGACGCTACCGGGACCGACGTCCTCGAATACATCTCGGAGATACCGACGGCGAGCGCCTTCGCGCTCCAGGACGGCGCCGTCTACCAGACCTATGCGACCACGTGGCGCGGGGTCGAGTTCCTGATGGGCTTCTACCCGATCCTCGACCGGGCGCCGAAGGGGCGCGACGAGGGCGATGCGTTCCAGACCTGGATTCGCCGCCATGACGAGTACGCCTAAAAGGATCATGCTGCCCGAGAACCCGCGACGGAGGACTCACGGTTACTTGAAGGAGGAGAGAGCGAAGTGAACACACCCCCGATCGTCTCCCCGCAAGAGTGGGACGCCGCCCGCGAGAAGTTGTTGGTCAAGGAGAAGGAGCTCACCCGGGCCCGCGACGCGCTGGCGGCCGAGCGCCGGCGGATGCCGTGGATGGCGGTAGAGAGGGACTACCGCTTCGAGGGCCCGAGCGGTCCGGCGAGTCTCGCCGACCTGTTCGAGGGCCGCCGCCAGCTGATCGTCTACCGCTTCTTCTACGGGCCGGAGGTCACCACCTACGCAGAGGGCGGAGCGTACCCGGAGCGGGCCTGCGTTGGTTGCTCCCTTGTCGCCGACCAGGTCGCACACCCCGCCCACCTGAACGCGCGGGACACGACGCTCGCGTTCGCCTCGCGCGCCCCCCAGGCCGAGATCCAGGGCTTGAAGGGGCGGATGGGATGGGAGCACATCCCCTGGTACACGATTACCGACGACTTCGACGCTGACTTCGGGGTCGACGAGTGGCACGGGCACAACGCCTTCATCCGCGATGGGGATCGGATCTTCCGCACCTACTTCATCGACAGCCGCGGCGACGAGGCCATGGGCACCACCTGGAGCTACCTCGACATGACCGCCCTCGGTCGCCAGGAGGAGTGGGAGGACTCGCGAGAGGGCTGGCCGCAGACGCCGCCCTATGGGTGGTGGAACTACCACGACGCGTACGGCGACGCCGCGTGATCGCTCACATCACGGGCGTATCCGCGGAGTAGGCCCGTGTCTGACACTGCCCGTTCGTCGTCGCGGGAGAAGGCCGCCACGCTCCGCACGCTGCACGTGGCCGATGATCCGCTCGTATTGCCTAACGCCTGGGACGCGGCCTCGGCCGGGATGGTCGCGGCGGCGGGATTCCCGGTCGTTGCCACGAGTAGCTTCGCGACGGCCGGGATCCTCGGCTACGACGACGGGGAGGCCGCGCCGGTCGGGGGGTACTCGCCGCGGCCGCGGGGATCGTCCGCGCGGTGAGCGTGCCGGTGACGGTCGACTTCGAGCCTCCAGGTTCAATCCGACCACCCCGGTCGCGGCGAACCGCTCGACCAGCTCCGGCGGCGCGAGCCCGTAGCCACGCAACAGGTTCGGGTCGGCGCTGTTCTCCGCAGTCGCGTCCGACGAGAACCCATTCGCGCTTAGGACCTCCGACCATCCCGCGTAGTGCGAGACCTGCGCCTCCTCGTCCGGAAGCCCGACCTGATGGATCTTGGTATTTGAGCCCAGGCGCTTTGGTCTCGCGAGCAAGAAACGGCTTCGTCAAGCCGTAAACTGGCCCTCGGCCCCGATGCTCAGTTGGATAGTGCGACTCCCTCTCCTAAACATTCCGGGCGAAGGGCGGCGAGAGCCGCCTGTGAGTCGATGGCTTGCTCCAGGTCGAACAGCCGAGAATCCAAGTCCGACGGTGCGTTGCTCTGTCCCAGCGGAGTGCGAACTCGACGTCGGACCCTCGCGTCCAAGTCGTTGAACTTGATCTGCGCTACCGTCTCGGCACGGCGAGCGGCACCAGGAGTTGATGGACCTGTCCAGGAGAATGAGGGGCAGGCGCGCAAGAAGCTGGGCGTTACCGCGACGCCCCATGTGTGCTGCACTGATCGCGATCTGCGCCTCGGCACTCGGGACCGCGTCCGCGATCGCGGCGGCCCCCGAACCTACCTCACCGCCGACGATCTCCGGGGATCCGGTCGAAAACGAGACGCTGACCGGCGATGACGGAACGTGGACCGGCACCGACCTGACATTCAGCCGCCAGTGGCAGCGCTCGAACGGCTCCGGAGGCTACGACGACATCCCTGGGGCCACCGGATCCACGTACACCCTGACGCCCGCTGACATCGGTCACACAATCAGGCTGCGCGTGGTCGCCAGGCACTCGGCTCCGCCCGCGGGTCCGAGCGGGGAGGCATTCTCGGAATCGGTGGGGCCCGTGGTCGCCGCGGCCGGCCAAGAGGAGGGATCGCTGAGCTTGCTGGTAAGTCGCCATCCCGAGGCGTATAAGCGCGCGACTGTCGGCGCACGGGGCTTTGCCGATTCGCGGCTCAAGCTCTGGGTCTACGAAGACCCCCGAGGCAAAACTTGTTCGGTCACCGCTGCGGGGCGAAAGCCACGAACGCGGACTCTGATCACGGGGTTGCCGGTCGACGGAGCTTTCCGTGAGCGGCGACGCCTGACGATGAAGAGGCCCGGGCGGCACGCTTTTTGTGCGTACCTGGGTCCGAATGACGGCACGGCGCAAAACACGTCGTTCACGTCCCGGACGGTGCGCCCGCCGCTTCTCAGAGCTGAGCGCGCGAACCGGACGGTCGCGGTTGCGCTACGACGCCACCGCTTCGCCAACCGAGTGGTCGAGCACCTCGAACAGAGTTGCCGTCGGCGCAGCCGGTCCGAGTTCAAATGCCGGTTCTCGTCCGCTTTCCCCGGATACAGCTTGAGCGGACACGGGTCCGTTGAGCTCAAGAAGCGCGTTTCGTACCGATTCGACGTATGGGTCCGCACGTCGGTGCGCGGTCAGTCGTTCGTTCTGACCGACGGCAACGAAGGAAGCTTTCCCGGCTAGACCAGCAGGTGGCGTCCTGTGACATCTAACGACGGTCCCCGCGGCGCCGGGCGAGGCTCCGGGCGTTCGACCGGGCACTGGTTTGGGCAGAATAGGCAGAATCCAGCCCGTCGCCGTCCCGGAGGATCCCGAGTTGGTTGGAGTCGATGCCGCGAATCTGGCGCAATAGCGGCCTAAACTCACCCTCGGCCCCGATAGCTCAGTTGGATAGAGCGACTCCCTCCTAAGGAGTAGGCCGCAGGTTCGAATCCTGCTCGGGGCGTTGATTGCAGAGCGGTGCGCAGGGAGTAGCTCCCGGCGCGTCCGAACATTCTCCGAACGTGGGCTCATGCGACCTGCCTCGCGTTCTCGGTGCGGGCTTCCGCGATCAACTCGTCTAGCGATTTGAGAGTTCGGCCCCGATAGGCCGAGATCAGGTGCTGGTAAGTCGCGGTCGATACAGCCACGGAATTCCCGTGCTGCTCGGCAATCTCGAGCGCGGGGCGTCCGGAAGCCGCGAGCAGGGAGGCCGCAGTGTGCCGAAGGCCATATGGCACAAAGTCGGGAAGACCCACCGCCTTTGCTGCTGGCTTGAAGACGCGGGAACGCCATCGTCCCAGTCGTGTTGTCTCCACGGCAGTCCGTCCTTCCGCCGCGGCCAGATGAGACCCCCATGGCGACCCGATGCAAGACGGAGCGCGCGGAGATCGGCGACTACTGCTCGTGGGAGCTGGACGGTGCGGCTCTTGCCGGTTTTTGTTGTCTTCGTGTCCCCGTCGCTGAGAGCCTTAGAGATCAACGCTGTATCCCCGTCCACGTCCTCCCAGGAGAGCGCAAGGGTTTCCATGGGCCGTGTTCCCACATATGCGAGGAATGAGACCAGCGTGGCGTCACTCAGCCGGTCGGCTTCGATAAGCCGCGCTCGGATCGCTTCGATCTGCGCAGCGGACGCAGCTCGCGGAACTCGGACGATGCGCTTGGGCTGGCGGAGGGTTCGGGCTGGGTTACGAAGAATTAGCTCCATCGCCTCCGCCCGATCAAGGATTTGCGACAGAAGCTTGGATACCTTCGCGATGCTTGCCGGGCCGGCGCCCGCTTGGAGCCGCTCGTGTTGCCACTGATCCAGCATCCGAGGCCCGAGTTGCGTGAGCGGGACGTGGCTCAGGTAGAGGGAGCGGGGACCCAGACCGAGATCAGCCGTGTTCGCGCGCAGTGGAAGCGAGACCGGCTGTCCTTGATCAGGAGCCAACTTCGGGATGCTCCCCTCGATGAGCTGAAGCGCCTCGAGAATGAGCTCGGAGAAGCGGACCACCCCGACTTCACGGCGTACTCGGAAGGGTGGATCGGACCCACGTCACCGCTCTCGACGACCGATCTGCAGGAAATGACCGCGGATCAGCTTCTTGAGTACTTGACGACCTGGGAGCCTGAGGCGGCGTTCGACCGGCCTTCTCCAGAGGGGCTCGGAAGGTCGTTCGCCGTCGCCATTCAAAACCAACCAGAGGAGTTCGCCAGCCGCGCGGACGGGTTCCTTGCACTAGATCCGACTTACGTGCGTTTCCTCCTTAGCGGCCTTACTGAGGCGGTGAAGGCCGGAGCGGCGGTGACCTGGGGGCCTGTCCTCCAGACCTGCCGCCGGATCGTGGAGGACCCGCCGACGGTGAAGCAGCCGCGCGGCCGGGACAGTGACCCTGACTGGGGCTGGACACGTCGACAGATCACCGATCTCCTTTCAGCGGGCTTCGAGTCCAGTGATTCGGGGCTGACGATCGACGAACGGGACGAGGCTTGGAGCGTGATTGCAGTCCTCGCAGAGGACGCTAACCCCACGCCTAGCGACGAGGAGAAGTACGGGGGCGACAACATGGACCCCGCCACCTACTCCATTAACACGACCCGCGGCAGCGCGATGCACGCGGTCATCAGGTACGCCGCCTGGGTCCACATGAACGCAGATGAGGGGGGCGCCACCTCACTCCCGGTGGAGGTGAAGGCCGTATTAGATGGCCATCTCAGGAAGGAGCAAGAGCCATCGCTTGCCATCCGGGCTGTCTACGGGATGCGCTTCAAGCAACTCGTAGCCCTCGACCCGACATGGGCCCGCGAAGCAGCCAGCCGGATCTTCCCGGTCGACCCGGCAGAGAACGAGATATTCGTAGCTGCTTGGAACGCGTACGTCATCTACAACAACCCTTGGGGCGAGGTCCTTGAATTCGCAGCGGATGCCTACGGGAGAGCGGTCGAGCTCTTGGCGAGCCCTCCGCAGGGACGACATCTCGGAGGCGATCCCCGTCAGAGACTGGGCGAGCACCTTCTCATGCTCTATTGGTGGGGGCGGATCGACGCGCGCCCCGAAGGCCTGCTGGGACAGCTGTGGATGACGGCCTCTGATGCACTTCGGGGACGGCTCGTCCAGTTTGTGGGGCGCGCCGTTGGTGCCGAGCCAGCCGATCCCCTACCGGACGACGTTCAGTCCCGGCTTCGCGACCTCTGGGCTCGGATTCTTGAGCAGGAGATCAATCCCGAGACGCCAGATGCCCGTGAGGAAGTGCTCGCACCCTTCGGCTGGTGGTACACCGCCGGTGCCTTCGACGACGACTGGGCGTTGGATCAACTGATCCGCATCGCGGAGCAAGGCGTTACACCGGACCCGATCAACCAAGTAATGGAACGCATTCCCGGCGCAGACGCCAGCCTTCAGAAGCAGCTCGCCGCAGTCAAGGCCATCGCTCAGACGCGCATGCGTCCATATCTGCCCGAATCGGCGATAGGCGCCTTGACCGAGCTCTTTTCCAGGGCCCGAGACACCGATGACGAACAGACGAGGAGCAATGCAGCTGACGCCGTCGACGCCCTCGTTGCCCGTGGCCTAATGGCATTTCGCGACCGCCTCGGGGCTCGAAGCTCGATCCCTTCAAGGCCGAGGTCAACCGCCTGCTGAAGTCCGATCCCCGAATCCCATCGCAGCGGATCCGGGAGCTGATCGGAGAGCTCGGCTTTGAGGGCGGCAAGACGATCGTCGACGACTACGTCCGCGAGGTCCGACCACTGCATCAGGTGCCGCGCACATTCCAGCGCACCGCTACGCCCCCGGCGAGCTCTGCCAGTTCGATCTCTTCGAGCCCTCGGCCGAGATCCCGGTCGGCTGGGGACAGACGCGGCGAGGCTGGCTTCTCACCGCGGCCCTCGGCTACTCCCGGCGATCGCGGCGGCCCTGATCTTCTCGAAGACCGCGCCCGACATCCTCTGGGGCATGCGCCGCTGCCTTGAGAGCTTCGGCGCCCTGCCCGAGAGGCTGGTCTGGGACCGCGAGGCGGCGATGCACCGCGGCGGCGGGCAGCCCACCGACGAGCTCGCCGCCTTCTGCGGCGCCCTGCCGGCGGGCTGGCTGATCCTCGACCGGGGCGACTGCCAGGCGAAGGGGCTGCTCGAGCGCGCCCACCGCTTCATCCGCTCGAGCTTCGAGCCGGCCCGAAGCTTCGCCGACCATCGCGACTACCAGGCCCAGCTCGACCGCTGGGTGGCCGAGCGCGCCAACCCGCGCCGCCACCAGGGCACCCGCGCGATTCCCGCCGAGCGGCTCGCCTCGGAGCGCGAGCGCATGCGCCCCTTGCCCGAGCGGATGCCGCGGACCGAGACCCGGTTCACGCTGCGGGTCCCGCCACAGCCCTACTTTCGCTTCGACCGCAACGACTACTCGCTCGACCCCCGCCTGGTCGGCCGCAGGGTCGAGATCCGGGCCGGCCAGCGGGCGATCGTCGCCGTCTCCCTCGACACCGCGGAGGTGATCGCCCGCCACCGCCGCGTCTTCGCCGGCGGCCTCGCCTTCACCGACCCCGCCCACCAGAAGGGACTCGACGAGCTCCGCGGCCTTCGCAAGCGCCCGCAGCGCGAGCCCGAGCTCGAGACCCGACCCCTGGCCCGCTACGACGCCCTGATCCCGGCATGACCAAGACCTCGGAGCTCGCGCACCTGTTTCGCACCCTCAAGGCGCCGGCGGCGGCGAGGGCGCTGCCGAAGCTCGCCGACAGGGCGCGCTCGGAGGAGTGGAGCTATGAGCCTTCGCCGAGGCGCTGCTTGCCTCCGAGGTCGCCTCGCGCGAGTCGCACGGCGGCGAGAACCGGATCAAGGCCGCCCGCTACCCGGCCCGAAAGACGCTCGAGGAGTTCGACTTCTCATTCCAGCGCTCGGTCAAGAAGCAGGTGGTCGAGCATCTCGGCCAGCTCGACTTCCTGCACGCGCGCGAGAACGTCGTCCTTCTGGGCCCGCCCGGGACCGGCAAGACCCACCTGGCGATCGCGATCGGGATCCGCGCCTGCCTTGCCGGGCAGCGGGTCGCGTTTGCGACCGCGACCGAGTGGGTGGCGCGGCTTGGCGAGGCCAAGCGCCAAGGCAACTTCGAGGCCGAGCTCAGGCGGCTCTCCTTCGTCCCCCTGATCGTCGTCGACCAGGTCGGCTACATCCCGTTTTGACCCCGAGGCGGCGAACCTGATGTTCAGCCTGGTCTCGGCGCTACGAGCGCGCCTCGATGATCGTCACCTCGAACAAGCCGTTCTCATCTTGGGGCGAGATCTTCGGCGACGAGGTGACCGCCACCGCGATGATCGACCGGCTCGTCCACCACGCCGAGATCCTGAGCCTCAAGGGCGATAGCTACCGGCTTCGCGACAAGGACCTCGGCCGGCCCGAGCCCCGCTCGGACTGACTCGATCCCGCCTGCTCCGCCTCGCCTACGGCTCGGCTCCGCAGGCGGGATCTACCCCATCTGGGGTGGGACACTTTTCAACCGGCGAAAGTGGGGCACTTTTCGACCGGCCTTGACACCGTAAAGAACCGGTCCCTCGTTTACGCCCGCGGCTTGACGAGGCCAGTTCGCGCCCCGCACCCCGAAACCCGGAGGATCTCGCCGACGAGGCTCAATTCTTGATTAGGGGAGGTATCCCGCCTCGAAAATGCGAGACCTGAACCGAAATCGATTCATTGCGCTTTGCATGGAAAGCGACCCGAACTTCTGGCTGGTCGAGGAGTTCGGCGAGGCCCGGCAAGGTTGCCGAGGAGCTGGCAAGCGCGGATTCAAGGCTCACGCCGCCTGAGTAGCGCGGACGCCCCGTGCGGAGCCGGAACAGCCTGTCAGTCCGCCCCCTCTGGTTCGAAAGGTGGGAAACTTTCGATCTGGGCAGCCGAGCTTCGGACGACGCCTACAGGAAGGCCTTTGGGAGGCGACCGAGGAACGACTGCCTCCCTCTAGTGATCGGCTGGCGTCCGGCCTCGCCGCGGTTACTGATGGTCAGCCGCGCATCGTCCTCGATCTTGGCGAGTGCACGTTCTTGGACTCAATGGGGCTCGACTCCATTCTCATGGCCGCCTCGCGGCTACACGTGCAAGGCCGCAAGCTCGTCGTCTGCAACGCTCGCGGACAGGTGCGAGACCTCCTGCATCTCACCTGCACCGAATCGTTTGACGGCTTGATCTTGTCTGGAAACTGGCCCCTGGACGGGTCAGGCGCAGTTCGGTAGCGAAGCCGGGTGTGTGCTCGTCCCAACGGGTCGCTCCCAGCCGGGTAGCGGCCTGCCATCGGGAAGGGCAGCGCCTCCAACGAGCTGCCGCCCCTCTCGCCTCACCTCTTGTCGAGCTTGATCGCCAGCGCAAGCGCGGAAGTAGCGCTTTGGACGAGAAGCGGCTGCCGCTTCGCATGGAAAGCGGCCAACGTGTCGAGGTGTTGCGTTGCGGAAGCCGACGCCGAGGCATTAGGCTTGCTTGCGACCGCTAAGACGCAGGGAGCGGCTGCAGGACCAAAGGCCGCCTCCGGGAAGGGAATCCATGAGGCACCTCAGGGGA
>JBKPBS010000116.1:0-12863 GCA_046726915.1 Actinomycetota bacterium
CTTGGAGCGCCAGCGCGACGAGCAGCCCCAGCCGGTGCCGCGCTCGCGTCCCAAGCGCGTCAAAGAGGCCAAGCGCCGCCTCGAGGAAGAGCTGTTCACCGAGGTCCGCGCCAACGAGGCCTACGAGCAATACCGCGCGCGCGATCGAATGCGCAACGGCCGGCGGCTGGGCGCCCACTCGCCGCCCAAGCCCTACACCCCGCCGGCCACCCCGAGGGACGCATCAACACCACCGACCCGGACTCACATGTCGTCAAAGGGCTGCGCGGATTCATCCAGGGCTACAACGCCCAGGCCGTCACCAACGAGCATCAGGTCGTCCTCGCCGCCGAGGTGATGACCGCCGGGGGTGACTTCGGCCACCTCGAGCCGATGCTCGACGCCACCCGGCGCGAGCTGCAGGCGGCCGGCGTCGATGAGACGCCGGGCGTCGTCCTGGCCGACGCTGGCTACTGGCATCAGCGGCAGATGGAGCGCGCGATCGCCCAAGGCAGCCAGGTCCTCATCCCCCCCGACACCAGCAAACGCAAGACTCCGCGCCCCGGCTGGACGGGCGGCTACTACGCCTTCATGCGGCGAGTGCTAGCCGGCGAGCGCGGCGGCGAGCTCTACGGGCGCCGGCAGTCAATGATCGAGCCCGTCTTCGGCCAGACCAAACACAACCGCGGCATGGGGCGCTTCCACCGACGCGGCCGAGCAGCAGTCAGAGCCGAATGGCGGCTCATCACTGCAACGCACAACCTCCGGGGATGAAACTGCGCGGCGGGGGCTCCGGCGGTGGTGTCCGGGCGCGGGGTTAGCGTCGGGCGCACCGGGCCAGGGGCTCTGTGGGAGAACGCAGGCTGGGCAGGCCGTGCTTGAGATGGGCCGTGAGCCCGACATCACCTCTGTGGCCGCCCCTGCGACTCGCCCGGTTGTGCCGCGAGCACGAATCCGTTCTTGTCGTTTGCCCACCTGGTCTCCCGTCGTGAAGTGCGAGCGAAGGGAGCGATGGGTGCGGTTCATCGGGTTAGACGTGCATCTCGATTTCTGCGAGATCGCGATTTGCGAGAGCGGGCGGGTGCGATCGGCTGGCCGCGTCGCGAGCAGCCCGGAGGGGGTGCAGATCCTGGCCAACAGCCTTGGCCCGCGAGATCAGGTCGCGTTGGAGGCGACCGGCAACGCGCTGGCCATCGCGCGGCTGCTGGAGGGGCATGTCGCGCGGGTCGTCGTGGCCGCCAGGAGCGAGCTGCGGGCGATCACCGAGGCCAAGGTCAAGACCGACCGCCACGACGCGCGCACGCTCGCGCGGCTGCTCGCCGCCGGGCTGCTGCGCGGCTGTTGGCTGCCGGATGAGAACACGCGGGCGCTGCGCCGGCGCCTGGCGCGCCGCGCGCAGCTCGTGCGTCAGCGCACCCGTGCCAAGAACGAGGTCCACGCGGTGCTGATGCGCAACCTCAAGGGCCGCCCGCCGGTGACCGACGCGTTCGGCAAGCGCGGCCGCGCGTGGCTGGCCGAGCTCGAGCTGCCCGGCGACGAGCGTCAGACCGTCGATGGCTGCCTGCGCCAGATCGACTTCCTCGACGCCGAGATCGCGATCCTCGAGCGCGTGATCGCCGAGCACGCGCTGGTCTCGGCAGAGATCAAGCGGCTGATCACCGTCCCCGGCGTGAGCCTGATGACCGCCGCGACGTTCATCGCCACCGTCGGCGAGATCCGGCGCTTCCATGATCCGCGCAAGCTCGTCAGCTACCTCGGCCTGGATCCCAAGGTCCGCCAATCAGGCATCGCGCCCGCGCGCCACGGCCGGATCTCCAAGCAAGGTGCCTCTCAGGTGCGCCAGATGCTCACCGAGGCCGCGTTCGTCGCGGTCAGCACGCCCGGCCCGATGCGCGCGTTCTATGAGCGCGTTCGCGCGCGGCGCGGCAACCAGATCGCGATCGTCGCCGTCGCGCGCAAGCTCGCGGTGCTGTTCTGGCACCTGCTCACCGGTGAGCAGGACTACGCCTTCGGGCGCCCGTCGCTGACCCGCAAGAAGCTCCGCGCTCTCGAGCTGCGCGCCGGCGCCGAGCGCCACCCCGGACGACGAGACCTCGCGACCAAGAACAGCTACAGCCAGCGCGCCCACCGCGAACGCGAACGCGAGCTCTCAGAACAAGCCGAGCTCGCCTACCGCCGGCTCGTCGCCGACTGGCAGGCCAGCGGCCCAGCGAAGGTGGGTGCGGGCGCGACACCGGGGCGCGCATCTCGAGGGCCCTCGAAGGGCCAAGCCGCGACAGACTCAGTGAAGCCCCAGACGTCTGCTCTTCGCTTCGTCAGTCACCCGCACCCAACCACCACGATCGCAAAGGAGCCATCCACCGTCCAGAGCACTTGACTCTCATCCGTGCTCAAGCTCTGGCGGCACACCCGACTCGCCGCGGCCTGATCGCCGCGCCAGCGACCGACTGGGCCGGCTCACCGAGCGACGCGCCGACGTTCCCGCGCGAACGCTCCCAACGCACCTTTTCGCAACAGCCACCAGCGGATGCAGGAGCGAGGTCGCAGCAGATCGCGCGCCTGCGCACGACTGGATCTCGTCCAGAGCGGGAGCGGACCCTAGGTGCCGTGAGGGCCCGCAAGGAACGCGCAGAGCCTCTGACGTCTGGGGCGCGATCGGATCGCACGCAGGTCATCGGCGCGGGGGTTGGTCTCGACCGATGTGACCTTGACGGCGTGAGCTTGGGAGTACCTGGCGTTCCCTCGGTCGTCGTCTACGACTCCCTGGCTTGTCCCTGCGCCCACACCGGCAGCTGCGAGGGCCGCGAATCGGCGGTTAGCCGGCGCCTGTCATCCGCGCCACCACTGCGTCGAACGCGCGGTCGGGAAGAACGGTGCGCATCAGGATTTGTCCGCGGGCGTCAGCGCCGACCACGTAGCGCGTGCGAGGACGCGGGGCCGCGACGGCCTGCTCGACGACCTTGACGACCTTCTCGGCGGGCGCCGCCCGCTTCGCGGTGGCGCGGATCAGCTTGCGCGAGCCGGTGAGCAGCCCGTCGTAGAGGCGGCGATGCTCCTCGCTCATCGCCGCGAGCGTCGCCGAGAACTGCTCGTCGGCGCCGCGCCAGATGTCGGTGTCGATCGAACCTGGCTCGACGAGGACGACGCGCACGCCCCACGGGCGTAGCTCGACGCGCAGCCCGTCGGCGATGGCCTCGAGCGCGAACTTCGAGGCGGTGTAGGGCGTCATGACCGGCGCCGACACTCGACCGGACACCGACGAGATGAACACAACGCGTCCCGAAGCAGCTCGGAGCGCGGGCAGCAGCGCTTGGGTCACCGCGACCTGTCCGACGACGTTGACGTCGAGCTGGCGGCGCAGCTCGCCGAGGTCCAGCGCCTCGATGACCCCGCCGACGGCGATGCCGGCGTTGTTGACCAGTGCGTCGAGGCGGTCTCCGGCGGCCTCGGCTGCGGCCTGTACGGAGTCGTGGTCGGTGACGTCGAGATGAACGATCCGAAGACGGCCCGAGGCCTCAGCTGCAAGGCGGCGACCAGCCTCCTCGTCGCGCACGCCGGCAATGACGTCGTGTCCCGCACGGTCCAGCGCCAGGGCGCTGGCGCGCCCGATGCCGCGCGAGGCGCCGGTGATCAGTACGGATGTCATGCGCGCAAGCCCGCGCTCATCTCGTCGGTGAAGACGTTCGGGCTGATTGGCGCGGCTGGCCGCTCCAGCCGGCGAAATGGAACGCGGAGGCGAGGTCTGGCTGTGGCCGAAACCGGCTGACACGGTGGCGGCGCACGTCAAAGACGGCCGCGCCGTGCGTGGTCTCGGCCAACTCGCCGCTGTCGACCCACCGAAGCTCGATCAGCGCCTCGACCACGACGGTTGCCGCACGCGCGTGGTAGCGGCGTGCGCGTACGTGTTGCGCCACGCCGTAGCTCTGCAGGTGCAGCAGCCTGCGTACGGCATCGTGTCCGCGGCTGGCGCCGTTGCGCGTCGCGAGCTCGATGTCAGGAGCGGAGAGTGCGAGCAGACGGTCGAGGTCGCGCTCCCTGAAGGCCCGTTCCCACGCGTGCACAGTGGCGACTGCGGCGGCCGTGTCGGGGCTGAGCTCGACATGGGCGGCGTCAGGGACGGGGCGAGGCGACGACGAGCGGACTGGGAGCGGATCGAGCTGCGGCATGACCGGGACGATTCCGCCGGCGGCCAGTCTTCGCATCGGTGGGGCACCCCCATTTTTGGCGGCTGCGACGCGGCGGCTGATGGCCGGTCGTTTATCGGAGCCGAGTCTTGTGCCGGTCGCACCCGATTGCGCGAGGATCTCGCCGTGGTATTGCTCGAGCGGCAGGCGGAGCTTGAAGCGATCGCCGTCGCGATCGCGGCCGCCAGGCGCGCGCGGGGCTCGAGCGTTCTGATCTCGGGGCCGGCGGGTATCGGCAAGACGGCCGTGCTCGCTGCCGTCGGTGGGGTCGAGGGTGTGCGGCGACTGAGCGCGCGTGGTGGCGAGCTGGAGCGTGAGCTGGCGCTCGGCGTGACGCGCCAGCTGCTCGAGCCGGCGCTGATCGAGTCCGACTCGGCCGCGCGTGCGCGGCTGCTCGACGGCACCGGTCCGGCCGCCGCCGCGCTCGAGGCGCGGATCGCGGCCGGCGATGGAGACGCGTCTGCGATTCTGCATGGCTTGCACCGGCTGGTGGCGAATCTGGCCGCCGAGCGCCCGCTGTTGCTGGCGGTCGACGACGTGCAGTGGGCCGACGCCGCGTCGTTACGCTTCCTGGCCTTCCTCGCGCGCCGCATCGCGGCGCTACCGGCGGTGCTGTTGCTCGCGCGGCGCAGCGGCGAGCAGGCCAGCGACGAGGCCGCCGTGCGCGCGATCGCGAGCGAGCCCGGCATCCAGGAGCATGTGCTCGGCGCGCTCTCGATCTCGGCGGTCCGGCGACTGGTGGGCGAGCTGGGTGAAGCGGACGCAAACGAGAGCTTCTGCCGAGCGTGCCACGCCGCGAGCGCCGGTAACCCCTTCGTCCTGCGCGAGCTGCTCACCGCGCTCCGTGGGCGTGGCGTGCCGCTCGATGCGCGCGGAGCAGCGCAGGTGGCCGAGTTGGGGCCGCCCGCGGTGGCGCGGTGGGTGCTCGGGCGGCTCGAGCGCCATCCGCCCGGCACGGCGCAGTTTGCCCGCGCGGTGGCGGTGCTCGGCCGGGATGCGAATCTCGGGCGGGCCGCGCGTCTGGCCGGGCTGTCGCTCGGCGACGCCGAGACCGCGCTCGACGCGCTGATCCAGACGGACCTGCTGGCGCCAGGCCGACGATTGGATTTCGTTCATCCCGTCGTGCGCGCGGCCGTGCACGCCGCAATGCCGCCCGGGAAACGCTCGAATACACACCGAGCCGCCGCACGCCTGCTGCGCGATCAAGGCTCCGAACCGGGCGCCGTAGCGATGCACCTGCTCGCCGCCGAGCCGGGCGCCAAGCGATGGGTCGCCGAGGCGCTGCTGACCGGCGCGCACGTGGCGCTCGCGCAGGGCGCGCCCGAGGTCGCCGCGGCGCACGTCGAGCGAGCGCTCGCCGAGCCGGCCCCGGTCGAGCTGGGGGCGATGCTTCTGCGCGCGCTCGGCAACGCCGAGCGCCGGCTCGGCCTGCCGACCGCAAATGGCCGCTTCCTCGCGGCGCTGGAGGGCAGCGCCGATCCCCGTGAGCGCGCCGAAATCCTGCTCGACATGCTGATCACCGGGTGGCCAATGGCGGACGTCTTCGCACTGGTTCAGGCAACGATGCGAGAGCTCGCCCCCGTGGATCCCGAGCTGGGCCTCATCCTTCGCGCCCGCCTGCTGCTGGCCAGCGCGAACGGCGACGTGCCGATCGAGCCCGAGCTGCGCGCCGCCGAGTCCGCGCTCGCTGCGCACCCCGAGGACACGCTCGGCGCCCGGCTGACCGCCGGCGTGCTTGCGTTCAACTCCGCCCTGCGCGCGAAATCGCGGCAGTCGGTGCTCGCCCTGGCAACGCGCGCAGTCGCCAACGACGCCTCCTACGCAGCCGACCTGGACGCCGGCTACCCGCACATCTACGCGATGATGGCCCTCCGACTCGCCGACGAGCCGGCGCTGGCCGAGCGGCGGCTCACCCAGGCGGCCGAGAGCGCGCAACAGCGCGGCTCGCTCGTCGGCGCCGGCATCGCCCTGTTCCAGCGCGCACGCGTCCGGTTGCGCGGCGGCCTGCTCGCCGCGGCCGAGCACGACGCGCGCTCCGCGCTCGAGCACGCCGCCCGCACGAGCGAGCGCTGGCTTATTGCCATGACAGTCGCGGCGCTGGTCGAAGCGCTGGTCGAACGCGGAGAACTCGAGGCCGCCGAGGCCGTGCTCGAGCAGCACAGCCTCCAAGCAACGCTTCCCCCGGGCCCTCCGTTCGCGGATGTCTCCCTCGCCCGCAGCCTGCTGCGGCTCGCGGCTGGACGGACCGCCGACGCCCACGCCGACGCCCTTGCCACCGGCTCGATCGCCGAGAGCGTCGGTGTCCGCAACCCAATCATGCTTCCCTGGCGCTCCCGCGCGGCGCTCGCCCTGGTCGCGTTGGGACGGACTGGCGAGGCACGCGCGCTCGTGCACGAGGAACTAGAGATCGCCGAGGCGGCCGACATCGCGTCGGCGATCGGAGTCGCCAAGCGTGTGCTCGCGCTGGCCACCGGAGGAGAAGCGGCGATACCGCTGCTGCACGACGCGGTCGCGATACTCGAGCCCGCATCCGCTCCGCTCGAGCTCAGCCGCGCGCTGCTCGACCTCGGTGCCGCGCTGCGCCGCTCAGGCCAGCGCCGCGCCGCCCGAGACCCGCTCGCACGTGCGCTCGAGCTCGCGCACCGCCACGCCGCGACACCGCTCGCGGCCACCGCTCGAACCGAGCTGCTCGCCACCGGCGCCCGACCTCGACGAGAGGTCCGCTCCGGCGTCGACGCGCTCACCCCGAGCGAGCGCCGCGTCGCCGAGCTCGCCGCCGCCGGCCTCTCCAACGCCGAGATCGCCGCACACCTCTTCATCACCGCCAAGACCACCGAGCACCACCTCGCGGCGATCTACCGCAAGCTCGACATCCGCTCCCGCCGCCAACTGCCAGCCATGCTCGAAACGCCACACCCACGAGACGAAACCCCCGCAAACGCACCGTCGGGGCCACCCACGCCGAGCTGACCCACATCGATCGCGGGCGTCTCCACTGGCCGCGAACTCACGCCCGCCTCGGACGATCTGGGGGCGTCCTGGGGGCGCTTGCTGTCGGTTCTGCTTCTGCAGGCGGAAGCGGGAGGGCGGCGGGCGCTCCGCGCTTGGCGCGGCGCTCAGGATCGGAGCTTTGCGCTGGCGGACCCCATCGGCGCCCGGTGCGTAGCGGACGGTGGCAATGATCTCCTCATGGTCGATCCCTTGAAGGTCAGAACAGCGACCCGGCGGGGGAGCTCCGCGCGTACGGTGAGCCATGGGCGCAACCGCTCCCAAGCCAGTGGTCAACGCCGAGTGCGCTGCTCCGGCACGATCTTGTCCGGGGGCGTGCCGCACCGCGCGGCCTATTTGCGATCGCAAGTACGCGCCGCCTGGCAGCGCCGCTCGGGCTACGGCGCGAGCCGGAACGGCGGGTAACGGTCGGTCACGAGCACGAAGGCATACGCACCGACCCGGTTGGTCCAGCGCATGACCCCGACCACGAAATCGAAAATCGCTCGCGGATAGCGGCCCGTGAAGAGGATCGCGAACCACGCGCCGATGACGGCGAAGAAGACGCCTACGTGAAGGACGATGAGCAGCACGTAGTGGGGGATCGCCAGGAACCACTTGACGAGCGGTAGCCAGCGATTGAGCTCGTTCGAGACGTTCGGATAGCTCAGGTCAAGGCGGACGTATTGCTCCTCGTCCGTGGACGGGTAGCGGTCATCGAGCAGCAGCAGATACGCCGCGACTCGATTTGAGAACCGCAGCAGCTCTCGGTTCCAGTCGAACCACCACCGCGGGTACTTCTCGCGGAACAGGATCATCAACAGCACGGGTAGAAAGAGGATGCCGCCGGCCCCCGCGCTGTACCACGGAGGGCCTCCGCCGGTACCCCCGACCACCGCCAGCACGATGGCGATCGGGATGACCGCGAAGATCCGAAAGCCGGTGCTGACCCGGTTGAGGTCGCGGTCGGGGTAGGGAACGTCGAAGCTCAGCGGATAGGCCGCGCGGCCCGGCGGCCCCGGCGTCTCGTCGGGTGGCGGCGGTTCGGGCGTCTCGTTCACGGTGGCCTCCTTCGTCGCGCGACCCCCGCCGACGCGGCGGGGCGTCGCGCTTCAGCTTTCCACGGACCGCAGCGCGGCGCTTGGCCCCTTCGGCTCCCGGTGCGGCGGCCGTCAACAGACCAGTGCGCCACGGCGACAGCGATCGCGTCGAGTGGTCTGTCTTCGCGGGCTGTGGCTGTTCATCGGTTACGCGTTCGCCGCAGTGTTGTGCTTCATCTTCATCATCACGATCCCGTTCGGGGTCGCGTCACTGAGAATCGCGCTCTACTGCGTCTGGCCATTCGGCCGCGCAGTCGTGCCGCAAGCCAACAAGGGCATCGGCCCGACGATGGGCAACGTGATCTGGTTCCGCATCGACGTTGCCGAGAAGACGGACGAGCGGGAGCCTGGCCGCCCCGGACCTCGAGGGACGCGATCGGGAGGCACGGCGACCTGGTGGTGCTCCGCACTCCGCGAGTGGCGAGGACGGCGCGTCGCGGGACGAGGCCAACAGCGCTTGGGTTAAGGGAGATCGGGTCGTCCGCGGCGGCGCCGGCGTCGCGTCCGCTTCGCTCGAAGCAGGCAGCACCTCGTCCACATGCTGGGCGCGGCGGGTGCAGCAACACGCCGGATGTCCGACGTGATGGGATTGAAGCGCCATGCTGGCCGCGTCGCGAGCGCGGGCGTGCGCGGTGCCCGCTCTGCGTGCGTGTTGGCTAGGGCTGTGCGCTCAGGAGGCGGCTGCGGGCCGTGGCCCCGTGCGGCCCTCGCGGCGGCGTCGGCGTGCGATCAGCGCCGCGGCGAGCGCCGAGACGGCTACCGCGGCGGCTGTGATGCCGGCGATCAAGCCCCACGACGTCCCGCCGGTGGGCTCCTTGGCTGGCACCGGAGCGGCGGTGTCGGTGTGCGGCGTGAGGGCTCCGCCCTGGACCGATCGCGGCGCCGACGGTTCGACGTCGGGGAGCTTGGCTGCGGGGAACGGTCGGACGCCACGGGCGACGTGTCGCCATGCGGTGACGGCGCTCTCGGGCAGCGAGAACCAGGTGCCATCGGGCCCCCGCACCTGGCCGATTCCGGGCGCGACGAGCAGGCGGAAGGGCTCGGGGTCGCCCTTGATGTGGACGGTGACGCGGTAAAACGCGGCGCCGTGGCGGGGCGGGCTGGTCGGCGGGCCGCCGTTCTCGACGGCCGCGGCGACGGCGGTCGTGTCCGCGGAGCCCTTGCAGCCGGCCGCGCCGCAGACGGTCGCGGACTTGACCTCCTTGGCCGGCGCCTCGGCCGGGATCGCGACGAGCGCCGCTGCGGCGATGAGCCCTACGAGCAGCCTGGTCATGTGCCCGATACATTCCTCGCGGCCCCGCGGTTCCCGCGCCCAACCCGATGACCTTTCGCGAGGATCTCGCGGACGATCTCGTTGGTGCCACTGCCGATCGGCCTCCGGCGGAGTCGACCGAGCGGCGCGCTCCGGCGAGGTGATCAGCGGCGGCGATTCCTCCGCGTGGGGCACGCTATGGCCGGAATGTTGCCGCGTCAGCCCCGCACCCTGGGGCCATCCCTGGCCCCCTGTTCCGCCGGAGGAGGGGGGCGTCCTCCGGCAGGCACCGTTCTCGCTGCTTGAGGCGCTACCGCTTCGACGCGAGGGCACCGGCGGGGTTGGCCTCAACCCCACCTCCATGCGGGTAGCAACTGCGCCACGAACGGCGCGACCCGCGCCAACAGTCGCGCGGGCCCAGCCGTGCCGATCGCGGTTCCGGTGAAGCGGCGTGGGCACCTGTCGACGCGCCGGGTGCCGGCGTCGGTCTCCGCGCCGATCGGGCACGACGGACAGGCCCGGGCCGAGACACCGCCTACCTCTCGTCGCGCTGCACGCGCTGCTGCGCCACGTGCTCGCCGACGGCTGATCTTCGCGGTCCCAAGCGCAGCCACGACCAGCCAACCTCGGGACCCCTGGCGCGTCGGTCTATTCAGCGGGGTACGTCCGGGGGTGACCAGGGGCGGCGGGCGTTGCCCCCGCGCTCGTCGCCTCCTGGGCTGGAGTGTTTCTCGGGCGCAGCTCGCGGCGCTCGAGGATCGGCGGGCGCAATCCCGGCCCCTGATCGGGTAGAACTGCGGGCGCGTGAGAGGGGCGGGGCCCGGCAGTAGGGGGCACACCGGGCCCCGCGGGCGCGCTGTCCCTTGCGCGCATCGGGAAGGCGTCATGCCAGCTCCCTGCATAAATCGTAGAGAGTGCGGGGCACCGGCCCAGTCGGGGGCGGCCGCCGGAACCGCGTAGCTCTCGCCGCTCCCGGAGATGGCATCGAGCTTGGCGCGTAGGTCGGCCTCGCTCGTATTGACGGCGCTCCTTTGTGGGCGCGTTGAATCGGCGAGAGCGCGGAGCGTCCCACGAAGAGAGAGCCGCTCTCGCGGCTCTCTCGTGGTACCTCGATACCGACGGACGGTGCTACGGATCGATCGTGCCAAACGAGAACGTCAGCACATCGGTGCCGGGCGGCTGCCCCGGCGTCGCTGAGCTGCTGGGCCTGACGATCGCCTCGGAGATCGGCGACATCGCCCGCTTCCCATCGGCCCGCAAGCTGGTGGGCTACTCCGGCCTGACCCCGACGATCAAGCAGTCCGGGCAAAGCTCGCGCACCGGCCGGCTCTCCAAGGCCGGCCCGTCACACTGCGCTGGGCCGCCGTCGAGGCCGCCCAACACGCGTGGCGACCCAACAACCGCTGGCACCGCCTCTACACCGACACCAAGAAGCGCCACGGCAAGAGCAACCCGGCCAAGGCCGCCGTCGCGCGGAAGATCCTCATCGCCAGCTGACACGTCCTCGCCCGCCGCGAGCCGTTCAAGCTCAGCACCGCCGCAGCCCGCCGTCGCCTCGGCGGCGTGAGCGGCACCGATCCTGCCCCGGCAAGCTCCTCCATTCGTCTGGCCCACCGAGGCCCATAAACGATCTGAGAAGCCGGGACAGCTGCAACACGACAACGTGCGCCGACCCAAGCGCCAAAAGAGATCTCAGCACCCACTGCCGGACACCCACACAGGCCCACCACGACCGCGCGGCTTGACAACACCCCACGCCTTCAAAGAGACGAGTGGCTCGTCGGCCGGGAATACCGACCAGGAGGTCCTCGAGTTCCAACCGGCCTGAGCAGCCACCCTCACCGACGACGATGAGCGCCGCCTCTTACACCACTCCCAGCGACTTGGCTAGAACGGGCCCGCCAGATCGTCGCGACCAGCCCGCTGGAGAGCCCCGCCGACGATGATGCTCACACTGCCCTGCCTCGAGTCGACCCACGCCGAGCGCGAGATCGCGTCGGCCATGCGTGCACCGCCTACGCGCGTCCTTTCTCATGCCGTTGATGCAGGTTCGGCGGCGGATCCTGCGCAAGGTCCGACAGTGCAAGGTCTGACAGTCGGGCGGCTGCCTTGACGCGGCCCCTCGCGCGGGCGTAGCGTCGCCCCCTGCGCAACGGCGAGGGCCGCCCAGGATCCCCTCGACGGCCCTCGATCGGCAGGGAGCGACTAGCTCCCATGGCGGATCGCCAGACCATCCCCGGCAGCTCTGCTGCCCACCCCGAATTCCGCGGCTCGGTGCGCGCCGAGGACGGCGTCCAGGTGTTCGTCTACAACGGCGGCCTCGACTTCGACGAGACCGGCGACTTCATCGTTTCGCGCGGCCCGAATGGGCGCAAGCGCTACGACATCGTCCCCATGGACGTGGAGCTGCCTGTGATGGACGGCCTCGAGGCCTCCAGGAGAATCCACCGGGAGTGGACGGGCAAGGACCGGCCGCGGATCATTGCGATGACCGCCAACGCGATGCAGGGGGACCGAGATACATGCCTGAACGCGGGCATGGACGACTACTTGAGCAAGCCCATCCACGCTGACGAGCTGGCTGCGGCGCTCGGCCGCGCGAGTCCCCATAGCGCGGTGCAGGAGATGCGAGATACGGACGTTCTCGACGACTCGGCCCTCGAGCACCTCGATGTTGCGACAGGTGACTCGGCGTTCGTCGCTGATCTTGTCGACACGTTCCTTCGCGAGGCCCCCGTGCTTGTTGCAGGCCTCAAGACCGCTCGGCAGAGTGGCGACGCCGAGGAGGTCCGCCGAGCCGCCCACACGCTCAAATCCAACGCGCGGACGTTCGGAGCGGCCGGACTGGCGAATGTCTGCCAGGAGCTCGAGAACACAGCGAAGCGACAGGTGATGTCGGAAGCAGCCGGGCTCGTGACGAATATCGAGGACGAGTACGCGCGAGTGGCGAGCGCCCTTGCCACTGCGCGCGAGGAGCGCCGGCGTGCGTGAGCCCGCTGCCCGCGTTCTCGTCGTCGACGACGATCCGGTGAACCGTTCGCTTCTTGCTCGGAGTCTCGAACAAGACGGCCACCACCGTGCGACGGCCGAGAACGGGCGGCAGGCGCTCGAGATGCTGCGGGACGAGCCGTTCGATGTCGTTCTCCTCGACGTGCTGATGCCGGAGATGAGCGGCTACGACGTCCTCGCCGCAATCGAGAGCGACCCGGAGTTGCGTCACATCCCCGTGATCATGATCTCCGCCCTCGAGGAGCTCGAGAGCGTGGTTCGCTGCATTGAGATGGGAGCGGACGACTACTTGCCGAAGCCCTTCGATCCCGTTCTCTTGCGCGCGAGGATGAACGGCTCCCTGACCAAGAA
>JBKPBS010000117.1:0-22424 GCA_046726915.1 Actinomycetota bacterium
GGATCGCCAATCGTGGCGTCGCCCTGGTCTTGGCCGGCCTCGCGGTCTCAGTCGCGCTTGGCGTCTTCTGAGGAGTATTCGAAGGTCGCCTCGTAGCCGCACTTGCCGCGCAGCTCGAAGTCGAGCGGACCGTCCTCGACCCTCAGCACGTCCGCCACTACCTCCCTACCCGACCTGTCGTGGCCGGGGATCACGCATGTGACCGTCTCCTGACCGGCGACCGGCTCGCGAATGCTGACCCTCACCTGGCTCCCGGCGCGAAACCAGCCGCGACCGGGCGTGTGGTCCACTTCGATCGCGACGGGGCGCACGCCGAGCAGGGTGCTCGGCTTCCAGACCCACGGGAACTGCAGCTCGGGAGTGCCGCCCAGGCGTCCCAGGAAGATGTGCTCGAGCGCCTCCCGCTGACCGTCGTTCCCGCGCTCGTCCACATAGAGGACAAAGCTCCACGGCGAGCCCGGATCGTCGTCGTCATAGCTGTTCGCGAGCACGGCGCGCATCCCCGCGAGGTATACGCCGCCCGCATAACCCGCTTCGATCTGCCACGAGAGCGATCCGAGGCAGACGCCGTAGGTCGAGCGCCCGCCGGTCCGCCCGCCGATCCGGCGGCACGGGCAGATCGGCTCGCAGTTGCAGGCCTCGAGATAGGTACCGGAGATCCGCCACGGTCTGTATGAGTCGAGGTCTGTCACTGTGCTCATCGCCGAGTTTCCCAGTCTCGCGGCCTGGGGCGCAATACTCTGACCGTAGGGCGGTCACATCTCGGTCGCCCGCCAGTCTGTACTTGTGACCATGCATGCGAACGCGATCGAAGCAGTCGTGGGTTGGTTGGATGCGATGCGCCGGGGCGACCTGAGGGACGCCGCCGGGTGGTTCCACCCGAGGGTCACCTGGAAGGGCGTTCCGGACGACGCCATCTGCCTGAACCGGGACGAGGTTCTCGACATGCTGCGGGACAGCCTCACACCGTGCCCGGAGGATCCGCAGACCTACGAGCTCGACGAGGGCCTGCGCGGCGCCGAGGTTGTCGAGCTGATCGTCGCGCCCGCCGGCGCGGTGGTGCTCGGGGCAAAGGTTCCGGGGCTGAGCGAGATCGGCGGCGAAGACCTGGGAGGCCAGCTCTTCAACGTCTTCCGCGTGCGCGACGGGCGAATCGTGGCGGTCGCCGACTACGCGCTTCGCGACGAGGCGCTGAAAGCGGCCGGCGCGGCGGCACCGGTGTGGCGTTAGGTCGCCAGCGTCACCAGGCCCGCGATTATGAACGCGCTCGCCCAGAACTGGTCGGAGTTGAGCCACGCCTTTCGCAGGAAGGTCAGACCGACCTTTTCGTAGACGAGCAGGGCGACAATGCCCATCACGGCGAGCATCGCGCCCACGTGGACGGTGATGGCGAGCAGGCCCTCGCCCACGCCCATCGTCGCGACCGGGTAGTCGTGGACGTGACCGGCATGGGCGTGCGCGGGCTCGGCGCCTCCGCTCCCGAGCAGCACCGGCGCCACCATCAGCCCGGCGCCGTGAGCGCTCGACATCAGAAACGACCACCAGGTCAGCTCCCCGCGGGTCACCCGCATCGTTGTCCAGCGCGGGTGGGCGCGCGGCTTCCAGAAGCGGAACAGCCCGAACGCGATCAGGCCGGCCGCGGCGCCCACGTGGAGTGGACGCGGATCGGCGATCGCGCCCAGGCCGACCACGAGAGCGGCGACAACCGCGATCGCCGCCTCGTGGCCGACCGCGATCGGCGGCAGTGCGCGCAGCACCGAACGCCGGTCGCGGTCCTGCATCCCGAGGCCGACCGCGAACAGCCAGCCCATCGCGGGGTTGAGCCCGTGGTAGGCGCCCAGCACCGCGATGGTCACGAGAGGCAGGGTGTCCATCTCAGTCTCCGTTCGGGAAGCAGTACGAGTCCGATGAGGCGTCGCCGCCCTGGAGGCGCACCTGGTGCGGCCGCTCCCCCTCGGGGAACTCAACGAACAGGTCCGGGTCGAGGGCGAGCGAGCCGTCCGCGCCCGCGTCCAGCTTCGCCAGCCAGCCCTTGATGCCGTCCGGGTAGAACTGCTCGTCCCAGGAGCGGTAGAGCGAGTTCGTCAGGTAGACGCGCCGTCCGTCGCGGCTCACCTCGACCATCTGCGGTCCGCCGTTCACGGGGCCGGCTGCGGGATGCGGGGAGCGGTCGACAATGCCGCCGATCCGGACCGATCCGGTCTCACGCGGGTTGCGCGGGTCGCTCACGTCGTAGCGCTTCAGCTCCCCGGTGCCCCAGCACGACACGTACAGCGAGCGGTCGTCCACCGACAGCGCGATGTCGGTCACGAGCGGCGGGACCGCCTCGAATGGCTTCAGCGCGTCCGGCAGCTGGTCGGCGTCGGCCGGCTCGGCGTCAATCGAGATCACCTTCTGGGCCGCGAACGTGCCGTCCGGACGACGCTCCCAGAGGAACACCGAAGCGGACAGGTCCGCCGTCGACACCACGGTGCCCACGAACCCGTACGCCTTGTCCGGGTCGTGCGCCGGCCGCAGCTCGAGCGTCATCTGGTGCTCGGCGCCGAGGTCGATCGCCTGCAGGTGGCGGCGCCGCTTCATGTCCCAGACGTGGAGCCGGTGGCCGTACTTGTTGCCCAGCAGCAGCTCGGGGTTCACGCCCGCCTCGACCATGTTGGGCGTGCCCCATTCACTCGAGATCACGCGGTCGTAACCGAGGTGCCACCAGAAGTCGTAGGCCATCTCCTGCGTCCCGCGATCGCGCTCCCAGGCGCCCTTCACCTCGAAGGTGTCGTGGTCGAGAACGAAGATGCCGCCCGGCCCGTCGCCGTCGGGGTTTCCGAGCGCGTTCACGTAGATCCCGTCGGGACCGCAGTGAACGGTGTGGGCGCGGCTGTAGCCGGTCTTGCGCGCGATCTCCTCGGGCTCGAGCGTCTTGACGATCTTCGGCTTGCGCGGGTCGTCCTTCGTGTCGAGCACGTAGACCCGCGACGAGCGCAGTCCGGGGACCACGAGGTAGCGCCGCTCCACGTGCGGGTGGGCCATCCAGGGGCACAGCGCGGACGAGCAGGCGTTCCAGCCGAAGTGGTGAAGCTCGTCGCCCACGTTCGGCATCGCGACGCGGCCGACGATCTGGCCGTATGACGACGAGCTCTCGTCGAGGTCGAGCACGCCGAGCGCGTCCGGCGGCGTGTTGCCGTTGTCGCCGACGCCGATCGTGGCGACGTAGGCGAGCTGTTCCCGGGCCGCCGCGGCGGCTTCGGTCGCGGTCGGATAGAAGCTGGGGTCTGGGGTGATACGGGCCATCTACGTGGCTCCTCCCGGTCGTCGAGGTTGGTACACGCTGATTGCACCGCGCCCCGGTTGGCGACCGGTAGGCGGCGGGTAAATGCCCCGCCGCCCGTCTCGGTGAAGGGGCGGACAGGCGCAGCGCCGCCAGTACGGCGACGCTGCGCCTAGCCAGACGTGCTCAGGCGGGTCACGCCGCCTCGCTGGCAACCGTGAGGTCGTAGCCGGGGCAGCTCTCCAGCTGGCGAAGCCGAGCCCGAAGCAGCTCGGCCTCCGCCATCGCGCGGCGGAGCGTCTCGATCGCCTCGTCGTCCCCGCCGCCCATTGGGCGGCTCATGCCCGGATGGCCGGGCGGGACCACGTTGAGTGTCAGGTGGTGCTCGTGCATTTTGCGGTCTCCATAGCTCGTTTCGCCAGAGTTGACCGCGACAGGGTTGGCTCCCGGTAGGAGTCCGGTAAATGGCAACGCCCCGGCCGGATGGCCGGGGCGTGCGCTGTCCAGCGGGTTGGTCCGCGCTAGTGGCCGGCGATCGCGGACGCGACGCTGTTCTCGTCAGGTCCGCTCTGGCCCGTTGCCAGCTGGGTACGGGCGATCGACGCGGCGATCTTGCTCTCGTCGGGTGTGGCCACGTTCCCCTTCGGGGCGATCGCGGCGGCCACGCCGCTCTCCTCCGGTCCGCCGCCCGGGCGGGTGGTCTGCACCGATCGCTGCACCGGCGCGCCGTTCCGCGGGTAGAAGCCCTCCGCGGAGATCGACTCGGTCGGCTTGACGGAGCTCGCTGTGGTGGCGCCCTCGTCGTCCACGGCGAGGATCACGACAGTCGAGCTGAGGCCCGCGACCGCGACCAGCGCTATCGCGAGCAGCGCCCGAAGCTGCCGGTATGACGAACGAAGGACTACTGCGGGGTGCTGCCGGGGGATTGCCTGACCCATGACTGCCTCCTGGTGGTTGAGTGCAACCGACATCGGTGCCGATCGTGCAGGGCGCCGGTTGCGGCGCGGCGACGCCACGGCAACAGGGCGGTAACAGCGCTTGGCGGAGGGCGGGTAGCCTCCGCCCCCATGTGGCCGCCCGGGGCGATCGAGTTTCTCCGCGAGCTCGAGGCCAACAACGATCGGGACTGGTTCAAGGCGAACCGCGGCCGTTACGACAGCGAGCTCGTGGAGCCGGCGCGGGAGCTCGCCGCGCGGCTTGCGCATCTCGGCGAGCCCCACCTGTTCCGGCCCTACAACGACACGCGCTTCCACATGCGGCCGCCGATCAAGGAGCAGCTGGGCCTGGCGATCGGCTACGGCGGCGCGGGCGGCTACTACGTGGAGCTCTCGCTCGACGGCCTGCTCGTCGCTGCCGGCCTGCATGCCCCGGCGTCCGACCAGCTCGACCGCTACCGCGCCGCTATCGCCGACGGCCGCCGCGCGGCTGCGTTCGAGCGTGCGCTCAAGGTCGCGCGGGCGGCGGGCCTCGAGCTGGCGCCGCCCGAGCTCAAGCGCGCCCCGCGGGGCTATCCGATGGACCATCCGCGCATCGAGCGGCTCCGCATGAAGGAGATCACGGTGTACCGCCGCCACGCGCTCGAGCCCTGGCTCCACACACCCGCCTGCCAGACCCGCATTCGCACTGAGCTCGACAGTGCGCGCCCCCTGGTCGCGTGGCTGGCAAAGCACGTGGGGCCAACGCAGTAGCTTTGTGTGAGGTGGCCCCGAGAACGGACTCGCGCGCATGGTGACGCCCGAGGAGATCGGTCGCGTCGAGCTCTTCGCCGCTCTCGACCTAGCCCAGCGCGAGCAGCTCTCTCGGGTGGCGGCGGACGTCAGCCTCGTGGCGGGCGAGTACGCCGCGCACGAGGGAAGCGAGCGCGCGCTGTTCGCTGTGCTCGAGGGCCGAATCGAGCCGGTCAGGCTCGTGGACGGGATCGAGCGCGTCCTCGGCGAGCGCCACCCGGGCGACATATTCGGGGAGGTGCCGATCGCGCTCGGGACGGTCTTCCCGGTGGGGTTCCGTGCGGCCGAGGCTTCGCGGGTAATGCGGCTCGAGGCCCAGGACTACCACGCGATTGCGGCCGTGGCGCCAGACGTGGGAAAGGAACTCGGCCGGCTGGCGGCGCACCGGATGGGCGGCGCGCGCGGGCTGCAGGGCATCGCGGCAGAGCCGCCGCCGCCGCGCGCGCTCGTGCTGGGGCATCGCTGGGACGCGTCCTGCGCCGAGCTTCGGCGCTTCCTCGACCGCAACCAGATCACGTTCACGTGGCTCACCCCCGACGCTCCGGATGCGCAGGACCAGTGGGATGCCCCCCTGCCGGCCGCGACAGACCTGCCGGCGCTTCGGGTCGTCGACGGCAAGACCGTGCTACGGCCACAGCTCCGCAGGGTGGCCGAGCTGCTCGGAGTCGGGACCGAGCCGGCCGCCGCGGACTACGACACGGTGATCGTGGGCGCCGGCCCCGCCGGTCTGGCGGCCGCGGTCTACGGGGCGTCGGAGGGCCTGAAGACGATCGTGGTCGAGCGCGAGGCGCCCGGCGGCCAGGCCGGCACGTCCGCCCGGATCGAGAACTACCTCGGCTTCCCGGCGGGCGTGTCGGGGGACGAGCTTGCGAGCCGTGCGCTGCGGCAGGCGCGCAGGCTCGGCGCCGAGATCCTCGTGACGCGGTCGATCCTGCGCATAGACGCTGCGACCCGGCAGGTGCATCTGGACGGCGGTGACGTCCTGAGGGCGCGGACGATCATCCTCGCCTGCGGAGTCGCCTGGCGGCGCCTGTCAGCGGAGGGGTTCGACCGGCTTGCCGGGAAGGGGATCTCGTACGGCGCGTCGCGCAGCGAGGCACCGAACGCCCACGGCCTGGACATTCACATCGTCGGAGCCGGCAACTCGGCAGGGCAGGCGGCGCTGTTCTTCTCCAACCATGCACGGAGCGTGACGATCCTCTACCGCGGCGACAGCCTCGAGAAGAGCATGTCGCAGTACCTGGTCGACCAACTGGCGACGCGGCCGAACATCCAGACGATGTTCGGGACCGAGGTGGTGGCCGCGCACGGTGAGCTCTCGCTCGAGGCGATCGATGTCCGCGACGGTTCGACCGGCGAGACGACCCGCCTCGAGTCGGGTGGGCTGTTCATCTTCATCGGCGCGGACGCCGAGACCGGATGGCTTCCGCCCGAGGTCGCGCTCGACGAGCGCGGTTACGTGCTGACCGGCTCCGACATGCAGGCGGCAGGGCGCTGGACGCTCGAACGCGATCCCTATCTCCTCGAGACGAGCGTCCCGGGCATCTTCGCGTGCGGCGACGTGCGCTTCGGCCCGGTGAAGCGCGTCGCCGCCGCGGTCGGGGAGGGCAGCATGGCGATCGCGTTCGTGCACCAGTACCTCAGGGCCGCCGGAGCGACAGAGCACGAGCGTCTGGTGGCGGCGCGCGGCGACTAACCCGACGACGCGACCTCAACCGGCCGGGTCGTGAGCGGCGATCTGGATGAGGTTGCCGCAGGTGTCGTCGAGCACGGCGGTCGTGACCGGGCCCATCTGCGTCGGCTCCTGGGTGAATCGGACTCCCAGGCCCGTGAGGCGCTCGAACTCGCGATGGACGTCGTCGACGGCGAATGAGGTGAACGGGATGCCATCCGCCACGAGCGCATCCTTGAAGGGCGGCGCCGCAGGATGACCGTCGGGCTCGAGCAGCAGCTCGGGGCCGTCCGGGTCCTCCGGAGAGACCACGGTCAGCCAGCGATGCTCGCCAAGGGGGATATCGGACTTCTTCACGAAGCCCAGCGTCTCGGTGTAGAACTGCAGCGCCTTCGCTTGGTCGTCGACGAGCACGCTCGTCAAATTGATCTTCATCTTCCCTCCGATCGCGCAGGCTCGAGCCAGCGGTCGGCGATGCGCTCGAGCGGTCCGGTGTCGAGGTCGTGGAACTTGTAACGGCCCTCCCTGCGCGACTCGATCAGGCCGGCGTCTTCGAGCACATCGAGGTGCTGGGAGATCGCCTGCCGGGATGAGCCGAGCTGGTGCCTCGTCGCGAGGCGCGAGCAGATTTCGAACAGCGTCTGCCCATTCCGTTCGCTGAGCTCGTCGAGGATCTTGCGCCTCGTGGGATCAGCCAGGGCCTTGAAAACATCCCCCACCGCCAAACAATAGGCAAGTAACCACTTGCATGTCAAGGCCCCCGGGGCCCGATCCAGAGCGGCCGCGTGGGAGGCTAGGCGTAGATGCGCCTGCTTCTGAACGTGATCTGGTTCGTCTTCGCGGGCCTGTGGACGGCCATCGGCTATGCGTTCGCGGCGCTGATCATGTTCATCCTGATCATCACGATCCCGTTCGGCGTGGCCGCCCTGCGTATCGGGATCTTCGCGCTCTGGCCGTTCGGGCGAACCGTGGTTCCTCGTGCGGATGCGGGGGTTGGCTCGGCGATCGGCAACGTTTTGTGGTTCGTGCTCGCCGGCTGGTGGCTGATCCTCCTCCATCTGATCACCGGAACGCTGCTCTGCCTGACCATCATCGGGATCCCGCTCGGCCTCGCGAACTTCAAGCTGATCCCGGTGACCTTCCGTCCATTCGGGCGGGACATCGTCTCGATCGAGGAGGCGGAGCGCCGAGGACTGCCGCAGCAGGCCGCGATGCCCGGCTAACCCGCGGACTTACGGATGCACAGGGCGCTTCCCGATCCCGCCGAGCCCGGTCGAGCGCCACCAGCAGCCCGGCCTGAACGGCCCCGGCATGCGGCCGTGAAGCAACCCGTGAGGTCGGGCCTCGAAGCAGGGCCCGACCTCACCGCACCCGGCCCCTCAGCCCGCGGCCTCCGGGCGGGCTAGGACTGGACCTCGTCCAAGAGCGCGTCGACCGCATACTGGTCGGCCTCGAAGATCGAGATCTCCACGATCTCGTCGCCTTGGACGCGGTAGACGTTGGCGCGCCGGATCTCCACGGGGTCGCCGTCGCCGAGGAAGCGCTCGCGCACGAGCAGCACTACGCGCTCGTCGCTGGTCAGCATGTCGATCAGCTCGAGCTCGATCTTGCCGTCTCGATAGTGGTCGCGGATCGTCTGGATGTACTCGAGCGCCGCGTCCTTCCCCTCGCGATCGCCTGCCAATGAAGACCGCCCGGGGATGTGGAAGGCGATGTCCTCGGCGAAGTACCCGGACGCCGTGTCCCAGTCGCCACGCTTCGCGGCGGCGATGTAGTCGGTCATGAGCTCACGCGGCGTCATTCCGAGAGTGTCCCGCATTTGGACTCACGTCTCGACGGCTGGAAGCACCTCCGTCGCCGCGAGCTCGATCTGGCGCGGCTCGTCGCCTAGCGGCCAGAGGTGCGCGCGCTCGCAGCCGGCTTGCGCGTAGCGCGAGAGCAGCTCCGCGCATTTCTCCGGTGGCCCGACGCAGAGCTGGTCGCGGAGCGTGTCCGGATCGCGTCCCAACATCGGCGCGAGGACGTCTCGGAGAACGCGGTCTGCCTCGCGGGCGTCGGAAGTGATCCAGGTCCACATCGTCACCAGCGCGTTGGGGAAGCGGTCGGGATCTTTGTCACGCGCCCGAAGCTCTCCCGACAGAGATTCTCTGGCGGCCTTGAATCGCTCCGCAGTCGTGTTGTAGGCGGACGCGAACCATCCGTCGCCGAGGCGTGCGACGCGCCGCAGGCCCGCCCTCGAGCCCCAACTCGCTATCCAGAGCGGGACTCCCCCTTCCCGGCGCGGAGCCGGCGCCAGCTGCGAATCCGCTCGCAACAGCGCCCGGAGCTCGGCCGTGGCTTCGTCAAATCGCTTCCAGCGCCCCTCGTAGGGCACGCCGACCGCGTCGTAGTCACGCTCGGATGACCCGGGGCCCACTCCGGCCACAACCCGGCCGTCGGACAGCACGTCCAGCGCCCCAAGCGCCTTGGCGAGCGGCACGGGGCCGCGCAGCGCGACGAGCGACACCGTCGTCGCCAGCTCCATGGCACCGGACCGGTCGACCACGGCCGCCAGGGCGGTCGGGCCGTCCAGCCACGGCGTCCGGAACAGGAAGTGATCGTTGGCGGAGACCGCGGCAAAGCCGCATTCGCGCGCCGCGTCGACCGCGCCTGTGAGACGAGCGAGCGACTGCCCCTCGCCGCCGAACTCCATGAGCGGCAGGTGGACCCCGAGCTCCATGCCGGCGCGATCCCTAATCGCCGCCGGACATTTCGCGCACGGCCGCGTCGATCCCGGCGCCGGCCTGCTCAACCGGCTCGACGTATAGGCGGGCCCAGCGCAAACGGCCGTCGCGGACACCGCAGACGATCACGCCGGCCATGTCGAGCGGCGTTCCGTCCGATTGCGTGCCTCGCCACCGCCACTCACTCCACTCGGTCTCACCGGTCGCGCCGGCCATGATGAGCTCGGACTCGAAGTCCGCGACCCCGTCGAAGATCGCCGACCAGTTTCGGCGCACGTGGTCACGCCCGCGAAACGCTCGATCGGGATGGGCGGGCTGCTCGCTCTCGTACTCCTCTTCGAAGCAGGCGACGAACGCGTCGATGTCGTGCGCATTCATGGCGGCGTTGAGCCGCTCGGCGACCAGGCCCGACTTGTTTCCAGGCTCAGACCCCATCCGCCTACATGCGAACGTCGGCAGTGCCGCCCTCGAACGTCGAAACTCGTGCAAGCATCGCGGCTGTCTCCCCTCGCTTGTGGTTGAAGCGTCCTGCTGGGGCATCGTATGCGGTTACGAGACGCGTCAGCCGATAGTCGATGAACGTCGCGAACTAGGACTGCCGCACGCCGACGTGCTCGAGGTCCAGCGACTCGGAGAACTCCCGAGGCACCTCACCTAGTCGCCGGGAAGCCAGCCGTCGCCGTAGCGGGTTGGCTCGCTCGCTGGGAGGTGGGCGTAGGCGACCTCCGCGTTGCTCGTCTCCTCCTCGACGCCGGCCCGATGGCGTAGCGCGACCTCGTCCACGGTGTACGCGCCGCCGTTGCAGTTCTCCCCGATGTGGTCGCGTCCGCCCACCGCCAGGACGATGCAGGGGCCGTCGCCGGCGCCGACGATCATGTGCCTCGCCTGGGGCGGGCAGTGGACGAAGTCCCACTGGCCTAGGGGGCGCTCCTGACCCTCGACGATCAGCAGCGCCTCGCCGGAGAGCACAAGGAAGTCCTCCACGTCGGCTTCCCAGTGATACATCCCGATCGGCTCGCCGGGCCCGAGCACGATCAGATTGACGCCGAGCTGGGGGAAGTAGGTCTCCGCCTCGAACTCCGTCCAGCCGGTGAGCGGCGCGTTGTGCCCTCGCCCGGGACGGCGAATCCAGCGCGCCTCCCGCGCGTTCATCACAAACCACCCGTGACCGTCGGGCGCCAATCCTGCGTCTGTTTTCTTCAGGGCCGCCTCATCCACCATGGGCGGATGGTACGGCCCGCCTCAGGGCACCGCCTAGCGCGTCGCACGGACCACGGTCCCGTGCTCCAAGGGCGCATGCACGTCGCACACCGCCGCCTGCGCAGCGTGCAGCCCTGGATCAGCCGGGCGCCGGCGGCCACTCGATGAGCGGCCGGCCCACCTCCCACTCGTGCCCGGACGGATCCTTGAACCGTCCGAGCAACCATCCGTGCTCCTCTCCGACCGGGCTCGTCTGGGTCGCCCCCGCAGCCGTCGCGGCAGCGAGCAGCGACTCGGGGTCGTCGACGACGAGCAGCATGCGCCCCGTCGCTCCCTCGAGCGCGTCCGGACTGAACCGGCGCATGCCCTCCGAAGCATTCGACACCCAGAAGCGCGCGCCGGCGACCGACAGCTGGGCGATTACGTCGTGATCTTCAGGACCGTCGACCCGATGCTCGACGACCGCGCCGAGCGCTCGCTCGTAGAACGCGACAGCAGCCGGCCCGTCGCTGACCCACAGCTCCGGCTGGATCTCCGCTCGTGGCTCGCTCATCAGCGCAGTATGCGCTGAGCGGCGGAGGTGCCGCCCTGAGCGTCACACTGCCGCCGCTCGCGTCGGGCTGCGCTCGCGTCGGTGTGGCTCGAGGATGACCACTGGAATCTCGCGATCCGTTCTCTCCTGATAGCGGTCGTAATCGGGCCACTCTCTCGTCATGATCGGCCACAACTGCTGCTTCTCCTCGGGCGTTGCCGCGCGTGCCCGGGCCCGCATCCTGTCGCCCCTCACCTGGACCTCGACTTCGGGGTTCGCCTCGAGGTTGAGGTACCACGCCGGGTGCCGCGGCGCTCCGCCGTTGGAGGCGACCACTAGGTAGTCGTCGCCGTGACGACCATAAATCAGCGCGTGCGGCCTGGGTTCCCCGGAGCGCCGGCCGGTTGTGGTGAGGATCAGCGTCTGCGTGCCTTGCCAGTCATGACCCTCCCTACCGTCGGTGGCGATGTAGCGGTCAATGTGCTCCTGTCCGAACATGATTGCGACAGCCGCGCCGTAGGTCGGACCGGGTCGGTCCAGCCTGTCCTTTCCTACACCGTTAGGACGATCTTGCCGCGGGTGTGCCCGGACTCGCTGAGTTCGTGTGCTCGCTGGACCTCGGTGAGCGGGAGCACTTCGCTGATCTCCACGCGGACCTCGCCGCCCGCCACCAGCTCGGCGATCCGAGCCAGCTGCTCCGAGTTCGGGCTCATCACGAGGAGGTCCGCTCGCACGCCGCGCGCACGCGCCGCATCTTCGGGTGGCGCGTTCGCGATGGTGACGAGGATGCCTCCGTCGCGCAGAGTCGGCAGCAGCGCCTGCGTCGTGTCCCCACCGACCGTGTCGAACGCGACGTCGACGGCGCTCACGGCTTCGCCGACGTCCTGCTCCGTGTAGTCGACGTATTCGTCGGCGCCGAGACCCAGCACGAAGTCGCGGTTGCGCGAGGACCCGGTGCCGATCACCCGCGCGCCCGCGAGCTTCGCGAACTGCACGGCAAGATGCCCTACGCCGCCCGCGGCCCCGGCGATCAGCGCGGTCTGTCCGCGTTCGAGCCCGCCGCGGTCGAAAAGGGCCTGCCACGCGGTCATCCCGACCACCGGCAGCCCGGCGGCCTGCTCGTGGCTGAGACCGGCCGGCTTCACAGCGATTGTGTCGGCGGAGGCGATCGCGAACTCCGCGTATCCCCCGCCTGGGACGTATCCGAACACGTCGTCGCCCTCGGTGAAGCCGTCGGCCCGCGAGAGCTCGACCGTGCCCGAGGCGTCTCTTCCGAGCACTGCCGGCAGCTGCGCCTTGGACAACCCGCGCCGCGTCTTCCAGTCCGTCGGGTTGACGGACGCCGCGTGCACCCTGATCAACACCTCGCCGTCGCCGGGCTCGGGCCGGTCGGCCTCCTCGTAGTGCAGAACGTCCGGGCTGCCTGTCTCGCGGATCAACACGGCTTGCATAGCCACTCCTTCCAAGAGCGCGGTAGGGCCCCACGCAGTCTAACTTACGCTTCGTAAGCCCGACCGGAGTCCCTGAGCTCATTGGGTAGCCAAAGGAGCGTTAGGGCGTCAGGGTGACCGCCCGCCGGTGGCGGAGCTCGCTCCCGGCCCGCTCGGTGGTGATGGTCCTGATCGCCACCCGGAGGCTCCCCCGCCGGAGCAGCTGCCTCATCAGTGAGCCGGGCAGGCGCAACCTCACCGACGTCCTGCCGGCGCGGCGCTCGAACGGCTTCTCGAGGATCGTCGCGCCGTGGCGGCGCAGCTCCATGAAGCCGGCGGCGCCGCGCCTCGAGACCACGCGCACCCTGAAGGACCGCTTCGGGCCCACATGCGCACTCTGGCTTGCGATCCGCAGCGGGCAACGGGGCGCGCCGGCGTTCGCCGCCGGCGCCGAGACGGCAACCCGGTAGAGGCTCGCGTCGCCGTCGCAGGTGCGCAGCGCGTAGGCCACGCTCGTGCCGTCTGCGGTCGCCCCGCGCAGCTCCACGCGGCCGAGGTTCAGCAGTGCGTGCTCCCCGCCTGCAGGAAGGATCGCGACGAGCGAGCGCTTGTGCTGGGCCAGCACCTGGTCGCCGACGAAATCGACGAGGTTGCAGGTGTCGGTCGCGAGCGTTTGCGGCGTCACCTCGCCCGGGCCGAGCAGCGAGAGCGTGCCCTGGCACTGGTCCGGCCGGGCTGCCTCGGCGAATGTCACGAAGGCGAGCGCGCCGTCCGGCCTCAGAGCGAAGGCCGGCGGCTCGACCGAGGGCCCGACTGGCACGGAGGCCAGCTCCGTGAGCGCCTGGAGGTCCCAGACTGCCAGCTCGCCGCCCGCAGGGCCGGGCGCCCCCTCGCCCAGCTTCCCGTAGCTGAGCACGGCCAGCCGGTCGCCGGCGAGCGCGAGCGCCTCGATCTGCCTGCCGCCGCTCGGCACGCGCCGCGCGGAGCCGTCGGCGAGTGACCGAACCACCACATCCGCGCTGCCCGTCACGCACCTCGTCTCATCGAAGGCCAAGAGTTCCGCGTCGAGCGAGAACGGAAGCACGAAAGTGTCCCGGCACTCGAACAGCTCGGCCGGAGAGCTACCGAGCGGGCCGGCGAACACGGTCGCCGACGTGGACAGCTGGTCGTCCACGTTGCGCTCCGATTCGACCACCATCAGCGTGCGCGTGCTGGAGGCGGCGAAGTCCGCATTCTCGATGACCGAGTTGGAGCCGCCCGGGATGGTCGTGAGCCTGGTGCGGGCCAGCTCGGCGATCTTCTGCCCGGGCCGCTTCAGCAGGTAGCGGGCGCGGACCGTCTCCCCGAACGGGAAGCGCACGCAGCCCCGCAGGCAGCGCACGTCCTTCCAAGCGAGGCCCGAGCCGATGACCTGCAGGTCGCCGCTGAAGTCCTCGGCCTTGAGGAACGGCGTTGCAGTGGGCTCGCCCGAGGCCGGGGCGGCAGCGCCCGCCAGAAGCAGCATCGCCGTCACGACGGTGCGGGCCAGCTTGCCCATCTCACCGGAGCGAACCCTCAGGGGCAGCGGAAGTTGTGGCCCGAGGCGGTCGTCGGAACCTCCATCGCCTTAGGCAGAGGTAGAAGTGCGAGCGGCGTCATCACGCAGCCCAACAGCAGTCAGCGCCTGCTTGCGCGTCGCGAACTCCCTGATCCGCAGGATCTTCCCGCCGCCAACGGTGAGCATGGCATGGTCAGTATCGCGCTCTCCGCCGTCGTTACGGCGCCGAGTCGAGCCGAGCGTCAGTCGGAGTCCCGCTCAGCTGGATGAGCCTGTCCAAACGGGCGAAGGCATTGGGGACCCCGCGCTCGTGCTCGTCGCGGAGCTCGGCGGTGGGAAAGCCCCGCTGGGTCATGGTCATGAGCGTCTTTCCGTCCCTGGCCTCGAACGTGAACTCGAGCTGGGTGTGGAAGCTCGATCCGTCCAAGCGCGTTTCGGTGGAAGCGAGAACGAGGCGGTGCGGGCGCTCGATCACTTCGAACACGTGCCGGTGCCTGTAGAGCTCGTGGGGTGACGGTCCGAAGGCCACGGTCCACACGCCTCCGACGCGCAGGTCGCACTGCGACTGGACGATCCAACCGGGATCGTCTTGGCCGTAGAACGCCTCTTGGCCCTTGGGGTCGGTGAAGGTGTCGTAGACCTCCTCGGGCATGGCGTCGATCAGGCGCGCGAATTCGACGTCGAGCCTCATCGGCGCCCGGCCTTCCTCTGCTCGACATAGGCCTCGAACCTGTCGAGCCGTCCTTCCCAGGCCCGCCGATACTCCTCGATCCATCGCGTCGCATCCTGCAGCTGTGCGGGCCCCAGCCGGCATTCGCGGGCCCGCCCCACCTTCTCGGTGATCACGAGGTCCGCATCCTCCAGCACCCGCACGTGCTTCTTGACGCCGTTGATGGTCAGGCCGAACGGCTCGGCGAGCTCGCTGATGGTGGCGGGACTGGCCCCGAGGAGCTCGAGGATCCTGCGGCGCGTCGGATCCGACAGGGCGAAGAACGTGCGATCGAGTGCCGGTGTATAGTGCACCAATCGGTGCACTATAGCGGAGTAGGAGGTGCCATGCGAAAGCTCGTACTGCAGATGGGCGTGTCCCTCGACGGACTGGTCGCCCGGCCCGGGCGCCACGGGTCGGTTGCCTGGGGACTGCCGCCCGAGGATCCGGCGCTCAAGGAACGCAAGCTCGAGTGGCTGCGCAACACCGGCCTGCACCTCATGGGGCGTAACACGTACGAGGAGATGGCCGAGTTCTGGCCCACCTCCGACGATGCCTACGCCGCACCGATGAACGACATCCCCAAGGTCGTCTTCTCCAAGACCCTCGAGCGTGCCGAGTGGGCTGACTCGCGGATCGCGCGCGGCGACTTGGCCCAGGAGATCGCGGAGCTGAAACGCGAGCCCGGCAAGGACATGACCGCGTAGGGCGGCGCCGCTTTCGCACAATCACTCACCAGGCTCGGGCTCGTCGACGAATTCCGCCTCGTCCTGCAACCGGTGGCACTCGGGGACGGGCTTCCCCTGTTCAAGGACCTCACAGCGCCCATCCGGCTCGAGCTCGTCGACGCGCAGACCTACAACACAGGCGCGGCGCTCCACGTCTACCGTCCCGCGCTCGCGGCCACCTGACCAACCGCGAACCATGTTCAAGAGATGACCGTCGGCGGAGAGGTGCTTGTCGCGGGCTCGGCCGAGTACGAGTCGGCGCGCAGGTCGCAGATCGCCCGCTTTGACGGCGTGCGTCGGCACGCGGTGGTGCGTTGTCGGGTGTCCGAGGACGTCGCTCAGGCCCTCGCCCCGTCAGCCGCCCGAGTGGGGGCGCCGCGGACCACCCTGAGCCTGCTCGCTCTCAGTCGAACGCGAGAGCAAATCCACCCGCGGGAGCGACTGTCGGTCCTCTCCGGAGCGGTAGTCCGCGCCGCTGCACGGGAGACGCCTCCTTACATGGGGAAGCAGCGCTCTCGCCTAAGCCTGGTTGCCGGACGGGGCGGCTATCCCAACCACGCATGGAGAGCAGGAGTGCCGCCGGTTGACTGCATCGGTCTCGCTGCGCGACACTAGCCCCGTCCGACAGGCTGGCGGCGCCGACGGGGCGACTTCTCCCGAGCATCAGTCGAGGGAAGGAGCAGCCATGAGGCTGAAGCGAACCTTGGCGGTGGCTGGCGTGGTTAGCGTCGGTGGTGTCGGGGCGGCGCTTGCGGCACACGTAACGCAAGTCGATCCCGCGACCGTACCCACTGGGTTCCTGGCGGCACACAACAAGGTCGAGGGAATTCGCATCTCCTCGCTCGCGCGTGCGGTCAAGCACCGCAGAGCGGATGTCTTCATACAGCACGCGCGGCTCGGGGCAAACGAGGCGACGGGCTGGCACACGCATCCGGGCCCGGTGTTCGTCGAGGTCGTCCGCGGGTCGCTCACCTACGAGGACGCTGCCCACGGCAAGTGCAGGCAAGCGACCTACGACGCCGGCGAGGGCTTCTTCGATCGCGGGTTCGGCCACGTCCACCGCGCGATCGCCGGAGCAGACGGGGCTGACTTCTACCCGGTCTACGTGTTGCCAGCCGGTTCCGCGGCCCACCTGATCCCGGCACCCGCGCCCGAGGAGTGCACGCCCTGAGCTAAGTGGAACCAATCCAGGAGGCAGCAGGCAAGCCGCCCCCTCTCCCCGACTGCAGCGACGGGCGGTACGCGCCGCAGAGACGCGCTCGCTTCCGCGTGGACGCAGCACCAAGGCCGGGCGACGCGTCCCGACTGCTGCTTAGGACGCGGAAGCGGAAGCGACACCTCCGCCGAGTCTGTTAACGAACGAGACGTGGCCGGCGAACGCGCCTCACTCGTACGAGATGAGTTCGAGCAAGCTGCCGTCAGGGTCGCGGAAGTAAACGCTCCGTCCCTCGCCCCCCGCACCCTGGCGCCGCACCGGGCCGAGCTCGACCCCCACGCTGTGGGCGCTCAAGTGATTGATCGCGTCCCCGATTGGTCCGGGCCAGACGAAGCAGAGATCGCTTCCGCCCGGCTGTACCGGGAGCCGCGCAACCGGGTCTGGCTCGAGGCCGGGCCCATGGACGTTGAGCTGCTGGTCGCCGAAGCGGTACATCGCAACACCGTCCGGGTCGCCGACGAGCTCCGCGCCGAGGACATCGCGATAGAAGGTGTTTGAGCGCCGCCGGTCGGAGACATGCATCACGCAGTGATCGAGCCGGATCTCCATCGGACGACGCTACCGCGGGGCAGCTGGTCCATTGCGCTCCGAGGAAGAGCGCACGCCTGCGCGGGCTCGACCGCCATGGTCAACGGGCGGGGTCGCAGCACGGCGTCGCATGGGTCGCTCGGGAGCGTCGGCTGAGGGCGCGGTAGTAGCCCCCGTCGTGCTGGGCCTCGCCCGAGCGGTACTCCCGACGGCTGTTGCCGGGCGGGTGGTCGCCCGGGTGGTCAGGCGAGATCGTGGCGAAGCCGTCCTCGCGGAGTTGTTCGAAGGCGAGGTCGATCCGCTCTCCGGCCTCGGTGGTCGACCGCTCTCGCTCGAGCTCTCGCAGCGTGGTTCGATGCTTACGAGCCGCCTGCTCGAAGCCGCTCGCCCGCTGCCGGAGCGCCTCGATCAGGTTCGCCGTTTCCTTCTCGGCGGGCTCGGGAGGGTTCAGCTCGCCGAGCCGATCGGCGGCCCGAGCGAGCCATCGCGCGTACTGCCTCATCCCTCGCTTGACTTCGGCGGTGAGCGGTTGATCCGGCCTGAGGCGCATCGCTTGCCGGGCGAGCCCCTCGTACCGCGTGCTGCCCCAACGTTCGATGCTCTGAAGGTGGTCTCGGAATGCGTCACGCGAGATACGCTCATCGCCGCCGCAGGCCGCAAGGGCTCCGAGGCCGGCGGCCGTCAGCACGATCGGGATCCACCTTCGTCCCATTAGTCCGGAGCGCCTGTGCTTGGTCATGTTCGCCACCTTTCTCGGCTGTTGTCGTGCCCGGAAAAGCGTGCCGGTGAGCCGGCTGGCGGTCATCGGCTGGCCGGGCGATTTCGGCTCCAGCCCGCGGGCGATCCGGTGTCCCAGCCGCTCCCTCTCGCGGCGGAGACAACGGCTACGGTCTCGCTCGCGCGGGGGAGCCTGTGTTCGCCGTGGCGGCGGATGCGCCCGGGCGGTGGCGGCGGTACGGTCGCCACGTGCGGATGCTGCGTCGTGTATCGGCCCGCGCAAGCGGGTTGCCTCCGTCCCGCTTGGATCTGCTCCTGGCGGTCGTGGTGACGGTCGGGCTCGTCGGGTATACGTGGGCGAGCCCGGGGACGAGCCCGGCAGGCGCAGCCGGCGCGCTGCTCGCAGTTGTCATGGGCGCGGGAATCTGGTGGCGGCGTCGTGCGCCGGTCGCGTCCGGGGTCACGATCGCCGGCGCAGGCGGCGTCTACGAGCTCGTCGTCGAGCAGGCGGGGGTCGTGCTGGTTGCGCCTGTGCTGCTGGCGTTTTACAGCATCGGCGCCTACGCGCCGTTGCCGCGCGCCGCCGTTGGCCTGGCGGTGGGGTGCGCGCTGACGTTCCTTGGGTATGTGACCGACAGCAGGTCACTGAGCGCGTGGCTGGAGAATGTGGTGTTCGCGGGCCTCGTCGCCGGCAGCGTCTGGGCCGGTGGCGTTGCCGTCCGCATCAACCGCGGGCGGGCCGCTCAGCTGGCGGATCTGGCGGCGCAGCTCGAGCGGGAGCGTGAGGACAAGGCGCGCTTGGCCGTAGCCGCCGAGCGCACCCGGATCGCGCGCGAGCTACACGACGTCGTCGCGCATGGCATCAGCGTGATCGCCGTCCAGGCGGGCTCGGGCCGCCATACCCTCGAAGGCGATATGCAGCGTGCGCGCGCGGCGTTTGGAGCGATCGAGTCGACCGCCCGCCAGGCACTGGTCGAGATGCGACACCTCCTGGGTCTGCTGCGCGAGGAGAACGAGCCGGCAATGGCGGCTCCGCTGCCCGGGATGAACAGTCATGCGGAGTTAATAGATGAGGCGCGCGGTGCCGGGCTGTCCGTGACGGTCGATGTCGACGGCGAGCCGCGCGCCCTGCCCGCCGGCATCGACGTCGCCGCGTACCGCATCCTGCAGGAGGCGCTCACCAACGCGCGCAAGCACGCACCGGGCGCACAGGTGGCGGTCCGAATCCACTACGGAACCCACTACTTCGAGATCGCCGTTCGCGACCATGGCGCCGGCACCAGCGCCCCGCGGATCATCGAGGGCGGCGGCTACGGTCTGATCGGGATGAGGGAGCGGGTCGCGCTCTACCGCGGCGAGCTCGACGCCGGGCCACAGCCAGACGGCGGCTTCCGCGTGCACGCCCGGTTGCCGCTGAACGAGGGCAGCTCGTGACCATCCGCGTACTGCTCGCCGACGACCAGGCGCTCGTACGCGGCGGCTTCCGCGCGATTCTCGACGCCGAGCCCGATATCGAGGTGGTGGCCGAGGCGAGCGACGGCGCCGAGGCCCTGGAGCTCGCGGCGCGACACAGGGTCGATGTCGCGCTCATGGATATCCGTATGCCACGCCTCGACGGCATCGAAGCGACCCGCCGCCTCCTTGCCGAGCCGCGTTCGCCGCCGACGCGCGTGCTTGTCCTCACCACCTTCGACCTCGACGACTACGTCTACGAGGCTCTGCGCGCCGGGGCGAGCGGCTTCCTACTCAAGGAGGTCCTGCCCGAGCAGCTTGCACCCGCGGTCCGCATCGTCGCCGGGGGCGAGGCGCTGCTGGCGCCTTCGATCACACGCCGGCTGATCGAGCGGTTCGCGCACCGGCCTGTTCCGGGCCGCCAACCCGGGACGTCGCTGGAAGAGCTCACCCCGCGCGAGCTCGACGTGCTCAGACTGCTCGCGCGCGGGATGTCAAACGCAGAGATCGCACAGCAGCTGATCGTCGGCGAGGCCACGGTCAAGACCCACGTCGCGCACGTGCTCGCGAAGCTCAACCTGCGCGACCGCATTCACGCGGTCGTATTCGCCTACGAGTCCGGGCTGGTCCAGCCAGGCTCCGGCTAGGAGCAATCGCCGCGGTTCGGCCAGGCGGCCCTTTCGCAACGCGCGAGCACAGCACCTCGCGCGGATCCTGCTGGCCCTCGCCTGGGACGAGGTGGCGCGCGATCCCGGCCGGCCGCCCGCTATCGCAATGCGCGAATACCAGCCGTGAGGAGGTCGCTACACGGAGCTCCTCTCTCTCGTCCAAGCGGGCGGATCGAGTGTCCGTGCCGAGACGCTCGCATCCTTGCCCCGAGCGGGAGCGGGCCGTCATTGGCATCGCCGAGCGTTAGACGCTTGCCGTGGGTTCTGCCGAGCCGGTCTCGTTTTCGAGCCCGTCAAGGTGGAGTCGCATGACAGCGGCGATGTGTTCCGGCCGCATCAGGTCGGGCCGTAGAGCGGTATGCACGGCAAGCTCGTCGAGCAGAGCGTGTAGGCGCTCGGCCTGGACCGCGGTCGCCAGGCCGGTGCTGGCTCGCCCGGCGGCGGCCAGCGTTTCGAGCGCCGTGACGCACGCTTGCTGGAGCGCGTCGTGGACCTCGTCGTGTTGGGCACGCAGCTCGGCAGCGATCAGCGCGCGGTCCGTGAAGGCGAGCCAGACCTCGTTCTCGGCGCGCCGCTCGTCGTCGAGCGGGAGCAGCTCGTAGACCACCTGCTCGACCGCCCGCCGTGGGTCAGCGGCAGCGTCGAGTGCGGCGACACGAGCTTCGATCCGTTCCACGACAAGTCGCATCGCGAAGGCGAGCAGCTCGGACTGCGTAGCGAAGTAGTGGCGCAGTGCCCCGGGCGACCAGCCGGCCTCGTCGGCGACGGTGCGGACCGAAGCGCGCTCGACGCCGTCGCGCCGGATCACCCACCACACGGCGTGCCCGAGTAGTGTGAGCGAGTCCGAATCCCAGAGCGTCTTCCTGGCTACCGAGCACGTGGCGGCCCTGGGCGTCACCGCGCTGCTGTGCGTGCTGTTGCCCGCCGCCGCGCGGACACGTCCCGGAGCCTGGACCCAGCTTGTCTCGCGTGCGCTCGCCGTCCTCCTCGTTGCCTGGTTCCTGGCCTACCACCTAGTGGTGGCGCTCCAGGGTTCATATGAGCTGGATTTCGATCTGCCACTGCATCTGACCGACGCGGCCACGATTGTGGCCGCGGTGGCGCTGTGGACGCTTCGGCCGCTGCTCTTCGAGCTCACTTACTTCTGGGGACTCACGGCGTCGCTCCAGCTCACCCCGGGCCTCGGGGCCGACGATCGTTTCCCGAGCTTCTTCTATTGGCAGTACTTCGTAACCCACTCGGGCGTCGTCCTGGCGGCGGTACTCCTCGCCTTCGGCCTGGGGCTGACGGCGAACCCTGGGGCGGTTCCGCGCGTGTTTCTGGCCACCGCGGCATGGGCGGCCGTCGCTGCCGCCGGGAACGCGCTGACGGGAGGCAACTACATGTTCCTCACCAAGCGCCCGGAGACCGCCAGCCTCCTCGACTACATGGGCCCCTGGCCGTGGTACATCCTGGGCGCAGGGTTGCTGGCTGTCGCGATGTTCGCGGTGCTCGACCTTCCTTTCCGGCGACGGCGCGCCGCCGGCTGACCCCAGAAGGCCGCTCCAATCGGGCGCGGTGTAGGGTCGGCGGGAGCCGTGAAGGCGATCGTTCGCGACGTCCAGACCTGGAGTGTGTTCTCCGAGCGCAAGGGCTACGCCTTCAACGGCTACGCGGTGAGCACCGAGGAGGGGACAGTGCTCATCGATCCGCCGGACTCCGGTGAGGACGGCTGGCTCACAGTCGACCTGCTCCAGCCGTTCGCCGGGGTGTGGCTCACCAACCGCAACCACAGCAGGGCGGCGGCGGCGTTTCGCGAGCGCTATGGCCTAAGCGTGTGGGCTCACGAGGCGGACGCCGACCGGCTTGAAGTGGGACTCGACGAAACGGTCGCGGGCCCCACGACCATCGCGGGTGAGATCGAGATCGTGCCCGTGCCCGGCAAGTCGCCGGGGGAGATCGCCTTTTATCTCCCCCGCAGCAGCGCGCTGATCGTTGGCGACCTCGTGATTGGCGTCCCGCCTGGCGAGCTGTCTACCTATCCGGACGAGGTGATCGACGACCGGGCGGAGCTCCAGCGCTCGGCGGCGCGCCTGCTCGAGTACGACTTCGACGCCCTGCTGCTCTGCGACGGCCAGCCGCTTCCCTCCGGCGGGAAGGAGAAGCTGCGGGAGTTCGTGAAGCGCTCCGGGTACTGATGGATACGGCGTGACCCAGACCGAAATCCGCGAGGAGCGCACCAGCGGGCCGACGAGCGAAGGCGAGCAGATCTGTCACATAGTCGAGCCCGACAACCCGGACAGGGCGCTCTGCGGCAAGGACGTGACGGGCTATCCCTGGAACC
>JBKPBS010000118.1:0-21323 GCA_046726915.1 Actinomycetota bacterium
CATCGAGCTGCGCGACCTGCGCGCGCGGGTGGACGCGCTCGCGCCGAGGTTCGACGGGCGCCTCCACCTCGTCGCGGTCGATCGCGGCTCCGGCAGGCGCGTGGTCTTTGGCTCGGACGGGGCGCCCGAGGCGGCCGTGGCGGACGCCGTGGCGGCGTCGTGCGCGATCCCCGGGTTCTTCGCGCCCGTCGAGATCGGGGGCCGGGAGTACGTCGACGGGGGCGTCTGGAGCCCTACGAACCTGGACCTCGCCCGGGCGGGCCGCGGGGACCGCGTGCTGTGCCTCGTCCCGACGGCGGTCATGGGCACCGCGCCGGCCCTTCCGGTGCGCGGCCTCGCCGCCGGCTGGCGGCTCGCCACATCAGTGGAGGCGGCCGCGGCGCGCAGGCGCGGTGCGAGCGTGGAGATCGTCGGCCCGGATGCGGGAGCGGCCCACGCGATCGGCGGCGACCTGATGAATCCAGGCCGCCGCGACCGCGTGCTCGCCGAGGGCGTCAGGCAGGGAGCGCGGGCAGCCCGACCATCGCCCTGAACGAGGTCGCGTCGTTCAGGTGCGGCATGGGCGCGTCCGGCACCGGCACGTCGAGGAACTCGCAGAGCGGTTCCCAGCCCTCCGTGATCTCGTAGACCAGGAGGCGATCCGCCGGCACCTTCCGCTTAACGTCCTCGTTGTGCGCGTTGAAGACGCCGATCGCGAAGTCCTTGTCCTCGAAGCGACCCGCGAAGGTGCCGTTCCAGATCAGCCCGTTGATCATCTTCATCGCCTCGGGGGAGACGTCGACGCTGCCGCCCTGGAGCTCGCCCCTCCCCGCGGCCTGCGCGGAGGCGTGGATGCTCTTCATGCAGCTCGCGTACCACGCCTCCGGGTCGCGAACGCTGAGCAGCACCTTCGCGTCCGGGAACGTCTGCCAGATCTGCTCCCAGAACGTGCAGGCCGGCCAGTCGACCGTCGACTCCCAGCCCTCGAATAGCTCCCGCCAGTCCACCGGCTCGCCGTCCACCGCGGCCTGCCAGCCGGGCAGAAGCTCCGGCTGCCGCGCAACGTCGATCATGTGGAACGAGGGGCCGAAGCCGAGCTGCTCCAGCGCCCCCTTCAGGGACATCGTTCCCGTCCGGCCGAAGCCGGCGCCGATCACCTTCATCTGATCCTCCTCACCAGCTCAACAACATCAATCCGACGGTCACGCCCGGGCCGATCGAGACCAGCAGGCCGAGCTCATCCGGGCCCGGGCTGCGCATGCGCTCGGTGGCCCTGAGGACGAAGAAGCTGGAAGCCGTTCCCGTGTTGCCGTACTCGGCCAGCACCGAAGCGCTCGCGGCGACCTGTTCGTCCGAGAGGCCGAGCCCGCGCTGGGCCCCCTCCAGGATCCCGCGGCCGCCGGGGTGCAGCAGCCAGTGGTCGATCGAGCTCGTGTCGAGTCCTCGCGGTTCCAGGAACTCGTCGACCAGCCCGGGCAGACCGGCCTCGACGATCGCCGGCAGCTCGCGGCCGAGCCGCATGAACGAGTCCTCCTCGCTCACCGCGAAGCGAACCTGATCGAGCGTGCCGGGCACGTGGTGGACGGCGCCGGCCAGGATCTCGGGGGCGCCCGGCGCGCCGGCGCCGAGGTTCAAGAGCGCCGCGCCGCAGCCGTCTCCGAACAGGGCGTTGCCGACGACCTTCGTCCGTTCGTCGCCCTGCCGCGCGCGCGACATGAACCCGCTCACGCACTCAGCGCCGATCACCAGCGCGCCGTCGCCCGGACGCTCGCGAAGCGCCTGGCCGGCGAGGCGCAGCAGCGGCACCGCGCTTGCGCAGCCCACGCCGGTCACGTGGTACTTGTCGGTGCTGCGGCCGAGCTCGAGCTGCTCCATCAGCCGGTGGCCGAGCGTGGGACCGCCGAGCGACCAGTAGCCCGCCGTTATCAGCACGCCTATCTCGCCGGGGTCGAAGTCCAGCTCGCCGATAGCCGCGAGCGCCAGCTCGAAGATCTGCTCCTCCGTCTCCGCGGCGCGCGCCTGGAGCGAGGCGCGGACGGACTCCTCCGACACGAACAGCCGCCGGGTTCGCACGCCGCTGCGCGCAAAGATGGACGCCGCGAAATCGTCGCCGTCGAGGCCCAGCAGGGTGAGCAGCTCGTCCTGGGAGAAGGACTGCGGCGGATTTGAGAGCCCGAGCCCGGACAGCACCGGCCGGCGCGGCTGCCAGCGGCGCCCCCGCTCGCGCGCTGCAATCCCGGCAGCGCCGGTCGTCGCGGACATGCCGGGAACCCTTGCGACGGTGCCCTGGCCCCACAAGCGGGTGTGCCCGTACAGTTCGCGTGGCGCCGGACCACCGAGGCGGACTAGGTAGAAACTACGGAACCCCCGGACGACAAGCCCCTTACCGTCGTGCTCGCGGACGACCACGTGGTGGTGCGGAGCGGGCTGCGGCTGCTGCTCGAGTCGGAGCCGGGACTCGCCGTGGTGGGCGAGTGCGGCGACGTCGCGGGCGCGCTCGAGGCGGTCGAGGAGCTGCGCCCCGACGTGCTCGTGCTGGATCTCCACATGCCCGGTGAGCCGAGTCTGGCGGCGATTCCGCGTCTCCGCGAGCTGCACCCCGGCACGCACGTGATCGTGCTGACCGCGCAGCGCGATCCCAGCTTCGCCGCCGAGGCGCTCCGCCTCGGAGCCGCGGGCTACCTGCCCAAGGAGGCCGCCGAGGATCAGCTGCTGGAGGCGATCCGGGTGGCGGTGGAGGGCGGCACCTATCTGGAGCCGCAATTGGGAGCGCGCCTCGCCGCGGTCGCGACGCGCAAGCCGCCCGAGCTATCGGCGCGTGAGCTCGAGGTGCTTCAGCTGATCGCGCGCGGCCACACGAACCGCGAGATCGCCGAGCGGCTGTTCCTGAGCGTGCGGACGATCGAGAGCCACCGCGCGAAGCTGCAGCGCAAGCTCGACCTCACGAGGCGGTCGGAGCTCGTCGAGTACGCGCTGGAGCGCGGCTTGGTGGAACCCTCCGAGCTGCCGGGCTGACCCCCGGCGTCGCGGCCGACCGGCGCCTACGACCGCATTGAAGGTTGACCGTCCTGGATTAGGCGCCTATACGCAGCCCTAGCCAGGACGGTCAACCTCCTCAGTGCTGCCGTTGTCGTTCGCCGGCGTGACCAGCGCCGAGCGGCAGCGTCGCCACCACCTCGGTCCCGCCCTCCTCGCGCTGGGCGATCGTGAGCCGCCCGTCGAGCAGCTCGGCCCGCTCGCGCATGCCCCGCAGCCCGAACCCATCGCCCTCGCGGCCGGCCTGGAAGCCGCGGCCGTTGTCGCTCACCCGTATCCGCAGGTGCCCGTCGCGGCGCGCCAGCTCCACGACGACGAGCGACGCATGCGCGTGCCGCGCGGCGTTGCTGAGGCACTCCTGCACGATCCGATAGGCGGCCGTGTCGATCTCCGATGCCGGGCGGCGCTCCGACGGCGCCAGCTCGAGACGCGTGTCGACCCGCAGGCCGTAGACCGCGTGCGTACGCTCCGCGAGGTCGCGGACGGACGCCTCGAGGCCGAGCTCGTCGAGCGCGGCCGGGCGCAGCTCCGAGATCAGCCCGCGCAGCTTCTCCATCTCCTCGGCGATGTGCTCCTGCGCCTGCGCGACGTGCTCGTGCAGGCTCTCGGGTGTGGCCCCGCGCATGCCCGACGCGAGCAGCACGTGGAGTCCGGCCAGGCCCTGGAGCGTCTCGTCGTGAAGCTCGCGCGCCCAGCGCGAGCGCTCCGCCTCGGCCGCCTGAAGCCGCTCCCTGGCCGCTCGCTCGCGTGCGTCGCGCAGGGCCGCCTCCATACGCACGCGCTCGCTCTCGTCGGAAAACACGATCACGGCGCCGGGCCGGCCGGGCCCGGGCACGGTACCGCTCCGGTAGTGCACGGGGAAGCTGGTGCCGTCGCGGCGCCAGAAACGGTCGCCCGCGAGCGGCTTGGCGCGCTCGGGGGCGTTCGGGCCGTGGATCGGGCAGTCCTCGCGCGGATACGGCGTGCCGTCGGGACGCGAGTGGTGGAACAGCTCATGCGCCGGCTTTCCGACGAGCTCGTCCGCGCTCCAGCCGAGCATCTCGGCGGCGGCGGGGTTGGCGAACGCGATCGTCCCACGCTCGTCCACGTGGTAGATGCCCTCGCCCGCGAACTCGAGGATCCGGTCGTGGTCGCGGGCGAGCCGCTCCAGCTCGCCCTGGGCGAGGTCGAGCGCGGCACGCCGGTCGCTGATGTCCTGGACGATCCCGAGTCCCTTCAGCGGCCGGCCGGCATCGTCGCGGATGACCGAGACGGTCAGCCCGACCCAGATGGCCTCGCCGCTCTTCTTCACGTAGCGCTTGTCGATGCTGAAGCTGCGCAGCTCGCCCGCGAACACCTTGCGGGCGAGGCGCAGGCCCGCGTCCACGTCGTCGGGGTGGGTGATGTCCGCGAAGGTGAGCCCGGCGAGCTCCTGGGCGCTGTAGCCGGTCAGCCGGCAGAAGGCGTCGTTGACCTCGGACAGCCGGAAGTCGTCCCCCACGAGCGCCATCGCCACGGGCCCGTCCTCGAACACGCGCCGGAAGCGCTCGCGCGCCTCGCGCAGGCCGGCCTCGCGTCCGGCCCGCTCGCTGCCATCGCGAATCGCCGCCGCGGTGAGCGTGCCGCCCGGGCCCTCGAAGCGGGCGACCGAGACCTCAGCCGGGAACTCGGTCCCGTCACCGCGGAGCGCGGGCACCTCGAGGCTCGACCCGTCCGTGCGGCGGAGCCGCAGCCAGGGTCGCGAGAACAGCTCGTCGGCGGGGCGCCCGAGGAGCTGGTGGCGGCCGAGTCGGAACAGCTCCTCCGCGCGGGTGTTCACCGCGAGGATCTCGCCCTCCTCGTCCACGACGACGATCGCGTCGGGCGCGATCTCGAGCAAGAGATCCAGGCTGGCGGCAGGCGCGGACAGGTCCGGCAGTCTAGATTGCGCGCATGCCCTGCCTGGTCGCTCTGCTCGCGCTGATCTCGCCCAGGCTCGCGCTGTGCGCGATCTTCCTGTTCAGCGACATGCTCAGCAGGGCCTACGACAGCTGGCTCCTGCCGCTGATCGGCTTCTTCCTCCTGCCTTGGACGACGCTCGCCTACGCGGTGATGTGGGACACGGGCACACGCACGGTCGACGGCTTCGAGTGGTTCATCGTGATCCTTGCCTTCCTCGCCGACCTCGGCTCGTACGCTGGCGGCCGCAGCTATAGCTACGCACGCGACTGAGCGCGACGCCGGCCTTCGCCGCGACATCCGCGAGCTCGGCGCCCTGCTCGGCCGCACGCTCGTGCGCCAGGAGGGCGAGCAGCTCTTGGAGCTCGTGGAGCGCACGCGTGCGCTGATCCGCTCCGACCGCGGGGAGGCGGCGGCTCTGCTCGCGGAGGTCGAGCCGGGGGCGGCCATCCGGCTGGTCCGTGCTTTCACCACCTACTTCCACCTGGCGAACGTGGCCGAGCAGGTGCACCGCGGCCGCGAGCTGGCCGGGATCCGCGAGCGCGACGGCAGCTGGCTGTCGCAGGCGGTTGATCGCATCGCGGCCGCCGGCATTCCGCGCGAGGAGCTTGCTGACGAGGTCGGGCGCCTGGGCGTGCGGCCGGTGTTCACGGCGCATCCGACCGAGGCCGCCCGCCGCACCGTGCTGTACAAGCTGAGGGAGATCGCCGAGCTGCTCGAGAGCAAAGGGCCACGGGTCACCGCCCGGCTCGAGGAGACGGTCGATCTGCTCTGGCAGACCGACGAGCTTCGCATCGCGCGCCCGGACGTGGTCGACGAGGCGCGCAACGCGGTCTGGTACTTCGACGGACTCCACGCCGACGCCGTGCCGGACGTGCTCGAGCAGCTCGCGGACGAGCTCCGCCGGCTCGGGCTCGACGCTGACCCCGAGCGGCGCCCGCTCGCCTTCGGCAGCTGGATCGGGGGCGACCGCGACGGCAACCCCAACGTCGGGCCGGACAGCGTCGAGCGCGTGCTCGGGCTCCAGCACGACCACGGCCTCCGCGACGCCATCGCGGTCGTGAACCTGCTGCGCCGCGACCTGTCGAGCTCGGTCCGGATCGCCGGCGCGACCCCGGAGCTCCGCGAGTCGCTGGCGCGCGACCTCGAGCTGCTCCCGGAGGTCGAGCCGCGCTTCCTGCGGCTCAACGCGGAGGAGCCCTATCGCCTCAAGCTCACCTGCATCCAGCAGAAGCTCGTGAACACGCGCCGGCGCCTGGCGGACGGGCGGCCGCGCGAGGAGGGTCGCGACTACGTGGAGGCGGAGGAACTGCTCGCCGAGCTTCGCCTGGTGCGCGACTCGCTGCTCGCCCACCGCGGTGGCCTCATCGCGCACGGCCGGCTCGAGCGGGCGATGCGCACGCTCGCAGCCTTCGGCCTGCACCTCGCCACGCTCGACGTGCGCGAGCACGCGGACGCGCACCACCACGCCGTCGGGCAGCTGATGGACCGACTCGCCGGTCCGTCCGCCTACGGGGAGCTCTCGCGTGAGGAGCGGCGCGAGCTCCTCGCGCGCGAGCTCGCGTCGCCACGGCCGCTCGCGTTCCGGCCGCCGCCGCTGGACGGCGCGGGCAAGCGCACATTCGCCACGTTTGAGGCGATCGCCGCTGCCCACGCCCGGTACGGGAGTGAGACCATCGAGTCGTACATCGTCTCGATGTGCCGGGGAGCGGACGACATCTTTGCGGCCGCCCTACTCGCGCGTGAGGCCGCCGTTACCGGAATCGGCTTCGTGCCGCTGCTCGAGACGATGGACGAGCTCCGCCACGCCGACCGCGTGCTCGCCGAGCTGCTGTCTGATTCGGCCTACCGCGCGCTCGTGGCGGAGCGCGGCGAGGTCCAGGAGGTGATGCTCGGCTACTCCGACTCGAACAAGGAGGCCGGCATCACGGCGAGCCAGTGGGAGATCCACCGCGCCCAGCAGCGGCTGCGCGACACGGCCGCGGAGTTCGGCGTGCGGCTGAGACTCTTCCACGGCCGCGGCGGCACGGTCGGCCGCGGCGGCGGCCCGGCGCACGACGCGATCCTCGCTCAGCCGCCGCGCACGCTCGACGGCGAGATCAAGGTGACCGAGCAGGGCGAGGTGATCTCGGACAAGTACCTCGTGCCGAGCCTCGCGCGCGAGAACCTAGAGCTGATGCTGGCCGCGGCGCTCGAGGCGACCGTCCTGCACCGCCGCCCGCGCATGTCTCCGGAGGCGCTGGCCGACTGGGTCGAGGCGATGGACACCGTGTCGGAGGCGTCATTTCGCCGCTACCGGTCGCTCGTTGAGGATCCGCAGCTGCCCGACTACTACTTCGCCTCGACCCCCGTCGAGCTCCTCTCCGAGCTTCACCTCGGCTCGCGCCCGTCGCGCCGCCCCGAGTCGGGCGCGGGCACGGGAGGCCTGCGGGCGATCCCGTGGGTGTTCGGCTGGACCCAGTCGCGGCAAATCGTCCCGGGCTGGTACGGCGTCGGGAGTGGGCTGTCGGCCGCGCGCGAGGCCGGGCTCGGCGAGCGCCTCGGTGAGATGCACGAGCGCTGGTGGTTCTTCCGCAACTTCCTCTCCAACGTCGCGATGACGCTCGCCAAGACCGACCTCGAGATCGCGGGCCACTACGTCGAGCGGCTGGCGCCGCCGGAGCTGCGGCGCCTCTTCGACGACATCCACGCGGAGCACGAGCTCACAATGGAGGAGCTTTTGCGTCTGCGGGGCGAGGACGAGCTGCTCGGCGCGGACCCGGTGCTCCAGCGCACCCTGCGCGTCCGCGACGACTACCTCGCGCCGCTGCACTACCTCCAGGTGGCGCTGACGGAGCGCCGGCGCGCGGACCGCGAGGCCGGGCGCGAGCCCGACCCCGACCTCGCCCGCGCGCTGCTCCTGACCGTCAACGGGATAGCCGCCGGCTTGCGCAACACCGGTTAGCGTCCGTACATTCGCGAAGTTCCCGGCGACCGTGCCGACGCTGATGATCCTGAACTACCTGCAGGCCCACCACCACCTGGACCTGGACTGCTACGACCAGAAGCTCCGCCCGGGCTCCTACCTGGACACGCACGCGCGCCACATGGAGACCTGGCACTAGGGCTCATCGAACACCGCGAGCAGCGTCCCGCCGGGCGCGAGCCAGCGCTCCGCGAGCGCGTGCGCCCGGGCGGGCTCGCGGTGGAAGAGCCCCACGCGGACGGCAAGGATCTTGTCGAAGCGGCAATCGCCCAGGTCGACCTCTTCGAGAGTCGCGACGAGGAACTCGGCGGTGCCCGCCTCGACGTACGCCGCGTTCCGGCGCGCGGCGGCCTCGACCATCTTCTCCGAGCGGTCGATCGCGGTCAGGCGGCCGGTCTCGAGGCGCTCGCAGACCATGGTGGCGGCGACGCCGTGTCCGCAACCGACCTCGAGCACGCGGTCGCCCGGCTGCACGTCGAGCCGATCCACCACGCGTTGGAGGCGCTGGCTCACAGGGCTACGCGCGCTTGATCGTCCGGACGCCCCGCCCGGGCCTCCAGACCTCGATGAGGAGCGCCTTTCGATCCTCGTCGAGGCCCACGGTCGAGACCTCGTTCAGGTCCAGGCGGAACAGGTGTGAGGAGCCGGCCCCCGCCGCCTCGCCGTTGATCCTCCGAACCCGGTCCGGGTCGGTGATCTCCTCGACGGTCCCCGCGAGCTTCGCGTCACAGGTCCACTTGTCGGGGTCGTCGGAGCCACTGTGAAGTGCGAAGCGCGGGTCGCGCTGCAGGTCGCGCGCCTTGAGGGCCTGCCACATCGACCCGATCCAGAGTTCGCCGTCGCGGAACTGGGCCTCCGTGCCCGAGATCCGCGGCGAGCCGTCGCGGCGGACGGTCGCGATCGTCTTGTGGCCGTGCGCGTCGAGGCGCTCGCGTACGCGCGCTGCCAGCTTCGGCGCCTCCGCCTCGAACTCCGACCAGCTGGGCATGTCGAGGATTGTGGCGGCTGCTCAGAAGCTCCACCAACGGCGCAGATCGAACTCACCCCGTTGCCGCTCGTCGACCGGGGTCGGCTCCGTCAGCGTCGCGACATTGATGGTCTCGGACACGGGCCCGATGGTCACGAGCTCGAGCTCGGTGCCCGCAGCCGTGACCGCCTTGACCTTGCTCTCGGCCTCCTTGGAGAGGGCTTTCTCGAGGATGTCGGGCGCGGCATAGCCGAGCGCGATCGCGGTGTATGCCCTGTCGGCGTTGAGCAGGTCCGCGGTCAAGCCGCCGACCGCCATGGCGAGCACCAAGCCGACCCAGAACATCGGCTTTCCGAAGTAGGCCGGAACCTCAGCCTTGTGGCGGCCCCTGATGATCCTGAGAATGTCGGGAAGCAGGCCTCCGAGCGCGCCGAGCAGCCAGACCTTCCACCAGTCCATCGGTCCCTCCCTTCGAGCGCCACCGTCTCAGTGAGTCTCGCTCAGTCGAGGAACCTCGTGCAACTACTTGATGAAGAGGATCTCGCTGTACTTCGGCAACGGCCAGAGGTCGTCGGCCACGATCTTCTCCAGCTGGTCGCCCAGCTCGCGCACGCGGGCCAGAGCGGTGAGCTGGTTGTCGCGCGCGTAGATCGCGAGCTCCAGGCCCTCCACGCCGTCCGGGTACTGGTTCGCGTCCTCGAGCGCCGTGATCGCGTCGGCGAACTCGCCGGCCAGCGAGCGGGCCTCGCCGGCGAGCGTGTCCATGCCCGCCGCCTCGACCAGCGCGATGTGGCGCATGGCCGCCGGCAGCAGCATCGTCCGCGCCATCATCGCGGCGGTCTCGGCCTCGATGTTCGCCCCGATCGTGTACTGCTCCGACCAGACCTCGAAGCGCGACTCGAGCTCGCGGTGCGATAGCACCTCGTACTTCTCGAACGCCTCGACCGTCTGGTCGGAGAGCACCTCGGGGAGAGCTTCGGGCGTCGTGCGCAGGTTCTTCAGCCCGCGCTGCTCGGCCTCCGCGTGCCACTCCTCGGCGTAGTTGTCGCCGCCGAAGATGACCCGCTTGGACTGCGTGTACGCCTCCTTGACCACGGCGTTCACGGCCTCCGCGAGATCGGACCCGCCGGAGCCGAGCTCCGCCTCGACCTGATCCGCCAGCTCGTCGATCGCCTCGGCCACGATCGTGTTCAGCACGGTGTTCGGGAAGGCAAGCGACATGCTCGACCCGAGCGCGCGGAACTCGAACTTGTTGCCGGTGAAGGCGAACGGCGAGGTGCGGTTGCGGTCGCCTCCGTGCATCGGCAGCGGCGGCAGCACCGGCGTGCCGAGGCCGAGAACCGCCGCCGGCGTGTGCGGGTCGCCCTCGCCCGATGCGATCGCCTCAAACACCTTCTCGAGCTCGGCGCCGAGGAAGATCGAGATGATCGCCGGCGGCGCCTCGTTGGCGCCGAGGCGATGGTCCTGGCCGAGGTTCGCCACGGATGCCCGCAACAGGCCCTGGTGCTTGTCCACGGCCTTGATCACGGCCGAGCAGAAGAACAGGAAGTTGATGTTGTCGGCAGGCGTGTCGCCCGGGTCCATCAGGTTGTGGCCGGTGTTCGTGCCCATCGACCAGTTGTTGTGCTTGCCGGAGCCGTTCACGCCCGCGAACGGCTTCTCGTGCAGCAGGCAGACGAGCCCGTACTTGCGCGCCACTCGCTGCATGACCTGCATCGTGAGCTGCTGGTGGTCCGAGCCGACGTTCGAGTTCTCGAACACCGGCGCGATCTCGTACTGGCCGGGGGCGACCTCGTTGTGGCGCGTCTTGACCGGCACGCCGAGACGCGCGAGCTCGAGCTCGCAGTCCATCATGTAGGCGAGCACGCGCTCGGGAATCGACCCGAAGTAGTGGTCGTCCAGCTCGTGCCCCTTGGGCGGCTTGGCGCCGAACAGAGTGCGGCCGGTGTTGATCAGGTCGGGCCGCTCGAAGTAGTACTGCTCGTCGATCAGGAAGTACTCCTGCTCGGGCCCGACGGTCGTGAAGACGCGGGTCGCCGTGTCGTCGCCGAGCAGCCGCAGCGCGCGGATCGCGGAGCGCGACAGGGCGTCCATCGAGCGCAGCAGCGGGATCTTGGCGTCGAGAGCCTCACCGGTCCACGAGGCGAACGCGGTGGGAATGCAGAGCAGCGCGCCGTTCGGGTTCTCCAGCAGGAACGCCGGGCTCGTGGGGTCCCAGGCGGTGTAGCCGCGCGCCTCGAACGTCGCCCGCACGCCGCCGGTGGGGAACGAGGAGGCGTCGGGCTCGCCCTGGATCAGCTCCTTGCCCGAGAACTCCGCGAGCGCCACGCCGTCCATCGCGGGGCTGAAGAACGAGTCGTGCTTCTCGGCGGTGAGGCCGGTGAGCGGCTGGAAGACGTGGGTGAAATGCGTGGCGCCCTTCTCGAGCGCCCACTCCTTCATGGCGAGCGCGACGGCGTCGGCCAGCGACGCGTCGAGCGCCTCGCCCTGCTCGAGCACCTGCTGGAGGCGCCGGTAGGCCTCCTTCGGCAGGCGCTGGCGCTGCACGGCGCCGGAGAAGACGTCCTCGCCGAACGGGTAGTTCGACGGCTGGGTGAGGTCCACCGTCCCGATCGAGCCTCCGTTCGGGCTCCACTGCGCGGCGGTGATGTTGTGCTGGCGGGTTCGGGGCATTGTCGTGTGCGAGCCTCCTGGCGGGTTCCGGGCGAGACAAAGCTAGCCGCGCTCGATGAGTTTCGCCTTGTACTTCTGTCTAAAGATCCGCAAAGAGCGTTCGCCCTTCGTCAACTTCGTAACCTGGGACCGGCTTGGCTGCAATCGAGTTGCATGGAGTCGTAAAGAAGTTCGGGCCGATCACCGCGGTGGACGGCCTTGACCTCGAGGTGCCGAAGGGCATCTGTCTCGGCCTGCTCGGGCCGAACGGCGCCGGCAAGTCCACGACGATGCGGATGCTTACCGGCCAGGCCGTCGCCAACGAGGGCCGCATCACCGTCATGGGCCACGAGCTTCCGGGCGATTCGAAAGAGGCGCGCGCCCTGATGGGCGTGGTCCCGCAGCTCGACAACCTGGACGTGGACGTGACGGTGGAGGACAACCTCGCGGTCTTCGCTCGGCTCTACCGGGTGAAGGACGTGCGCGCTGCCGTTGACCGCGGCCTCGCGCTGGCTCGCCTCGAAGGGCGCCGTCGCGATCCGGTCGACGAGCTCTCGGGCGGCATGCGCAGGCGCCTGCTGCTCGCTCGCGGACTCACGCACGACCCGCCGCTCCTACTGCTTGACGAGCCCACGGTCGGCCTCGATCCGCAGATCCGCACGGAGCTGTGGTCGTTGATCGACGCGCTGCGCACCAAGGGGACGACGATCCTGATGTCCACGCACTACATCGAGGAGGCCGAGCGGCTCGCCGACGAGGTGGCGCTGATGGCGCACGGCAAGATCATCAGCCGCGGCAAGCCCTCCGAGCTGGTGGCGGAGCACGCCGGGCGCGAGACCGCCGAGGTGTACGCGCCCCCGGAGCGGCTCGCCGAGGTGCGCGCCAATGCCGAGGCCCAGGGCCTGAAGGTGCGGCCGGCCGGGCCGGCGATCGCGATCGTCGGGTCCGAGAAGGCCACCGACGGCGCGGTCCCGCCCGAGGCGATCCGCCGCGCGGCGTCGCTCGAGGACGTGTTCGTGCTGCTGACCGGGGAGGAGGCGGAGTGAGACGCCTGGAGCCGGCGGCGATCGGCGGCGTGATGAGCCGCGAGGTCGCGAACTTCCGCACCTTTTGGAAGGCCACGACCTTCTCGAGCGTGCTCGAGCCGGTGATCTACCTGCTGGCGTTCGGGCTCGGGCTCGGCGCCACCGTCGTCAACCGGGTGGACGGGCTCGAGTACGTCGAGTACGTCGGCACCGGCATGGTCGCGACCGCGGTCATCTTCTCGAGCGCGCTGCCGGCGATGTTCGGGACCTTCGTGAAGGAGCGCTTCCAGCGCACCTACGACGCGATCCTCGCCGCGCCCGTGGACGTGGAGGAGCTCGTGACCGCCGAGATGCTCTGGATCGGCCTGCGCTCGGGGGTGTACGGCTGCTTCCCGCTGCTCGTGTCGATGATCTTCGGGCTCGACCCGGCGCCGGGGATGCTGCTGGTGCCGCTGTTCGCGTTCGTGACCGCGCTCGGCTTCGCGGCGTTCGGGATCGCCGTGGCCGCGAGCGTGGCGAAGATCGACCAGTTCAACTACGTCACGACGCTGTTCATCACCCCGCTGTTCCTGGTGGCCGGCACGTTCTTCCCGATCGACCAGCTCCCGCAGGGCGTCCAAATCGCCTCGCAGCTGAACCCGCTGCACCATCTGGTCGAGCTGGTGCGCCACGCCTGCTTCGGCTTCGAGACGTCCGACCTGCTGCGAGTGGCGTTCCTGGTCGCCTTCGCGCTCTCGCTGTGGCGCTTGGCGGTGCACCGGATGGAGAAGCGCCTGATCGACTGAGGGCTCCCCGGCGCTAGAGCGGGAGCTCCTGGCCCAGCCCGGCGTCCGCCGCGCGGCTGTTGATCTCCGCCGCCACGGCCACGTCCTCGAGGGCGATTCCGAGCGGCACGAACACACGCAGGCCCGGCGCATGGCTCGCCGCCGGGTCGATCGCGTCGCAGAGCTCGACCGGGTCGTCGGGGTAGCCGCCGAAGTACCCGAGCTCCTTGTAGTGGCGGTACTGGGGGACGTCGTCGACAACGAACAGGGCCGCGTCATCGAAGAGGTCCTCGGAGAGTGTGGCGTCGAAGTCGACCGCGCAAGCGACCGTCGCGTCGGAGATGTGCGCGCGCCGGATCGGCCGGGCGGGCTCGCGCACGATCGCGGCGGTCGTGATGACCACCCGCGTCCCGACCCCGACCTCCTCGGCGGCGGATGCCACCTGCACCTGAAGCGTCGGGTGCGCCGCGGCCAGCGCCTCGGCGCGCTCGGGGTGGCGGTCGAACAGAGTCGCCCGCCGGAGCGAGGGGAAGACCTCCTCCGCGAGCTCGAGGTGGACGCTCCCCTGGCGACCGCAGCCGATGATGCCGACGGCCTCGACCGGCCCCTCCGCGAGCGCGCGGATCCCCAGCATGCTGGCCGCGGCGGTGCGCACCTCGGTGATCCAGGTCGCGTCCATCACCGTGAGCGGCCGGCCGGTGGCGGCGTCCGAGAGCACGAACAGCCCGTGGATGTAGGGCAGGCCGAGCTCCTGGTTGCCCGGATAGCCCGCGACCCACTTCAACCCCACTGCATCGGCTCCCGACAGGTACGCCGGCATCGCGTGGATGAATGCGTCCTCGCGCGGATGCACGCCGATCTTCGGCGGCATCTCGGCCCCGCCCTCTCGCTTGGCGCGAAAGGCGGCGTCGAGGATCTCGATGACATCGGTGCCCGCCAGCCCAACCTGCTCGACGTCCGCGCGCGACAGGTAGCGGACGCTCTCCTCGACCATCGCCGCAGCCTAGACTGCCGCCCCTTGCGCGCCCTCTTCTCGTCCACGCGCGGCGCCGGGCATTTCAACCCGCTCGTGCCCTTCGCGCGCGCCTTCGAGCGCGGAGGGCACGAGGTTCTGTTCGCCGGTCCGCCGGATCTGGCCGGCCCGGCCGAGGGCGCCGGGTTCGGCTTCTGGCAGTTCGACCCGCCTCCGGAGGACGAGCTCGGCGCGATCTGGGGCCGGGTGCCTCAGCTCCCTCCGGAGGAGGCGAACGAGGTGGTCGTGGGCGAGATCTTCGGCCGACTCAACAGCACCGCCGCCCTCCCGCGGCTGCGCGCGGCGTTCGAGGAGTGGCGTCCGGACGTCGTGGTGCGCGACCCGAACGAGTACGGCTCGGCGCTCGCGGCGGAGCTCCACGGCGTCGGGCACGCGCGCGTCGCCATCGGACTCGCCTCGACCGAGGAGCTCGGCCTCCGCATAGCGGCGGGCGCAGTCGACGCGATCCGCCGGGCGGAGGGGCTTCCACCGGATCCGGATGCCGACCGCCTGCGGGGCTCGCCCTACCTGAGCGTGTTCCCGGAGTCGCTCGACGAGGGCTCCCAGCCGGATACGCACCGCTTCCGCGACCCCGCCTGGGAGGAGCCGCCGGGCGAGCTCCCCGGCTGGTGGCCCGGCCGCGAGGATGAGCCGCTCGTATACGTGACCTTCGGCAGCGTCGCCGGCAGCTTCCCGCAGGCCCTGCCCGTATATGGGCTGGCCCTGGAGGCTGTGGCCGAGCTGCCCGCGCGGGTGCTCCTCACGGTCGGCCGCGAGCTCGACCTCGACGCGCTGCCGGCCGCGCCGGACAACGTGCGCATCGAGCGCTGGGTGCCGCAGCAGGAGGTGCTGGGCCACGCGGCCGCCGCCGTGGTGCACGGCGGCTCGGGCTCGACGCTCGGCGCGCTTGCGGCGGGCGTGCCGCTGGTGGTCGTGCCGCTGTTCGCGGACCAGCCGCAGAACGCGCGCCGCGTGGCCGAGGTGGGGGCAGGCCTGGCGGTCGAGCCGAACCGCGAGAATGTGCCCGAGACCCTCGGCCGGCTGCGCGGAGCCATACGAACCGTCCTGGACGAGTCCTCCTACGGCGAGCGGGCGCGGGCGCTGGCGGACGAACTGCGCGCCGAGCCGCCGGTGGACGAAGCGGTGACGATGCTCGAGCGTCTCCGCTAAACGACCGCGGGAGGCGGTCGAATACGCGGGTGATGGGGATCGACGCTTCGATCGACGCGCTGGCCGCCGCAATCGAGGCGGGCGGAGCGGAGCCGCCGCGGCCTCCGCCCGAGCCCTATGACCTCGATGCCATCGACGCCGAGCTCGCACCGATGTCGCTTCCGGCGCAGGTGCGGCGCTTCTGGGAGCGCGTGGACCCGGCGAGCCTCCGAGTCTGGGCCTATCCGGACCCCACCCCGCCGAAGTTCGCGATCGAGTCGTGGCGGCAGCGCCGCGACGAGTTCCCCGGGTCGGGGCCTCTCGCGCTGCTCGAGGTCGGCTACGCGAGCCACCAGTGCATGTCCGTGGAGCTCGACAGTCCGTTCGGCCGCGGCGGGACGCTGTTCGAGTGGAACCTCGTGGACGGCCCCTTCTACCTCCGCTACCACGAGCTGAGCGGCTGGCTCGACCGCATGACGGAGCTCCTGGCGGCGGGCGCGTTCGAGCGCCGCGATCGCGCGGCGGGCCTGGTGCTCCTCCTGCTCGACCCGGACAGCTCGCGGCCCATGAGCGAGCTGTCCGCGCCCACACCGAGCCCCGTGCATGGCGATGCGACCCGCTACGAGCGCCACCCGCTCACCTGGCCGCTCCACTGGCGGCGCCTGTCCGGCATCCCGCCGGAGGAAGTGAAGCCGCGCGGAGCGAGCCACACGATCGCCGAACTGCACGCGCGGGACCCGTCGCGGCCGGTCGAGGCGAGGGTCGCCGGGCGTGTCGTGGCGCTTTCGGGCTCGGGGAGCACCTGGCACGCGCGGGTCTCCGACGGCAGCGGCTCGCTCATCATCACGTGCCCCGGGCCCGTGACCGCGCTCGGTCCTGTGATGGGGAGGGAGTTCGAGTTCGACGTGGTCGCGCTCGGAGGCGAGGCGACGGCCATCGCGATCCGCCCGCTCGAGGCTCCGTGAAAGCAGCCATGCCCCTGTTGGAACGCCTCGATCGCCGCTAAGCTCGTCTGTTTGGCCGCCCGCCCTTCTCACAGCGAGCCTGCGCCCGCTTCGGGCCAAGTGTGGCTCCTCGTGGACAACCCGCGTGAGCCCGAGCTGGTCTTCGACTTCCGCTTCCACGAGGAGCTGAACGAGGCGGTCAAGGAGCTGCCGCGGCGCTGGTTCGACTGGCGCCGCAAGCACTGGCGCGTGCCGGCGCACCCGCGTGTGGCAAAGGCGATCGAGGCGCTATTGGCGCAGTTCCCCGACCTCGTGCCGAGCCCCGACGTGCTCGCCTGGCTGAGCGACTCCGACCGCTGGCGCGCCGTCTGCACCGTTGTTGCGCGCGACGGGCGCGGCCACTTTCTCGTGCGCACCCTTCAGGGCGAGCGTCCGGACGAGCTCGATGCGGGCGTGGACGCCGGCGACGGGCGTGTGCTGTTCCCGTTCAGCGAGGAGAACGCCGCGCTCGTCCAGCAGCTGGAGGGCGTGCGGCTCGACGACCTCGCCACGGCGTGCGCGCGCTCGCTCCGCACCGGGCACACGCCGCCGCCCGCCGAGATGACGCTCCAGATCGGCGAGGACGGCGAGCCGCACTTCACGGTCTTCCATACCTGGGATCGGGCGCCGGCCACGGCCTTCCGCGAGCTGTCCGAGGCGCACCCGGTGCACCGCCCCGGCCGCTTCTTCCTGCGCGACGCGCCGTGGGGCGTGGCCGTGCCGGCGGACCCGGCGCTCGCCCCGCAGCTCACCGATTACCTCGAGGCCTACCCCGAGCTGCACGTGGAGGAGCCGGCGAGCGAGCTGCTCGAGGAGCTGGTGGCGGAGCACGAGCGCGCCTCGGCGACCGTCGCGCTCTCGTACGCGGAGGACGCCGAGCTGGACGGCCTGGAGCTGGGCGGCGTCCTGCACCCGTTCCAGCGCGCCGGCGTGCGCTACGCGCTCGCGAGGCGGCGCACGTTCATCGCCGACGAGCAGGGCCTCGGCAAGACCGTCCAGGCGCTCGCGACGATCGAGGTCGACGACGCCTTCCCAACGGTCGTCGTGTGCCCGGCGAGCATGAAGCTCGTCTGGGAGCGCGAGGCGCAGCACTGGCTGCCGCGCCGCAAGGTGGCGGTGCTCGGCGGCCGCACCGACGAGGCCTGGACCGAGGAGACCGCTGCGGCGGAGATCATCGTCCTGAACTACGACATCCTCGACTGGCACGCCGACAGGCTGGCCGAGCTCGAGCCGCGGGCGCTGATCCTCGACGAGTCGCACTACGTGAAGAACGCGCGGGCGGCGCGCACCAAGGCCGCGCTCGAGCTGGCGGGGCAGCTTCCCGACGGCGCGCTCCGGCTCGCACTCACCGGAACGCCGGTCCTGAACCGCGCCGAGGAGCTCGTCTCGCAGCTGCGCGTGATCGGGCGGCTGAAGGACTTCGGGAGCGGCGCGCGCCTCACACGCCGCTTCCGCGCGGCGGGAAGCGACGACCGGCTGCACTGGAACCTGCGCGCGCACTGCTACGTCCGCAGGACGAAGGAGCAGGTGCTCCCGCAGCTGCCCGCCAAGCGCCACGACACCGTTCCCGTGCTCCTGTCAAACGAGCACGAGTACCGGCTGGCCGAGCGCGACGTGATCGCCTGGCTCCAGACGCTCCCGCTCGACCTGCGCACGATCGACGCGAAGGTCGCGGCAGCGCTCCGCGCCGAGCAGCTCGTCCGGCTCAACAACCTGCGCCAGCTTGCTGCAAGCGGCAAGCTCCCGACAGCGCTCGCCTGGGTGGCCGACTTCCTCGAGTCGGGCGAGCCGCTCGTGGTGTTCGCGGAGCACATCGCTACGCAGAGGGCCGTGCTCGAGCGCTTCCCGAGGGCGCTTCACATCCTCGGCAGCGACACCGCGCAGGCGCGTCAGCGGGCCGTCGACGCGTTCCAGGCTGAGGACGGGCCGCAGCTGATCGTCTGCTCGCTGAAGGCCGCCTCGCAGGGGATCACGCTCACGCGCGCATCGAACGTGTCATTCCTCGAGCTCGACTGGACGCCGGCCCGCCACGACCAGGCCGAGGACCGGCTGCACCGGATCGGGCAGGACAGTGCGGTGACCGCGTGGTACCTGCTCGCGCCCGACACGATCGACGAGACGATGGCCGAGCTGCTCCAGCGCAAGCGCAGCCTGATCGACGCGGTCACCGACGGCCAGGTGCGCGACGAGGAGCGCCTCGTCGACGCCGTCGTGCGCGAGCTCAGGGGCCGGCCGTTCCGGCACCTGCGCGTCGTTGCATAGCCGATGAGCTCGGAGGAGCTCGTCGCCGCGCTCGTCGCGATCGACTCCGTGAATCCCGACCTCGTGCCGGGCGGCGCGGGGGAAGCCGAGATAGCGAAGTTCGTGGCGGGCTGGCTGGGCGATGCCGGTCTGGATGTCCAGCTAGACGAGGCGGCGCCCGGCAGGCCGAGTGTCGTCGCGGTGGCGCGTGGAACCGGGGGCGGCGCCTCGCTGATGCTGAACGCCCACATGGACACGGTTGGGGTGGACGGGATGGAGCGGCCGTTCGAACCGGTCGTGCGCGACGGCCGGCTGTATGGGCGCGGCGCCTACGACATGAAGGCGGGCCTGGCGGCGTGCATGCTCGCGGCGGCGCGGCTGCGCTCCGACGGGCTCGCCGGCGACGTGGTCGTGACCGCCGTGGCCGATGAGGAATACGCCAGCATCGGCGTGCAGTCCGTGCTGAAGCGCTGGCGGACCGACGCCGCGATCGTGACCGAGCCGACCGCGCTGCGCGTCTGCATCGCGCACAAGGGCTTCGCGTGGGCCGAGATCGAGACGCGCGGGCACGCGGCGCACGGCTCGCGCCCGGCCGAGGGCGTGGACGCGATCACGCGCATGGCGCCGGCGCTCGCCCGGCTCGCCAAGCTGCAGTCCGCGCTCGACGCTCTGCCGGGGCACGACCTCGTTGGCCCGGGCTCGGTGCACGCGTCGCTGATCGACGGCGGGCAGGAGCTGTCGAGCTACCCCGCGCGCTGCGTCCTCTCGCTCGAGCGCCGGACCGCTCCCGGCGAGTCCGCGGACGACTTTCTCCGCGAGTGCGAGGCGCTGGCGGACGGGATCGAGGGCGCGGAGGCGCGGCTCGGGCTGGTCCGCGAGCCGTTCAGCGTGGATCCGAACGCCGCCGTGGTCGGCGCGGTCGCCCGGGCGGCCGAGGCGGTCACCGGCAGGCCTGCCGAGCTCTACGGCGAGACGTACTGGATGGATTCCGCCTTCACGCAGGCGTCCGGCATCCCCACGGTTGTCTTCGGGCCAGGCGGGCAGGGTGCGCACGCGGTCGACGAGTGGGTGGAGCTCGCGAGCGTCGACGCGTGTGCCGAGGGTCTCGTCCTGGCCGCGCGGGAGCTGTGCGGTTGATCGAATGGATCCGCAACCCGCTCCGTGACGCAGGCCTCCGGGCATCCGACGACGAGGCGCCGCTGCGCTTCCATCGCGGGCTTCCGGGCTATGCGCCCACGCCACTGATCGAAGCGCCGGAGCTGGCCGGCGAGTGGGGGGTGGGCCGGGTCTTGCTCAAGTTCGAGCGCGAGCGCTTCGGACTGCCGGCGTTCAAGTTCCTCGGCGTGTCGTGGGCGGCCGAGCGCCTGCTCGGCGAGCCGCCGCACGAGCCCGGCCTCGAGCTGATCGCCGCCACCGACGGCAACCACGGCCGCGCCGTGGCGCGCGTGGCCCGGCTGCGCAGCCTCGGGGCGACGATCTTCGTCCCGGCCGGCACGGCGCAGGCGCGCATCGACGCGATCGAGGGCGAGGGCGCGACCGTTCGCGTGGTGGACGGCTCGTACGACGACGCGGTCCGGCTCACGTCCGAGCTGGCGGACGAGCGCCGCCTCGTGCTCTCGGACACGTCGTGGCCGGGCTACGAGCAGGTGCCGAGCTGGGTGATCGAGGGCTACGCGACGATCTTCCACGAGCTGGACGAGCAGTCGCACGCCGCCGTCGACGTCGCGTTCGTGCCGATCGGCGTGGGCGCGCTCGCTGCGGCGGCCGTGCGGCACCTGGCGGGCCGGGCGCGGCTGGCCGGGGTCGAGCCGGTCACGGCCGCCTGCGTGCTCGAGTCCGCGAAGGCCGGCCGCATCACCGAGGTGCCGGGCCCGCACGGGTCGATCATGGCCGGGCTGAACGCGGGACTGCCGTCGCTGGTGGCATGGCCGCTGGTGAGCGGAGGCTTCGAGCTGTTCTCCGCGGCCCAGGACGAGGTGGCGGTGGAGGGCACACGCCGGCTGGCCGCGCTGGGGCTCGAGGTGGGGGAGTGCTCGGGCGGCGCCGCGGGCGCGGCGGGGCGGCTGCTGGCGGACGAGCAGGCTCGCGAGACGCTCGCCGCAGGTCCTGACAGCACCGTTCTCGTGCTGCTGACCGAGGGTGTGACGGACCCCGCCGCGTACGTGCGGATCGTGTCTTAGCCGTCTTGGCCGCTCTCTACTCTGCGCGCGCATGTCTGGGGTACGTGTCTCGCTCGTTGTGCTGCTCGCTGTCGCCGCCGTGCTGCTCGCCGGCCCACCTTCGGCGCCCTCGCAGGCGCCCGGCAACGCGCTCGCGGGGGTGCGGCTCTACGTCGACCACCACTCGCCGCCGTGGCACCAGTGGCGGGTCTACAGGCGACAGCGCAAGCGCCGGAAGGCGGCCTTGGTCTGGAAGATCGCGAGGGAGCCGAGGGCGCTGTGGCTGGGCCGCTTTACGCGGCCGCACTTCCGGAAGAAGGTGCGCCGCCTGATCGTGGCCGCCCGGCGGCGGGGGTCGGTGCCGATCTTCACCGTGATGCGGGCCCAGTCGAACGGCTACACCGGCGGCGGAGCCGCAGAGGACGCGCGAACGCGCGCGTGGTACCGAAGGCTGGCGCGGACGCTCGGCGGGGC
>JBKPBS010000119.1:0-18388 GCA_046726915.1 Actinomycetota bacterium
GGACGGGGACCAGGATCCGGTTCACGATCTCCGAGGCGGCGACCGTCAAGCTTCGCTTCAGGCGGGCCCTGCCCGGGCGGCTCGTGGGCGGCAGGTGCCGGAGGCCGACGCGGCTCAATCGCTCGCGGCCGCGCTGCACACGGCTGCTGTTGGTGCGCGGATCGGTTTCGCTCGCCGTGCAGCCGGGAGCACGGCAGATCAAGTTCGCGGGGCGGCTGTCGCCGCGGCGGAGCCTCAAGCCGGGCCGTTACCGCATGACTCTCACGGCTCGGGACGCCGCCGGGAACGTCTCGAAGCCGGACCGCGCGCGCTTCAGGCTACTGCCGCGCCGACGCTAGATCTGCGGGACCGGCTCCTGGGGCGGAAGGCCGGGGTCCGGCGTCGGCGTGGGCGGGCTGGGATCCTCGGGATCCGGCCCTGGCGCCGGGCTCGGGCCGGGGCCCGGACTGGGGGTTTCGAAGCGCATTGCCTTTCTCTACCCGGGTAGGCCAATCCTGTGACCACGCACCAGATCACCCTCGAGATACTCGACCCCGACCAGCACACGGGGGAGGAGACCCGCGCGATGCTCGCAAGCACGCTCGAGGCCGACGTGGGCGCGCCGGATGAGGGGGGCCTCTTCGATCTGCGTGTCCAGGCGGACTCGCGCGAGGAGGCACTCCAGCGCGTGGCCGATGCGCTCGCTGCCCTCGGCGTGGAGCAGCACTTCACCTTCCCGTCCACGACCGGGACGGACTACCGCCCGCCGGGACACCGCGGCGCGCCTCACGACGAGCAGCCCGACGACGACGAGCCGCTCCACCTGCAGGGCGGCAGCCCGCACGACAACGAGCCGGCCCCCTACGACGAGCCGCCCCGGGACATTCCGTAAGGGCTACTCGGCGGGCGGCGCCGGCTGCGGCTCCGGCTTGATTGGCTCTTCGGGCGTCTCGGGCCCCTTCGGGTCGGGCTGGGGCGCCGGGGAGGGCGCCGGCTCTGGCTGCTGAGGCGGGCTAGGGGCGGGCACTTCGGCGAATTTCAACGCCACGTTCGGCTCCTCTCGCGCGGGTACGACCACCCCGTACCCGGTCGAGAGCAGGAATAGCAACCCTCAACCACCCTCAAGGGGTCTGACCCCTTTAGGTTGAGGGTGTGGTGGTCGACGCCGGCTACGAAGAGCGCTACTGGTACCCCGACGACGGAGGGCAGGTCTGGGTCGCGGGCTATCAGCTCATCGACCCCGGCTCGGGCCGCTACCTGGCCCGGGACGCGCCCGAGCTGACCTCCCAAGGTCTGCGAGTGGTGGGCGTGGCAGGGGCGGGCCGTCACCACGCCGATGCGATCGAGTCCGACGCCGTGGCGCCGGGCCGCCCGTTGGAGCTCCGCCGCGACCCCGCCAACGAGCACGACCCGAACGCGATCGCCGTGCACGCCGGCGGCGCCCAGGTGGGCTGGGTGCCGCGTGATGTGGCCGCCGAGCTCGCACCGGAGCTGGACGAGGGCCGGCCCTGGTCCGCGCTCGTGCTGCGCGAGCAGCGCCGCTCGCCGCGCGACCCTCGCCACGGCCTGACCATGCTGCTGGCGCCCGCCGACGAGCTCGTCCTCCGCGTGGCCTGATGCGCTGAAAAGGCACAGCTTTCGTGCCACAAGCCTGCCGGTTCGGCTGCAGATTAAACAATGTGTCTACAGCACTTGACTCTTGACTTGAGAGTGGTTTAGCGTCGGCCGCGGAGTACCAGTCCGGGCCCCCGCTCCTCCGCATGGGGGCCTCCGTTTCCGTCAGAGAGGATTCGCATGGCGACGAACGGCAACCCCGTCGAGGTTGTGTTCTTCGATGCCCGAGACACGCTCGGCGAGGTTGACCGGCCCGGGCACCTCGTTCCGTACCGGCCGAGCACGGAGAAGCTGCTCAGCTCGATGAAGGAGGTCGGGCTCACGATCGGGGTGATCACGAACCTCCCCGAGGACGTGACGGCTGACCAGGGCCGCTCGATGGTCGTTGACGCCGTCCTCAGCGAGAACGGCGGCGAGCGGATCGTGAAGATCGGCGACTTCATCGACGCCGACCACGTGTTCATCAACCACGAGCTCGGCCTCGAGAAGCCGGACCCCGCGATCTTCAAGAAGGCCGCCGAGCTGATGGGCGTCGCGCCCGATCGCTGCCTCTTCGTCGGCGAGAACCTGATCGAGGTGCTGAGCGCGCGGGCCGCGGGCCTCCACTCCGAGCTGAAGCCGTGCCCGCCCGGGCGCGAGTTCATGCCGGCCCCGCTGACCAAGAAGCGCGGCACGGCCACCTACAGCGGCCGCGCCTTCGAGGACTTCTTCGAGACCGAGCACCTGCTGGGCGATCGCATCTTCGCCTGTGGCGAGGAGATCTGCCGGCAGCTCAGGAGCCTCGACGAGGGCTCGTCGATCCCCGCGGACCTCATGGGCGCGATGGGGATCCTCATCTATCTCACGAACAACTTCGCCGACCAGGCGCACCTGAAGGCCGAGGAGGCGGCGGTGCCGATCGCAGTGGCGCGCGGGCTCGACCCCGACGACGTGAACTGGGTCTTCCTGCACCACGACCAGGGGCGCGCCTACTTCCGCGGGATGGACATAGCCTGGCGCCGCATCCAGGCGGCGGACGAGGACCCGACCGACCTGCCGTGGGCGATCGACGCCTTCGTGACCAACACCGAGGGCTTCGTCCGCCTGTTCATCCATCACGCGGAGCGCGAGAACGACGAGCTCTACCCGCGGATGGGCGAGCACTTCTCGGACATGGACGACACGATCGTCCTCAACCTCGTAGGCCAGATCGGCCCCCGCGACTTCACCCCCTACATAGGGCTGGTGACGGCGATGGAGGAGCGGCTGGGCCTGAACGTGGCGGCGTAGGCCATGAGGCGGCTAATCGCACCCGAGCCAGGCTTCCTCTCCGACGAGCAGAGGGCGCAGGCCGCGGTCATATTCGAAGCCCTGCTCCCCGGCAGCGCGAGCGCGCCCGGCGCCACCGACGCCGGCGCGGTCGACTACCTCGACGCGCTCCTCACGCGCGAGCCGGAGAGCTATTACGAGATCCAGGGGTGGCGGGAGCTGTACACGGGCGGCCTCGCCGCGCTCGACGAGGCCGCGCGGCAAGCCAACGGCCGGGGCGGCCTCGCTGACATGGAGCCCGAGGAGGTCACGGTGCTCCTCGGCCAGCTCCAGCGCGGCGAGGCCCCCGGTCTGCCGGAGGACCTCGATCAGAAACGCCTGTTCACCGCGATGCGGAACCACTGCATCGAGGGCTGCTTCGCCGACCCGCGCTGGCGCGGGAACCGCCACGCGGTCATGTGGCGCTGGCTGGGGACGCATGGGCCCGCGGAGGAGTGGAGCCGCGGTCGCGCGGAGGTGGGTCATGGCGTCTGAGCAGCCCGACGCGATCATCGTCGGGAGCGGAGCAGGCGGCGCCACGGCCGCGCGCGTGCTCACGGCGCGCGGCATGCGAGTGACCGTCCTCGAGAAGGGCGACTGGGCGACGGCCGAGGACTTCCTCCCGCTCGACGAGCTCCACTTCCACACCCAGAAGGCGCTCATCCCGCACGTGAACGACGACCCGAACATGTACGTCGGCGTCGACGGCACGCCCAAGCCGAGCGAGCGCTGGTGGATAGCGAACATGGTCGGCGGCTCGACCATGATCTGGGACGCCAACCTGCCGCGCTACACGCCGGAGGACATGGCGATCACGCAGTACATGACGGACATCCCCGAGGACGCCAGCATGGTCGACTGGCCCTGGACCTACGAGGAGTTCCTGCCGTACTTCGAGCGCGCCGAGCACGAGTGGGGCGTGTCCGGGAAGGCGAACCAGGCGCCGGCGCAGGAGCCGATGAGCCCCGGCTACGAGTACCCGATGCCGCCACTGAGGCTCCACGCCGCCACGGAGTTCCTGATGGAGGCCTTCGGCGAGGCGGGCTGGAAGCCCTACCTCGGCCCGCGGGCGATCAATTCGCAGGTCTACGACAGCCGCCCAGCCTGCTCGTTCTGCGGCTTCAATCAGTTCTACGGCTGCGCGCTGAACGCGCGCGGCAACGCCGCCAACACGATGATCCCGCGCGCGCTGGCCACCGGCCGCTGCACGCTGCTCACGCGCCACTGCGTCACGCGGCTCGTGCATGAGAACGGGCGGGTGACAGGCGTGATGTACAAGACCGAGCCCGACGGCGAGGAGCAGTTCATGGGCGCTCCGCGGGTGTTCGTCTCGGTCCAGACGATCGAGTCCGCGCGGCTCTTCCTGCTATCCGAGATCCCCGACCCGAACGACATGATCGGGCACTACCTGATCTACCACGTGAAGGGGAACGCGGACCTCACCTTCCGGGGCAAGCCAGTGTGGGACTTCGGCCCGGCATACCAGCCGCGCACAGGCATCGGGAGCCTCCAGGTGCGCGACCTCTACACGATCAACGACTCGAACACCTACCTCTCGAAGGGCGGCAAGTTCTCGGTCTACGACCCGCTCACGACGACCACGCCGATCCGGCTCATCAAGCTCGCCTCGATGGGCCGGGACAAGCCGAGCGTCTGGGGCGAGGACCTCACCGACTACCTCGGCGAGCTCCGCGAGCAGGGCGGCGTGTCGTTCTCGTTCACGGGCGAGGCGATGTCCCTCCACGACAACCGCGTGGAGCTGGACCCGGACCGCAAGGACCCGTGGGGGATGCCGGTGGCGCGCACCTACTACCGCCACCACAAGTACGACCTCGATCTCAGCCGCTACGCCTTGGAGCGCGTCTGCGAGATCATGGCCGAGGCCGGCGGGGAGCTGCGGCGCTTCGACCCCCAGATCGAGGAGAACCCCGGCTACGGGCACGTGCAGGGAACGCTTCGCGCGGGAGCCGACCCCGGGAGCTCGGTGCTCGACGAGCTGTGCGAGTCGCACACCGTGAAGGGGTTGCACGTGCTCGACGCGGCATGGATGCCGACGTCGGGCGCGTCCAACCCCACCATCACCCTGATCGCCAACGCCTACCGAGTCTGCGAGGAGGTCCAGTGACGGCAACCGGTGCGACCACGACACCCGCCGACGTCCCGGAGCGCAAGGAGATCGCACGGCTGCTCTTGGACGCCGGCACGGAGGCGATCGACCTCGAGCTCGAGCCCGTGGTCGACCAGGAGGCGGCGCTGCTGGCGGACCTGGGGATCCCGTTCCCCGACGGGCTTGCGCCGGAGCCCCAGCCGATCGACCCGCCGCCGGCCCGCGACGCGCCCCTGCCGAAGGCTGACGTCGTGGTGGTCACCTGGACGGTGGCCGAGCTGAACGCGCTCGCCGACGTGCTCACGCCGGGGCACCCGCGCTCGCACTGGTACCGCTACGCGCGCGGCTTCCAGGACAGCTACCTGCCGAAGATCCGCGAGGATGCGCCGGCGCGCCAGGCGCAGCGGCTCGCGAGCTACTTCCCGACGAAGATCGGGGACAAGACCGTCCTCTGCATGAAGTCGGAGCTCCACCTGAACCAGGACGGCGTGAAGACGGGCGACCGCACGGCGACGCTGCCGGTGAAGGACCTGTTCCGGCAGATCATCGACGAGGCGAAGCCGAGCCTCGTGCTGACGGTCGGCACGAGCGGCGGCGTGAAGCACGAGCACGACCTCGGCGACGTCGTCGTGACGCGCGCGGCGAAGTTCCGGCTGGCGGACGAGTTCGCGAACGAGCCGTTCGCCGGCAAGACCTACAAGAGCGACTGGAAGATCCCCACCGCCCACTTCGCCAAGGCGGAGGAGCTGATGGCGGAGCACGCGCGCGAGCTCGAGGAGCCCGAGTTCGGCCCGCCCACGAAGCGCTACCCGTTCGACGGCCCGCTGCTGAAGTCAGAGCCACCGAACGCGCCGTCGATCCACATCGACGACGGCGACGGCATGCCGGAGTTCCACCCGATCCTCACGACGGACTTCTTCGAGTTCGGCACGTCCGCGAACAACCTGTGGAGCGAGGGATGCGCCGTGGAGATGGGCGACGCCGTGCTCGGCCTCGCCGCCGACGAGCTGGGCGACGCGGCCCCCAACTGGGCGATCGTCCGCAACCTCTCGGACCCGATGATCAACGGCGACCTGCCCACGAAGCCGCGCAAGCCGGACATGCAGGCGCACTGGGCCGTCTGGTACTACGAGGCGTACGGCTACTGGACCAGCGTGATGGGCGCCCTGGCGACCTGGGCGATCATCGCGGGCCTCGAGGACGGCTGAGGGGGCCCGCAGGTGGAGACGCGACTGCCGGTTGAGGTCGAGCTGGCCTACGAGGTCATGTCGTGCCAGGCGGTGCGGATCGCCCAGGAGCCCGGGAAGCAGCCGCATCCGTGCAGCTACTTCCGGCGCTGGGGCACCTACCACAGCTACGACTACACCGAGGACATGCCGCCCCCGGAACGCGGCATCGTGCACAGGACGCGCTACGTGGGCCGAGCGCCGCTTGTGCCCGAGCTCCTGAGCGGCTGCCGCAAGGCGCCGCTCATGGCGCTCGGCATCAACCCGAACCTGCCCGGCTGGTGGCCATATCACCGGGGCGCGCTGAACCCGCTGTTCGACGACTACCGCCAGTACGCGCACTACTTCCGCTACCGCGCGCACGCGAAGCTGGAGCTGAGCCAGGAGGACTACGAGCGCTTCGGCGGCGGCGACCAGGACACGCCGTTCTCCGACTTCGAGCTCGAGATTCCGCCCGACGCGGAGGGCAACCGCGTCATCGAGGTGAAGCTCGCCCGCCAGAAGATGTACGACGGCTACCAGGACCTGCTCGAGGCGCTGGCCGATGCGATGGGCTGGCCGAAGGAGAAGCTCTCGGTCGGCGAGGACCTGAGCTACGGGAACATGGTCGCGAGCCCGTCGGCGAAGTGGACGACGAAGCCGGACCCGAAGGACTCGGAGCTGCCGCCGATGAGCGAGGCGGAGCGCGACGGCATCGTCAGCGAGTGTCTCCGCAAGCGCAAGTACTTCCTGCGCCAGCTCTTCCAGAGTCTTCCGCCCGTGCTCCTGATCTTCAGTCAGAGCACGGCGAACGCCTTCAACGAGGAGATGCGCGAGCGCTTCTCGAAGGGAAAGCCGGAGTCGCGCGAGGCGCTCACCGACCTGATGCAGCGTGAGGTGCGCCTCCGCTACGGGGACCTGCCCGACGGGCGCTCGATCGAGAGCCGGGTGATCTACTCGCCGCACATCACCGGCAACCCGGACGAGTTCGGCCCGGCGCGCGAGCGGGTGATCGAGCAGCTGGTCGAGGAGGCGCAGGCCGGCCGGATCGGCTTCAACGCCGCCACGGGCCACCTGGCACGGCCCGCGGGCGCGTGCGTGTTCTGCCCGATGCTCGAGGTGGGCCCGTGCGACTACGAGGACGAGCTCGAGCCGCTGTCCGAGGCGCCGCAGCTCACGGCAGGGTCGCCCGTGGCCGACCTGCAGCGCGAGAAGGCGCTCCAGGCGGAGCTGCTCGCGGGCGTCGTCGAGTCCGCCCCGCCGGTCGCCGAGGCCTGGGCGGAGACGGACGACGTGGACGAGGCGGTGACGGTGTGACCGTCTTCTTCGACATGCTCGGCACGCTCGTGGTCCGCACCGAGCGGGGCTACGCGGCGCGGCCGGAGGCCGCTGGCTGGATGCTTCAGGGCGAGCGGCTCGGCGTCCTGTGTAACGCGGACACCTACAAGAGCGCCCGGGACGTGAAGGGCATCCTGGAGCAGGTCGGGCTGTTCCCGTCGTTCGACCCCGACCTGCTGGTCATGGCGTCGAACCTGCCGGTGAGCTTGCCCGACCGGCGCGCGTTTCGCGTGGCGGCCGCCCTGGCCGGCGAGCCGGTCGAGGACTGCACGTATGTGAGCTCCAACGCGGGACTGCTCGTGGCTGCCGCCGCGGCCGGCATGCGCACGGTGAACGTGGGTGCGGCCGAGGCGCAGCCTGCCGCAGCCGCCCCGGCGGCGGTCGCAGAGCCCGCCGCACCTCAGCTGCTTGCGGGTGAGGTCGAGGCGGACCGCGGGCCCACGTACGCGCTGCGCGGGCGCGTCGTGACCATGGACGCGCCGGGCCAGTTCTTCGAGAACGCACAGGTCGTGGTGAGCAAGGGCCTGATCGCGGCGGTCGTAAAGGACGGGGAGGAGCTGCCGGAGGAGTTCGCGAACGCGCGCATGATCGACACCGGCGGCACGATCTACCCGGGCCTGATCGATCTCCACAACCACTTCGCCTACAACATCCGGCCGCTCTGGCCGCTCCCGAAGCGCTACGACAACCGCAGCCAGTGGGGCACGCCGCTGTACTCGGCCGAGGTGAGCAAGCCGGTGAAGGCAATCGCCGGCTCCTACCGGACCGCGCGCTACCTCGTGCGCTACGTGGAGGCCAAGGCGCTGATCGGCGGCACCACCACCGGGCAGGGCATCAAGACCGCGGTCAACGGCGGCTGGCGGCTCTACGACGGCGTGATGCGGAACGTCGAGCAGACCGGCGACAAGCGGCTGCCGGACGCCACGAGCCATGTGCCGGACCTGAAGCTGCGCAAGGGGGGCGACCCGTCCGAGTTCGAGTCGTTCAAACGGACGCTCGACAAGATGGTCTGCTTCTACCACCTGTCCGAGGGAATCGACGAGAAGAGCCGGCAGCACTTCGCCAACCTGATGGAGCGCAACCTGATCGGCCCGAACCTCGTCGGCATCCATGCCCTCGGGCTGACCGCCGACGACCTCTCCCTGCTGGCCAGCCGGGGCGCAACGGTGGTCTGGTCGCCCTTCAGCAACCAGCTGCTGTACGGGAAGACCGTCGACCTGAAGGCGCTCCGCAAGTCGGGAGTGACCTTCGGGCTCGGCTGCGACTGGGCGCCGACCGGCAGCAAGAACCTCCTACAGGAGCTGAAGGTCGCGCGCCACGCCGTCGAGGCCCAGCAGGCCGACTTCACCTCGGAGGACCTGGTTCGCTCCGTGACCGCCGGCGCCGCGGCGCTCCCGCATTGGGAGCAGTACCTCGGGCACATCACGGCCGGCTCGATGGCCGATCTGCTCGTGATCCGTGGCGCGGACGGCGATCCCTGGGACCGGCTGATCGACGCGACCGAGCGCGACATCGACCTCGTGACCATCCACGGGATCCCGCGCTACGGGAGCAAGGCGCTGATGGAGCAGCTGCACAGGGCGCCGGACTACGCGCTCGAGCCCTACAGCGCCGGCGGCGAGGAGAAAGCGTTCGATCTGCACGCCGCCAACTCGCCCGTGAACGACATCTCGTTCGGGAAGGCGGTCGAGGTTCTCGAGAACGGGATGTCCGACCTCCCGGCGCGCGCGGCCGAGGCGGAGGACAAGGAGGCCGCGCTGCTCGCCGAGGGCATGGAGCTCGAGACCTTCACAGTCGAGCTCGACAACGAGTACGACCCCTCGCCCGAGGAGCTCGCGGCGCTGGACGGCTCGCTGCTGGCCGATGTGGAGATGCCCAAGTCCGTGCCGCTCGACCCGCCCTTGGTCGGCGCCGACGGCTACTGGGACCTGATCGACAAGCAGCCGAACATCGAGGACGGCCTGAAGGACGCGCTCAAGGCGGCATACGGTGGCTGAGGGGCTTCACGCCGCGATCTACGTCACGAGCGACGAGGAGCGCAAGCTCGCGGAGGATCTCGTTCGCGACGGCCACGCCGCGTATGAGGGCGTGGTGGAGGGATGGCTCGACGCCGACGGCGTGCGCACCCTGGCGGAGCGCGGCATCGTCGTCGACCCGATCTCGAACGGCGGGGAGCCGGTGGGGGGTCCCACGCCCATGGGGCGGCAGGGGCACGTGAAGGTCGGCGATCCGCGCCTGAGCGGAATTCGCCGCGACAGGCCGCTGGTGGTCGAGCCGGAGCCCGAGGACGCTCCGGACGTGGCCTTCTACCACATCCGGCTGGAGGGCCCGATCACCGAGGAGCAGCGTTCGGCGTTCGTTGGATTTGGCGTCGACCTGGCCGCCTTCGAGCCGCCGGACGCGTACCGGACGCGCCTCACGCGCGAGCAGTACGCGCAGGTTCGCGCCACCCCCGGGGTGCGCGCTGTCGAGCGGTACCGGCTCGAGGAGAAGCTCACACCGAAGCTCGTGGGGCAGCTCGAGGAACATCCCGGCGAGCGACGGACGTTCGACCTCGTGCTCCACCGCATCGCCGACCGCGACGCCGTCGTGGCGCGCCTGCGCGAGCTCGGCGTGGAGGTGACCGAGGCCTCGTACCTGTTCGTCCGCTTCGAGGCGCCGCTCGAGCGAGAGCTCGTGGCGAGCATCGCGCGGATCCGAAGCATGCGCCGGCTCGACCTCTACGAGCCGCCCAGCCTGCTCAGCAGCCACGCGCGGACGCTCGTGGGCGTGGAGGGCCTGCCGTGGAGCGGCGCCGGCGAGGTCGTGGCGGTCTTCGACAGCGGGATCGACAGCGCCCACCAGGACCTCGCCGAGCAGATCGCGTCGCTCGACAGCGTCGACGGCGCCTCGAAGGAGGACACGGTTGGGCACGGCACGCACGTGGCGGGCATCCTGGCGGGCACCGGCGCCGCGTCGAACGGCGAGCACAAGGGAATCGCGCCGGGCGCCAAGCTCGCGATCATCGGCTTCGTGGGCCCGGACGCCGTGCCGATCATCCCGGCGAACTGGGCCGACCTGCTCCAGCGCGCCGTGGCGAGCGGGGCGCACATCGTGAACCTGAGCGTCGGCACGAACTTTGCGGGCCACTACGACTTCGGCAGCCTGGCGCTGGACGAGTTCGTGTGGGCCAACCCCGAGGTGCTCGTTGTGATCGCAGCCGGGAACTCCGGCGTGGCGCCCGAGGGCTGGGTGGGCTTCCACACCGTCGGATCGCCGGCCAGCTCGAAGAACGCGCTGACCGTCGGAGCGAGCGACACTGACCGAGCAGAGATCGAGACCACCTGGGGCGCGTACAACAAGAAGAACTTCCCGGCGCCGCCCTGCTCCGACGAGCGCATGTCGGGCGACCCCGACTGCCCCGCCGCGCTCAGCAGCCGCGGCCCCACCGACTCGGAGGCGGTCAAGCCGGACCTGCTCGCGCCCGGTACCTACATCCTGGCGCCGCGCGCCCAGGGCGCGCGCATCCATTTTCTCGACGTGCCGAACGACGGCGCCGCGGCGAACGGCGCGTACGGCTATCTCGGCGGGACGAGCATGGCGGCTCCGGTCGTGGCGGGCTGCGCAGCCGTGCTGCGGGAGTACCTGCGCGAGGAGCGCCAGTTCGCGAACCCGTCGGCCGCGCTGCTGAAGGCGATGCTGATCGCATCGGCCCGGCGCATCAAGGCTCGCGAGCTGCCGGAGGAGCTGCGCGAGGAGATCGGCTACCCCGACTTTGACCAGGGCTTCGGGCGCGTCGACCTCAAGAACATCCTGCCCCACGACGGGGCACCCGCGGGCCGCAGGCTCGAGTACGACGACGTGCGGCAGGACTCGCCGAAGGCACTCGCGAGCCGCGGCTCGGTGCTGGCGCAGCAGAGCTACAACTTCACCGTCGCCGACGGCGATGCGGGTCCGCTGCGCGTGGTGCTTGCCTGGACCGACTGGCCGAGCGACGGGGTGCAGAACAACCTCCACCTGAAGCTCACTCCTCCCGGGGGCACCCCGGTCTACGGAAACGCGGACCACCGGGTCGCTCGGCGCAAGGCGGACGAGCTGCTCGAGCGCTACCTGCAGGGCACGAACGAGCGGCCGCCGGCGCTCGACAAGCGCAACAACGTCGAGCAGATCGCGATCGACCAGCCCGCGGCCGGCGACTACGTGGTAGGCGTGATCGCCGAGAACACGCCGAAGCCGCCGCAGGGCTACGCGCTCTGCGTGGTCGGCGGCCTCACCGGAGCGCTGACGTCATGAGGGTCCTGGCCCACCGCGGCAACCGGCTCCACGCGCCCGAGAACACCAAGACGGCGCTGGTGTCGGGGTACACGGCGGGAGCGGGCGCGCTGGAGCTGGACGTGCAGCTCACGAAGGACGGCCGCCTGGTGGTGTCGCACGATCCGACCACCGAGCGCCTGGCCGGAGAGAACCACGCGATCATCGACACCGACCTGGCCGACCTGCGCAAGCTCGACGTGGGCGAGACGTTCCGCCCGCGCGGCGCCACCGAGTTCCACTACCGCCGCCCCGAGAAGCCCGGCGACCCGATCGAGACGTTCCCGAAGCTGCTGGGCGAGCTGCCGGCCGACGTCCCGAAGGTCGTGGAGCTGAAGCACGACTCGTCGCTCGAGACGGGGCGGCGCGACGAGTTCGTGAAGAAGACCTGCACCGCGATCGCCGAGCGGTTCAAGGTCGACGAGGTGGTGCTCTACTCGAAGGATCCGGAGAACCTGCGGCTGGCGCGCGAGCAGCTGCCGGGCGTGCGCGTGGCCTCGTTCGACTGGGAGCTCGCGCCCGACGAGCAGGTAGCTCAGATCGAGCAGCACGGCACGGACGGCGTGGTGATCGAGATCGGCGCGATCCTGGGTGCCGGCGGCGCGCTCACGGACGCCGGCAAGCGCCTCGAGCAGCTCCACGCGGACGGCGGGCTGCGGGTCGGGGCGATCGTCTACCTCTACAGGGACCCGGCCGTCTTCACGCGCGAGGAGTACGAGGCGCTCCGCGGACACGACTTCGTCTGGTCGATCGCCACCGACTCGATGCTCGACGTGGCGCCGTTCGTGCGCGCGCGGCAGGAGCTCGTGAGCGAGAGCTTCGCCGGGACCACCACGAACACGCGGCTGTTCTCGCTCGGCTACGCGAAGGCGAACCCGTACGCGCACATCCGCCAGGAGGACGGCGTGCACGTGGACATCGCCGAGTACGACGGCAAGCTGAAGGGCGACTCCGAGCTCGAGGAGGGCCTCTGGTACGCGCTCCGCGACTGGCCGTTCTACTCCGGCGGCGGGGTGGGCTACGTGGACGGGATCGAGGGCGACTTCGCCGCCGAGGTCTCCTACGAGGTGAGCCGGGTGGGCCAGGCGTCGACGCTCGAGATGGCGGCGGTGAACGTGCCGCCGGCCGCGCACAGGGGGCCGCTGCGCGCGGACGGCAGCCGCTTCGTGCCGGGCGAGCGCGACAAGTCGAACTTCTTCGACCCGCACGGCGCGCCGCCGTTCGCGGGGGTCGAGCACGACGAGGACGACGGCTACCGGATCAACTCGAACTCCGGCACGGCGTATGACAACAACTGGTACGGGCGGCCGGTCGGCGACGGCACGGCGCTGTCGGGCCGGCTCCGCCTCGAGCGGCGGGGCCCCTACTTCTCCGCCTACTACCGAAACGACAACGACGCGCCCGACTGGGTCTGCGTCGGCGTGGCGCGCAACGACTCGCTGAATGACCGCGTCTTCCTGCGCTGCGCCGGCAAGCGCTGGCGCCAGGAGCTGGAGGACGACCCGTCCAAGTACCACCCCGTGGTTCCGGTGAAGTTCACGTTTCGGGACTTCGAGGTCACGCGCTTCCACGACGCGCGCAATGGCGTGGCAGACGCTTGACAGCGGGCTCCAGCTCGACGCACCGCGGCTCGCCGTCGCGGTACTCCAGAGTGAGGCGGAGATGCTGCACAGCCCGGCGCGCGACGTGTCGACCTATCTCCGCGCCCATCGCAGGCGCTGGCGCATCGAGACCTTCACCGAGCGGATGTTCGACGGCGTCGAGCAGATCGCGTCGAGCTTTGACTGCGTGGTCATCGGCTTCAACGCCCTCTGCCATGACAGCGGCATCCGCAGGACGCTGCTCGCCGCCGGCGAGCTGCCCCCGAACCTGCTGATCCTGCACCAGCGCGACCCCGACGCGCTCGCGTTCCTGCGTGGGCAGTGGACGGCTCAGATCCGCCCGCTCTCGAAGCCCGCCGAGAAGGCATACCCGCGCGAGCGCCGCGAGACCGAGGAGATCCTGCTCAACTGGCCGCGCGCGGTGGCAGAGCGCGCGCCCACCGACCCGGTGGACTGCCGGTCGAGCACGTGGCTCGCCACGGACCCGGGGTCGGGCTGGCGCACGGTGCTCGAGGTGGAGGAGGGACCGCAGCGCGTGCCGGTGATGCTGCGGAGCTCGATGACGAGCGACCGCCGCCTCGTGGTCTGCACCGCCTGGCTGGATCCACGCGACTACAAGAGCCATGCCCGGCTGTTGGCCAACGCGATCGAGTTCTGCTCGCACGGCCGCCCCGAGATAGCGGTCGTGTCGCCGTGCGCGGAGTCCGATCTGCCCGACGGGACCGTGTCGCCGGCGAGCCTGCTGGCCCGGAAGCTGCGGCTCCAGGGCGCGAGCACGGTTCAGCTCGCGCCGTCGCCCGGCGGCGAGCTCTACTTCGACCAGTGGCCGCTCCGAGAGGTGAGCCACGTGGTCCTGCGCGACGGCGCCACGCCGGGCGATTACCTGGGCCGTCCCGACGTGAAGGCCTGGATGGAGAGCGGCGGGTCGCTCGTCGGCGTGGACGGTGGCGGGCGCTTCAGCCTCCACACCGGCATCGCCGACGCTCATTGGGTCGCGCAGCGCTGGGCGCTGTGGTTCCACACCGTGCCGGCGACGAGCTGGCTCGACAACCTGTTCGAGGCGCGCGCGGTCCTGCGGGTGCTCGCGCGTCTCCAGTCCCCGGCCTCGCGTGCGCATCCCGAGCGGCTGGGACTCGACCAGCCGCTGACCGAGTACTGCGAGGAGGTCACGAAGCTGCTCGAGCGTGAGCTCGACGGCGCCTCGCACGTCGACGGGCTCGTCACGCCCACCGCGGCGGTGCTCGACCTCGACGCCCTGGTGGGTGGCGACGCGCTCAGCGAGACGCGGCTGGCAAACGTGCGGGCGTGGATGCGGCAAGCCTTTGACTACGCCGCTCTCGAGGAGCGCTTCGACATCGCGCGGGCGCTGGGACCGGACGCGGTGGACCTGTTCGAGCAGGCGGCGCACGACGCTTCGGATCGGGCGGTCTCGGTCGTGTGTGTCACGAGGATGCGGGAGGCGGCGGTGAGCTGCGGCGCGCCAACGGTCGCGATCGAGGAAGCCGGTGTGGAGGTGGACTCGCTCACCGAGCTCGACACGCGCCTGCAGCTCTGCGCCGAGTTTCTCGCGGGGGTCGCGGAACTGGCGCGCACGCGGCGGGACGAGCCGATCGGCGCGCTCGACAGCCGGCTCGTGGACCGGGCGGTGGGGACGCTCTCGAAGCAGGGCGTGCTCGTACGGCTCGACGGCGACCTGGAGGGCATCGGCGCCGAGGCGGTGAGCTCCGAGGCCATCGGGCTGATGAGCTACTTCGACATCACCGGCGAGGGCACGCTCCCGGCGCGGCCGGAGACGATCGGCATCCCGGCCGGCGCGGTGGAGCCGATGCTGAAGGAGACCCGCCGGGCGCGCGCGGCCGAGCTGGCCGCGCGAGCCGAGGAGGAGCGGCTGCGCCGGCCGCTGGGAGTCGCCCAGATGGCGCTCCTGTGGGTGACGATCGCACTCGCCGTCGGCGCCGCCGCGGCCTTCGCCGAGCTGATCGCGCTCGACCTGGACGCGCTCACGGTGTTCGGCGCGGCGGTGGCACTGTTCACGGCCGTGTTCGTCATCGCGGCGCTGCTCTTGGTGCGCTGGCAGCTCTACCCGGCGGCGGGGAGGTCGATCGCCGCGACGGTGAGCGGCGGGATTCCCGGTCTTCGCAAGCGGCTGGCCGCGCTCGTGGAGGACGACGAGCGCCCCGCGGCGCGCGACGAACAGCGCCCGGCCGTGCGCGAGGAGCAGCGCCCGGCGACCTAGGCGGCGTAGCGGGCGGCGCTGCGGGCCTTGGCCTTGGCCGCCTCGACCTCGCGGTCCTTCGGCGGCGAGTTCGTCACGAGCTGGTCGAGCAGTCTCGTCGTGACGGCGGCGACCTCGTCGACGGCGCGCTCGAAGGCCTCGGCGTTGGCGTTCGACGGCTTCGTGAACCCGCTGATCTTGCGGACGTACTGGAGCGACGACGCGCGGATCTCGTCCTCAGTCGCCGGTGGCTCGAAGTTGTGGAGCGTTCGAATGTTGCGGCACATGCCTCGAGGCTAGCGCCACCGCTCAGGCGGCGAGCGCCTCGGGCGCCCTGCGGGCCTGCGAGAACTCCATCGAATCGTCCACCGGACCGCGCTTCAGGAGGCGCACGTCGCGGAAGTAGTTCTGGTGGAGGCGCCAGGGGGAGATCGCTCCCTGGCGCGGCAGGGTGTCGATCGAGCGCAGCACGTAGCCGGAGTTGAAGTCGATGAACGGCTCCGTCGGCACCGACGGGTCGGGCGCCTTCGGCGTGCAGACGTCGTGGCCGTGCTCGTCCATGTGATTCAGCAGGCGGGTCACGTAGTGCGCAACGAGGTCGCACTTGAGCGTCCACGAGGCGTTCGTGTAGCCGAGCGTGATGGCCAGGTTCGGCACGCCGCAGATCATCATTCCCTTGTAGGCGATCCGCTCGGCGAAGTCGACCTGCTCGCCGTCGAGGAAGACGTCGATACCGCCGAACAGGAGCAGGTTCAGGCCGGTTGCCGTGACGATGATGTCGGCCTCGAGCTCGGCGCCGGAGGTGAGCTTCACGCCGGTTTCGGTGAAGGTCTCGACACCGTCGGTCACGACCGAGGCGCTGCCGTCCACGATTGCCTCGAACAGGTCGCTGTCCGGCACGAGGCACATGCGCTGCTGCCACGGGTTGTAGCGAGGGTTGAAGTGGACGTCGACGTCGTAGCCCTCGGGAAGGCGCTTCATGACGCCCTTCCGGATCACCTTCCGCATGAACGCCGGCTTCCAGCGGCTCAGCCGGAAGCTCAGCATCATCAGCAGGACGTTCTTCCAGCGGACGAGCGCGTAGGCGGCCTTCGCGGGCAGCCGGCGCTGGAGCAGCTTGGCGATCGGGTCCTCGGCCGGCAGCGTCACGACGTAGCTCGGCGAGCGCTGCAGCATCGTCACGTGCGCCGCGCGCCTCGCCATCGCGGGGACCAGCGTCACGGCCGTGGCCCCGCTGCCGATCACGACGACGCGCTTCCCGTCGTAGTCGAGGTCCTCCGGCCAGTGCTGCGGGTGGATGATCGGCCCGGGGAAGCGCTCCCTGCCCTCGAAGTGCGGCAGGTAGCCCTCGTCGTAGCGGTAGTAGCCCGTGCAGCCGAAGAGGAAGGAGCACGTGAGCTGCACGCTCTCGCCGGTGTCGGTCCGCTCGACGTCGACCGTCCAGCGCGCGTCCTCGGACGACCAGTCGGCGCCCACGACCCTGTGGTGAAAGCGGATGCTGTCCTCGACCCCGTGGTCGCGAGCGGTCGAGCGAACGTAGTTGCGGATCGCGGGACCGTCGGCGATCGCCTGGCCCTCCTCCCAGGGACGGAAGGAGTAACCGAGCGTGAACATGTCCGAGTCCGAGCGGATGCCCGGATAGCGGAAGAGGTCCCAGGTGCCGCCGATGGCGTCGCGCGCCTCGAGGATCGCGTACGTCTTGCCCGGACAGTTCGCCTCGAGGTGGCAGGCGGCGCCGACGCCCGAGAGCCCGGCTCCGACGATCAGGACGTCGACGTGTTCAGGCTGCATTGGCAGGGAAGTATCCACTGCCGGAGCATGTCCTCCAAATTGGGGACTACAGCAGCGCCTCGTCGAAGAAGCCGGCGACGCGCCGCTCGTACTGGCGCGGTGCGTCATGGATCCCGTGCGTGTGCACTGCATCCGGCAGGTTGAGGTGCTCGACCTTGGGGTTTCCGACCTCGTCGTACATGGCGTTGAAGTCGCGCTCGACGTCCTCGCCGGCCGAGATCAGGAGGGTCGGCGACTTCAGCTTGGCGACCTGGTCCTCGAGCGGCGGGCCGGGCGGGTCGCCCGCCAGGACGCGCGTGGTCGTGAACATCACCCAGCCGGACGGGAGGATGGGACTTGTGCCCTTCAGGCGGTGCCAATCCTCGAACGACTCGGCGGCGGCGCCGTCGGCGACGAGCGCGCCGATCTCCCTGTGCCGCGCGGCGGCTTCGATCAGGATGTCGGCGCCGGTGGAGAGGCCGAGCGCGCCGATCCGGTCCGGATCCACGTCGTCGCGCCGCGCGAGGAAGTCCAGCGCGCCCTCAAAGTCCTTGGCCCAGTCCCAGCCATAGCCATTCGGCGAGCCCTCGCTCTCGCCGCGCCCGCGGGCGTCGTAGAGCAGCACGCCGTAACCGTGGCGGGCGAGCATCTTCGCGTGGGCGACCGAGCCCTCGCGGTCGCTGCCGCCGCCATGGACGACGATCACGGCTGCGCCGTTGCGCGAGGGGCGGTACCAGCCGGCGAGCTCGAGGCCGTCTGAGGCATTGAACGTCACGTCCCGGTAGGCCGCGTTGGGCGGGGCGCCGATCTCGTCGCGCCACTTGTGCGTGTCGACGATGCTCATGCTCATCGGTCCGACCACGACGACCAGGCCGGCGACGAGGCCCGCCACGCCGAGTGCGCGGTTCAGCCAGCGGCGGCGGCCGCGGGCCGCGCCCTCGCCGCGGTGCCGCCACGGGATCGCGGCGGCGAGCCCGAGCAG
>JBKPBS010000120.1:0-4283 GCA_046726915.1 Actinomycetota bacterium
CAAGGGCCTACTCGCGCAGTCCGGCACCTCGTGCGACGCCGAGCGCTACCACGCGCTCACCGACTTCGCGGTAGTCCGCGATCTCAATACGGAGACCGGTCTACGCCTCGTCGAGCTGCTCGAATAGCGACCTCAACGTTCTCCTGCGACATCGCTACTCCCGCAGCCCGACGGCTTCGAGGGCCTCGGCGCGGTCGGGGTAGCCGACGAGCGAGACGATCTTGCCGTCGCGAATCGTCCAGAGATCGGCCGAGCGGATCACCACCGGCACCCCGCTGCCCTTGCCGCGCCCCTCGATGGTCATCAAGGCGAGCACGCGGTCGCCGTCCTCGATGAACCGCTCGGGCGTCATCCGTATGTCGTCCCAGGTCCCGAACCAGCGCTCGAAGAAGCGGCCGCACGCCTCGCGGCCCTCGTAGACGCCCCCATCCGGGATGCGGCTCTGATCGAACCGGGCGTCGGGATGCAGCAGCGCGCTGACCTCGTGCCAATCGGGCACGGCCGCGATGATTTCCCGGACAAGCTCCACGTTCTCCTGCGACATCGCCTACTCCCGCAGCCGCACCGCTTCGAGGGTCGCCGCCCAGGTCGCGGAGTTGTCGGCTCGCATCGGAATTCCGTCGCGCCCGGTGACGACGTACGCCCAGTCGCGCTCGGTTTCGATCCCGTAATCTGGGTGCGCGTCGCCGAGATATGCCTCTCGGTCGCCGCGACTCCAGGCCTCGACGCTGGCTCGCAACCAGTCCTCCAGGCTTCTTCGCGACATTGCCCGCCCAGTATCCCCGCACGGTCTACCCTCCGCCAAATGGCGAGCGCCGAGCTGAGCCGCCGCGTCGAGAAGCTCGTCGGCTACCCGCCGCTCTCCGAGATGGGCGACCGCCAGCGACGCGAGTTCGACGAGGCGCTGCTCGACGCCGACGGCTTCGAAGACCTACCCGGGAAGTGGCAGGCCGCGATCGTCGCGGCGGAGCAGAACCGGCCGGAGCCGACGGTCTACGAGGCCGCCGGTGGTTATCAGGGCTTGCTTCGCCTAGCCCGGGCTTGGCACGCCAGAGTGATGGCAGACGAGGTGGTGAGCCACGCGTTCAGCCACGGCTTTCACCCCGAGCACAGCGAGCGTCTCGCCGCATACTGGGCGGAGGCGCTCGGAGGGCCGACCATGTTCTCGGCGGCGTACGGCGACGAGACCTCGGTCGTACGGATCCACAGCGGTAACGGCCTTCACGAGGAGATGGATCGTCGAGCGATCGCATGCTTCGACGAGGCGTTGAAAGACGTCGGATTTGCGGGCGACGAGCGGTTGCGCCAGGTGCTTCACGAGTACTTCAGCTGGGCGACCACGACCACGATGTCCCGCTACCACCGGTCGGCAGATGATGTGCCGGACGGCTTGGAGATACCGCACTGGTCTTGGGACGGACTTATCGGCGGGACTCGGACCGACGACATCTGAGGTAGACCCTCTAGGTCACTTCCCATCCACCGGCCAGGATTCCCGAGGTCCCTTCTGTCCGCGACATACGGACAGTCTGTTTGCAGGGCGATTTCACACTGTCGCCTAGTCCCGCCGAGCGCCCCGGGCAGGACTCGAACCTGCGACCCGCGGCTTAGAAGAACGTCCCGGCGCTTGCGGCTGGCTTCTGCTGGTGATCGAACCGCTCTACAAAGCCAAGCTAGCCTCGCCGCTTAGGTCCGCGTTTGCGGCTGTCTGCGGGTGTTGTGTTGCCCCAGCGTTGCCCCATGGGCGTTGCGTCTCACTCGATCCTGCCGGTGCTCCGGTACGCATGCTCGGCTGCTTCGGCGGCCGCTCGCGCTGACCGGAGAAGGGGTCGCCGATGCCGGCGCTTCCGATCGGCTGACCCGTTGCCAAGACCACGGCATGCCAAGTCGCTTGGCGCGTCGGTCACCTGCAGCACGAGAAGCCGGAAGCCCGCGGCCTCGAACCTCTGCTTGACCTCATCGACTACCTCGTCCTGTTGCTCCTGGTCGGACACCGTGCACCCCTTTCTCGCGTTCTCGTTGCGTCACCACGGCGCCCGGGAACAGCCCTCAAGGGCCTCGCGTCTCTCCCGCTGCGCCTTTCCGGTAAACCGCTCGAATTCCTCTTGCGGTGAGAAGGAGTACCGGTCGTCCACCCGGCGGACACCCGGGAATCGCGCCTTGGCGGACTCGATGCAGTTGTCGTAGTGCTGCTCGGCGGCGAACCATGGGCGATCCTGGCGCACAAGCTCGTGCCTCTAAGGGTGCGCAATCCGCTGTCTGAAAGGACGCTATTTGGATGGTTCTCGGCGCAGAAACGCGCAATTTGCGGCGAGATCGCTTAGTGGTATAGGTGACAAAGCGCACAACCTCACGTCGCTGAGGCTGCGCAAAAACCCTCCATGGAAGGAGCCCTCCATATGCGGCGCAAGATGAAGCGAGGAGGTTTGCTGGCGGCGGCGCTGATCGCTGTCGTCGTGATCGGCGCGAACGTGCTGCCGTCTGCCGCGCAGCAGCCGCCGCCGCCGATCGCGAGCGAGATCTTGACCGGGCGCGCCGTCTTCACCGACGACGTCGACCTCAAGCTGAAGATCAAGCTCGACGGCCGCGCAGAAAGGGTCGTGAAGACCGAGGACCCATCGCGCACGGTCGTAGGAAGGTTCACCGTGCAGCCCGGGGCGCAGTTCCCATGGCACAGCCACGCCGGCCCCGTGATCGTCAACGTCACCAGCGGCGAGCTCGTCTACGTCGCCGCCGATGACTGCGTGGAACGCGCCTACCCGGCGGGAACCGCCTTTGTGGACCCCGGTCACGGCCACGTCCACACCGCCTTCAACCCCACTGGCCAGGAGACGGTCTTCGTGGCCACCTTCTTCGAAGCGCCCGCGTCCGGGCCGCTACTCATCCCGGCGGAGGCGCCTGCCGGCTGCAACATCTGATTCGGCGGCCGAGCCCCGACCGCCCGAGCGGCGGCGCGGGCCGCTCAGGCCCGCGCCGCCTTTCAAGCTCTCCCCGCACGGAGGCAAGCGTCTCAGTTAAGTCTCAGTGACACCTCGAACCGACGAGACGCGGTTGCGCCAACTCGCTGTTGCGGGCCTTGTAGGCGTCGGAAAAGGTCCTTAACAACCTCGACGTTCTCCCGCGACATCGCCCACTCAGTATCCGCCCCCGGTTCCCTCGTCGTGAAGGGGGCGAGAATCCTGAGCCCCGCCCTTAGCGGTTTAGCGGCTTCACTCACGAGCGGCCCGACCGTGGCGGAAACACTCGACTCAGCCGTGGTGGGTGTTAGGGCGGACTCCATATGAAAAAGAACCGCGCGGCCTCAGACGGCCTCGTCGGCGAGAGCCGGCAAGGACGACGGCGGACCGAGTTCATCCCAAGCCTCGGTCTCGACCATTCGCAGCCGGACCTGCCCGAGCAGCTCGTCGCGCTGCCGCGACGGCGGAGTCTCCTCAAGCTGTCGGGCAAGCAGCCGAAGTCGCATCAGTCGCTCGTCCTGTGGCAGCGCCATTGGTGGGCGCTCTTACCCCCGGAATCACCGTGTAGTCATCCCCCGGCTAGCTCAGCGCGAGCCGCGTGGCTTCCTCTACGAGCCGCGCCTGCTCCGAAGGCAACAGAGGCCGGTCCACATAGCCGTTGGCGCTCCGCGCCTTCGCGGTGCGATAGCCGTGCTCCCGCGCCCAGACGAGTGCCGCCAGGTCATCCCACGTCCGACAGACGAAGGTGTGCGAGTCCGCGAGCAGCAGGTAGCTCACCGGACGTGACCCTATGTGCTTGTCCGTAGCGCCGAAGTTGTCCCGTTGCCTACTGCGGTGGAACGAGTGCGACGGTGGCTGTGATGTCCCCGGTTGCCTCGCCGGGCTCCTCGAAGTGCTGGGTGCACGTGAACGTCGTCAAGCCGGCCTTCTGGCCGTAGCTCTTCGAGAAGGTCTCGACATTGCCGTGGACGTCGGTGATCGTGACGTTGAACTCCAGCAGGACGACATGCTCGCCCGTCTCCGCAAAGGCGGTCGACGCAAGCTCACCACGCGGTCCGAAGACCGAGACCTCACCGAGACCCTGGCACGTCACAGTGCCGAAGTCGACCAAGCCTTGGCCGCCCGGCACGCGGGCCGACGCCGGAACCGCGGCTATGGCAATCAGGGCGGCAGCGGAGAGCGTCGCGCTTGCCAGAGCGATTCGCCGTCTCATCTCTCCTCCAATTTCGTGGACGATGGGCGCGGCGCCTCCAACTCTGCGCCGAGCGTAGAACTGGCCAGACCAGCTGTCAATCAAGTTTCTTGGAGGCTTTGCCGCCGAGCTTG
>JBKPBS010000121.1:0-6434 GCA_046726915.1 Actinomycetota bacterium
GCCCGTGGGGGAGGCTCCCGTTCAGCTCGCCGTCGCGCGCGACAAGGTCTGGGTCACCGTCAGCAAGGAAGACGCGATCGTCGAGCTCGACAAGGAGGGCCAGCCGACCGGCCGCCGCGTGTCGATCGGCGGCACCCCGCGCGGCATCGCGTTCGAGCCGCGTCGCAGCGAGCTCTGGGTGTCGGCGAGCGCCGCGAACCGCCTCGTGGTGGTCGACGCCGACTCCGCCCAGGTGGAGACGCGCGTGAAGGTGCCCGCCAACCCGCGCGAGGTCAGATACGGCCTCGGCGCCGTCTGGGTCACGAATGCGACCGCGCAGCGGGTCACGGCGGTCGATCCCGCGAAGCGCAAGCTCATCAAGAGCGTTCCGATCCAGGGCACGACCTACGGCCTGGCGGTGGGCGAGGGCCTCGCGTGGGCGGCGAGCGAGAGCGACGGGCTGCTGTTGCCGATCCGGCCGCGCTAGGGACGCTCGGGCGCGCCCCAGTCGCGCGGCGGCAGCTGGGGATAGCGGTCGTCGCGTGGTGGCGGCTCCGCGGTCTTGCGGGCCTTCAGATGAGGACGTCGATTGGGACCACGACCGCGAACGCGATCGTCGCGAAGAGCCAGAAGCGCTGCCGCTCCAGCACCGACTCGACACGTTGTCGAAGCGGCAGGGCCGAATCTTCGACACCCGGCTAAAGGCTTTTCACGCGGCCGCTCATAGCGTGGCGCGCCATGTCAACCCTTCTAGCCACCGCCGACGACCTGGTTCAGGCCGTCGACGGAAAACTCGCTGACACGGTCGCCACCAACACGCTCTGGGTGCTGGTCGCGGCCGTCCTCGTCCTGTTCATGCAGGCCGGCTTCGCCATGCTCGAAATCGGCTTCTCGCGCCAGAAGAACGCCGGCACGGGGGTCGCGAAGATCCTCACCAACCTGTCGATTGCCGCGATCTGCTACTGGGCCGTCGGGTTCGCGCTCGCCTTCGGCAGCGCCGACGTGTTCGGCATCTCGAGCTCCATCCTGGGGAGCAACGGCTTCTTCCTCCAGTTCTCGGGGCATGCGGCGGACTCGTTCCCGGTGATGGGCGTGTCGGACGCCACCGTCGAGGCCAAGTGGCTGTTCCAGTTCGCCTTCTGCGCGGTGTCGCTCGCGATCGTCTGGGGCTCGACCCTGGAGCGGATCCGGTACGGGGCGTACGTGATCTACGCGATCGTGTTCGCGGCGCTGATCTACCCGATCGGGTCGCACTGGGTGTTCGGCGGCGGCTGGCTCCAGAACGGCGAGACGGCGCTGCTGCCGACCGGCATGCAGGACTTCGCCGGCTCGACCGCGGTGCACCTCATCGGCGCAACCGGTGCGTTCGCGGCGCTCCTGCTGCTCGGACCGCGCAGGGGCAAGTACGGACCGGACGGGAAGCCGCGCGCCATCCCGGGCCACTCGATGCCGCTGGTCGGCCTGGGAACGCTGATCCTGTTCATCGGCTGGTTCGGCTTCAACCCCGGCTCCACGCTCGGCATCGGCGACACCCGCATGGCGGAGGTTGCCGTGGTGACTCTGCTCGGGTGCTCGGGCGGCGTCATCGGTGCCTTCGTCGCGACCCAGCTGAAGCAGCGGACGATCGACATTGGCATGGTCGCCAACGGTGCGATTGCCGGCCTGGTCGCGATCACGGCGCCCTCGGGATACGTCGAGATCTGGGCGGGGCCGATCATCGGCTTCGTCGCAGGCCTGATCGTCGTGTTCGGCGTGATCTGGATCGACAAGCGGATCGACGATCCCGTCGGCGCCACCTCCGCCCACGGCCTGGCCGGCATCTGGGGCACCCTGTCCTGCGGGATCTTCACGGCGCCGCGGCTGGCCCAGTACAACGCGTTCGGAGATCCGGACGGCGGGCTGGTCTACTCCGGCCAGTTCACGCAGCTGATCGCGCAGGCGGTCGGCGTGGCGGTGGCGTTCGCCTTCGTGTTCGGCGCGAGCTACCTGACCTTCGCGGCCATCAAGGCCACGATCGGGCTGCGGGTCTCGGAGGCTGACGAGGAAGCCGGCCTCGACATCGTCGAGCACGGCATGTACGGCTATCCCGAGCAGTTCATCCCGGAGGCCGAGATCGGCGCGGGGCTGCAGCCTGAGATCGCACCGCGAGGCGCGCATGCGGGTGCGACGGCGGCCGCCGTGAGGGCCGGGGAGGCGCCGGCATGAAGATGGTCGTCGCATATATCCGTCACGAGGCGTTCGAACCGATCAGGGCGGACCTCCTCGACGCCGGCTTTCCCAGCCTCTCGATCACGGAGGTGAAGGGCTCCGGCAGGCAGAAGGCGATCACCGAGCACTACCGCGGCTCGGAGCTGGCGGTCCACCTGCGACCGAAGCTCAAGCTCGAGTGCGTGGTCGAGACGAGGGACGTGGAGATGGTCAAGCAGGTCATCCTGCGTCACGCCAGGACCGGCTCGGTCGGCGACGGCAAGCTGTTCATCCTGCCGGTGGAGGAGGCCGTGCGCATCAGGACCGGAGAGGAGGGCGAGACCGTCCTCCAGGCCCACGAAGGTGAGGCGCTCAGCGTCAATGGCCCAGCCCCTGACGGCAGTTCCTGACGAGTCGGGCGGCCAGAGCCCGCGCGGCGCCCACCTTGAGATGGTGGGCGCCGTGCTCAGCGGCGATGGCCTCGAGCGCGTCGCCGAGATCGCCGCGGCCCACGCCGGTGCGCCCGTCGCCGTGATCGTGCCTCGTCTGGGAGTGCCGCTGAAAGGGTGGGAGCGGTACGAGCGCTACGTGGCCGCCGATCTTGCCGGCGGGCGGCCGGCGCGTCCAAGCGAGGTCACCGCCGAGGTCGCGATCTCCTCCGGCGGCCGGCAACTCGGCGCTGTGCTCCTGCTCGGCAGGGGCCGCGCCGACGCCGGCGACTATCTCCACATGGCCGCCATCGCGGCACTGACGGAGGTAGCGGTGGCCGAGGCGCGCGACGAGACCGAGCAGTCGCTGCGCGGGTCGCTGCTCGAGGAGGTGCTGTCGCGCCCGGAGCTGGAGGCGGCCGAGGTCGAGCGCCGGGCGGGACGGTTGGGCTTCGACCTCGACGCCGGATACGTGGCGGTGTGCGCCGACGCGGGCGGTCGCGGCCCCGGGCGCGTGACCGCGGCGCTGATGGCCGAGGTGCCGGGCGTGCTGGTCCAGGCGGCCGGCGAGCGTGTGTTTGCCCTGCTTCCGGGAGAGCCCGAGCATGCCCGCCGGGTCGCCGCGCGACTCGGGCGCCATGTCCAGATCGGGGTTTCCTCGCTCCGCTCGGGTCCCGCCGAGGTACGGCGGGCACTGGAGGAGGCGGAGCTCGTCCTGGGCGTGACCTCAGCCGGGGGCGGTCCCCCGGGCGAGGAGATCGGTCAGAGCACCTACCGGCTGCTCTTCCGGGTGCTGGCGAGCCATCCGCAGGAAGTGCGGAGCTTCTACGAGGACACGGTCGCGCCGCTGGTCGCGTACGACGAGCAGTACTCGACCGACCTGCTGGGCACTCTGTCCGCCTACCTCGACAACGACTGCAACATGGCCGCTACCGCGAGCGCGATCCACGCGCACCGCCACACGGTCGGCTACCGCTTGGAGCGCGTACGCGACCTGACCGGGCTCGACCCGCTGAAGAGCGAGGACCGCGAGCGGCTGAGCCTGGGCTTGAAGGCGTACCGCATCATCGCGCCCACACTGCCGCGCTAAGCGCTAGGGGTCAGACCCCTTGAGGGTGGTTGAGGGTTCAGTGCCGGCCGTTCCGGAGCTCGCGCGCGACTATCTCCTCCATGCGCTCGAGGCGGTCGACGCCCAGGGCGGAGCGGCTGGAGGGGGCGACCCGCGCGAGCGAGTAGCGTCGGCGGACGGGGCCTGCGGGCGCGGGCTGGCGCTGCGTGTCGTCCGGGACGAGTGTGTAACGGCGCGGCTCCATGCGCAGAATATTGCCGTTTGCGGCGCTTTTTCCTACCGCCCTGTGTCGAAAGATCAGGCGAGGCTTTTGGCCGTGGTGTCCAGGGCCGCCAGGACCGCGTCCAGCACCCGCTCGGGGCCGAAACGCACGACGTCGTCGCTCACGAGGCCGGTCTCGCGCTCGGCCTCGGCGATCGCGGCGCGGGCGGCGTCCTCGGCGAGGTCTGACGTATTCAGCGCCATCGCAGCCACGCGCGCCGGCCGCACCCGGGCGGCGACGCTCTCGTAGGCGGCGATCAGCTCGTTCAGCGGCGGGATGGGGAGGTCCGGGTAATTGCGGATGTGCGTCGCGTTCGGCTTGTGGACGAGCACGAGTAGATCCGGCGCCGAGCCGTGCAGCAGGCCGAGCGTCACGCCCGAATAGGCGGGGTGGAAGAGCGCGCCCTGGCCCTCCACGAACAGGAGGTCGCCGCGCTCGGCGCCCTCGAGCACGAGCCGCTCGCCGGCGCCCGCCACGTAGTCGGAGATCACGTGGTCCACCGCGATTCCCCAGCCGGCGATCGCCACGCCGGTTTGACCGGTGGGCACGTAAACGGAGCGCAGGCCGCGCTCGCGCGCGGCCCGGTCCAGTTCGAGCGTGACCACCTTCTTACCGATCACCGTGTCCGAGCCGACGCTGTGTACCACCTGTACCGAGTCGGGCCGGCTGTACGGGCCCTGGGGCACGGTGAGGTCCGGCGGCGCCTGGCGCAGGTCGCGCAGCTGAACGCCGTGCCGCTCGGCCGCCTCGCGAAGCTCGGGGTCGGCGTTCAGCTGGGTGTGCAGCCCGGCCTCGAGCGACAACCCGGCCTCGAGCGCGGCGAGCAGCGTCGGCCGCCACGCGGGGTCGAGCTTCCCTCCGGGCGGCGCCACGCCGATCAGGAGGCTGTCGGCGCCGCGCTCGAGCGCCTCGTCGAGGGTGGCCACGATCGGCACCGGCCTCAGGCAGAAGGGCTCGACCTCGTTGGCGGTGCGCCCGGCGGAGGTCGAGTCGATCACCGCGACCACGTCGCGGGTGCCGTAGCGGATCACGCCGTGAGCGGTCTTGCCGGTGTGCTTCGCGAAGAGTCCCTCCGCGAAGATCGCGAGCCTGTCGCTCACGCGGGCGCGACTCCGAGGCCGGGCTCGTGGCTCGGCAGGACGCGGCCACCCTCGAAGCGCAGCCCGGTGAACGGCTCGTCGGCGAGCAGGAGGTGGCCGTCCAGGTCGACCCAGTCGGCGAGCGACGCGATTGCCGCGGCCGGCGCGACGCCGAGCTGCGACTCGACCATGCAGCCCAGCATCACCCGCAGTCCAAGGGCGCGCGCGGCGTGGATCATCCGCACAGCCTCGCGCACCCCGCCGGACTTCGCGAGCTTCACGTTGATCCCGTCGGCGTAGGCAGCGGCGGGCGCGACGTCGCCGAGGTCGTGGCAGCCCTCGTCGACGACGACCGGCAGGCGCGGGCTGAGCTCCCTCAGCTCGCGGAACGAGTCGAGGTCGCCGGCCGGAAAGGGCTGCTCGACGAACTCCACACCGAGCCGGATCAGCTCGGGCATCAGCTCGCGCGCGGTCTCGAGCGTCCAGCCCTCGTTGGCGTCCACGGAGAGCGCGGCGTCGGACTCCGCGCGCACCGACTCGAGGCGCTCGAGGTCCTCGCTGCCGCCGACCTTGATCTTCAGCGCGCGGAAGTCGCGCGCGCGCCGGGCGCGCTCGCGGGTGCCGTCGACCGAGTCGATCCCGATCGTGTAGGAGGTCGGCGGCGCCTCCGCCGACAGGCCGAGCAGCCGCCAGACCGGTACGCCGAGCCGGCGGCCGATCCAGTCGTGGAGCGCCGCGTCGAGCGCCGCCTTCCCCGCGGCCTCGCCGTCCACGTCCTCGAGCCGCTCCTCGATGGCCTCGAGGGCGAAGGGGTCGTCGCCCACGAGCGGGGGTGCGGTGGTGGTGAGCAATTCCACAGCCGAGTCGACGGATTCGCCGCGGTAGTAGACCGGAGCGGCCTCCCCGCGGCCGACGATCCCCTCATGCTCCAGCTCGAGCTGCACGACCGACTGCGTCGTGCGTGAGCCGCGGGCGATGCCGAATTCCTCGGCGAGGGTCAGCGATGTTGTTCGGGCCCGAAGCTCCACGGCGCGGACAGCATGACGGCTCGGCCGGGTCCTACGCCGGAAGGAAGCTCAGCCGATCGGCGCGGTGTCCGCCAGGCCCTGGCGGTGGGCCACCGCCGCGGCCTCCGTGCGCGAGCGCACGTTCAGTTTCGCGAGGATCCGGGACACGTGAACGCTCGCGGTCTTCTCGGCCATGTGCAGCCGTTCGCCGATCTCGCGGTTCGTGGCACCTGCCGCGACGAGCATGAGCACGTCGCGCTCGCGGGCGGTCAGGCCGAAGGGATCCTCGACGTCCTCGCCACCGCCGGCATGGGCTGCGGGCGCCTTCGCCTCGCCGAGCTGGAGCCGCGCCCGCGCCGCCAGCGACTCGACCTCCTCGGCGAGCCACGCGCTGCCCAGCTGCCGCGCTGCGGCAAGGGCGGC
>JBKPBS010000122.1:0-10287 GCA_046726915.1 Actinomycetota bacterium
TCTCGATGCTGGTCGAGTCCCATTACGATCGCCACAGGGGACCTCCTCAAGCTCCTCATGAACGCTGCACGGATCATCCGTGCCTGAGCTGAGGAGGCCCCCGGTCATGCCATCTTTCGCGTGGTTGCGGCACTCTCAGCCATGCCTGTTCGCTCCGGCGAGGGACGACTGTTGCACCGTCAGGTCAGTCTCTTCTGGCAAGCGCACGAGGCGCGGCCATGGGCGCCGACGCCCATGGAGGGGGGCCGTTTCAGCGGCAAAGGGCCTCTCTAGGGCAGATGGCTACGTCAGCTGGACGCGAGCTAACCCGGACCGACGTCCTCTCCACGAGCGAGGTCGCCGAGCTGCTCGGCATACCGCGCTCGACCGTCCACGAGCTCGCGCGGCGCGGCGATCTTCCGGCGAGGCGTATCGGGCGCCGCTGGATATTCCTCCGCGATCGGCTCGCCGCGGCGATCACGCCGCTCGACGATCCGGCCGCGTGGAGGGCCGGAGACGACGCTTGAGATACCTTGAGCGCTACTCCACTGCGCTACTCCAGAGAGGCGAACCGAACACCGCGACTCGCCCGCAACGACGAAATCCCCGCCTAAGCAGGGACTCCTAAGAGCGCGAGCGACGGGACTCGAACCCGCGACCTCCGGCGTGACAGGCCGGCGCTCTAACCAGCTGAGCTACGCCCGCTAGGGACGTCCGAGCATAGCGCGCTACCCGACGCGCTCGGCGAGCAGCGGGGACAGCGTTTCGCCGAGCAGCCGGACCGTTTCGAGCTCGTGCACCTCGGGGCTGTTGAAGATCAGCGCGTCGATCCCGGCATCGAGTAGCTCGCTCGCCTTCTCCGCCACAGCGTCCGGATCGCCCGCGAGCACGGTGGCGAGACGTTCGGGTGGCACGCGGTCGCGCAGGGCGTCGAGTTTGCGCTCAGCCTCCTGCTGGCTGTCGGCGATGAGCACCGTGCCGAGCCGGGTCTTCGTGATCTCCGCCGGATCGCGGCCGAGCCGCTCGCAGTGCCCTTCGAGCACGCCGACGAGGTGCCGCAGCCGGTCCGCGTCGCCGAAGAAGTTCGAGGCGTCGGCGTACTGGGCGACCATCCGCAGCGTCTTCCGCTCGCCGCTCCCGCCGACCATGATCGGGATGTCGCCGCGGATCGGGCGCGGGTTGTTGTGCGCATCGCGGATGCTGTGGTGCTTGCCGTCGTAGCTCGCGGGCGACTCGGTGAACATGGCGCGCGCGATGTTGAGCGCGTCCTCGAGCAGCTCGAAGCGCACTCGCAGCGGCGGGAAGTCGTAGCCGTACGCGGTGGCCTCCTCCTCGTTCCAGGCGGCGCCGATGGCGTGGATCGCGCGGCCGCCTGAGATCACGTCGAGAGTGGTGGTGATCTTCGCGAACAGTGCCGGGTTGCGGTAGGGCACCCCGGCCACGAGCAGGCTCAGGTTGACCCGCTCCGTACGCGCGGCGAGCGCCGACAGGATCGTGTTGCCCTCGAGCATCCAGTTCTCGGGCGGCCCGACGCCCCGGATCTGGTGCAGGTGGTCCATGACGAGGACCGTGTCGAAGCCGGAGGACTCGGCGGTGGAGGCGATCGCCGCGAGCCGTTCGAACAGATCCTCCTCAGCGACCCCGGGAAAATTGAAGTTGGGGATTTGCAGGCCTAGGCGAATGGGGGCGCGAAGCATCTTTCGAGAATACGCACTGGGCTTCGGATAGCTTCCCGCGCGTGCAGCTCGCGGGAGCCAGAGCGCTCGTGACCGGGGCGACCGGAGGCATCGGTGGGGCGGTTGCCCGCGCGCTCCACGACCGCGGCGCGCGCGTGCTGCTCACGGGCCGGCGGGCGGCGCGCCTCGAGGAGCTCCGCGCGACCCTGGGCGAGGGCGCCGAGGTGCTCCCGGCCGACCTCGCCGAGCGCGACGGCCCGGCGCGGCTGGCGGAGGCGGCGGGAGCTGTTGATGTCCTGGTGGCGAACGCGGCGCTGCCGGCCAGCGGCCGCGTCGAGGACTTCGACCCCGAAGAGATCGACCGCGCGCTCGACGTGAACCTGCGCGCACCGATCCAGCTGACCCGCGCGCTTCTGCCGGGGATGCTCGAGCGTCGCCGCGGCCATGTGGTGCTCGTGTCGTCGCTGTCGGGCAAGACCGCCTCGCCGCGGTCGGGCATCTACTCGGCGACCAAGTTCGGCCTGCGCGGCTTTGCCGCCGGCCTGCGCGAGGACGTGGAGCCGCGCGGCATCGGCGTGACGGTCGTCTTCCCCGGCTTCGTGAGCGGGGCGGGCCTGTTCGCGGAGAGCGGGGTGAAGCTCCCGCCCTGGGTCGGCACGCGCACGCCGGAGCAGGTTGCCGCCGCAGTGATAAGCGGCATCGAGCGCGAGCGCGCCGAGGTCGACGTGGCCCCGCTTGGACTGCGGCTCGGCACGCGCATCGCGGAGCTCGCCCCGGTCACGGCCGCGCGCGTGCAGCGCCGGCTCGGCTCGGAGCGGATCGCCGACGCGCTCGCGGAGGCGCAGCGGGACAAGCGCTGAGCGGGGAACCGAGCGCCCGGCATAAAGCTTCAGGTCCTCTTCAGCCGATAGCACAAGCATGGGAACCATGACGCGCACCTCCATGCTCACCCGCCTCGGCCTGCTTGCGGGCCTGGCCATCGTGGCCGTCCTCATAGCCGTGGTCGTCGCCGGCGGCTCCGACAGCGCGAGCTCCGGCGATGGCGGCACACCGGCCGCGGCCGAGTCCGCCCTGAAGGGAATCCCGCAGTCCGGCATCACGCTCGGGTCCCCGAAGGCGCCGGTCACGATGGTCGAGTTCGCGGATCTCCAGTGCCCGTTCTGCGCGGAGTACCACCGGAACGTCTTCCCGGAGCTCCTCGACCGCTACGTGCGCACCGGCAAGCTCCGGCTCGAGCTGCGCCTGCTGCGCTTCCTCGGCCCCGACTCGGATCGCCTGGCGCGCGTGGCCGCAGCCGCCGCGGCGCAGAACCGGATGTGGCAGTTCGTGGGCCTCGCGTACGACCGTCAGGGTCGCGAGAACTCCGGCTACGCCACCGACGACTTCATCAACAGCCTCGCGGCGGACGCCGGGCTCCACGGGGCCAACGCCGGCGCCGGTGCGGAGCGACAGGTCCAGCGCGCCGAACAGGCCGCGCGCACGCTCGGCATCGACTCGACGCCGTCGTTCCTGATCGGCAAGACCGGCGGCCCAATGACCCGCTTCGAGCCATCCGAGCTGACTCCCGGCGCGTTCGTGCCGGAGATCCAGAAGGAGCTCAAGGGGTGACGAGGGCGATCGCCGGCCTCGCGCTGCTCGGCCTTGCGATCAGCGCCTACCTGACCTGGGTCCACTACGCGGGGATCGAGCCGGTCTGCACCGGCATCAGCGAGTGCGAGCGCGTCCAGACCTCGGGCTACGCGGAGCTCGTCGGGATCCCGGTCGCGGTGCTCGGGGTGGTCGGGTACGCGGCCATCCTCGCCTCGCTCAGGCTTCGCGTGGAGGCGACGGCCCTGCTCGCCTACGTCGCCGTCGCGTTCAGCGCGTATCTCACCTGGGCCGAGCTGTTCCGGATCGAGGCGATCTGCCAGTGGTGCGTCGCGAGCGCGCTCGCGTCGCTCGCGATCGCGGTGCTGGCCACGCTGCGCGCGCTCGGCGCGCCGCTACATCAACGGGCGCTGAGCTGAGCTGTCCGGCTCGAGGCGGTCCTCCTCGAGGTCCAGCGCCACCCGCACGATGCGCGCCTGCTCGCGCTTGTGCGCCGCCGAATATCCCTCTCCGGTGGCCGCGCGCAGCTGGCGGCCGACGTAGTCGTAGGACATCGACTGCGGGAGGATCTTCGCCATCCGCCGCCGCATGAAGGCGCGCGGGCCCATGTTGCGAGGCTCCTCCTGCACCCAGACGACGCGCTCGAGGTTGGGGTAGCTCTCGATGAGCTCCACGAGGTCCTCCTCGGGGAACGGGTAGAGGAGCTCGACGCGGGCGATGGCGATGTGGTCCGCGGCGTCGCGCTCCTCGTGGCCCGCGATGTCGTAGTAGACCTTGCCCGAGCAGAGCACGAGCTTGGTGACCGCTTCGCGGCCGCCGTCGGCAAAGCGCGGATCGTCGATCACGCGCTCGAAGTGGCCGTCCGTGAGCTCCTCGAGCGTGGACGTGGCAGCCGGCAGACGGAGCAGGCTCTTCGGCGTCATCACGATCAGCGGGCGCGGCTTCGAGACCAGCGCCTGCCGCCGCAGCAGGTGGAAGTACTGCGCGGGCGTCGTGCAGTTCGCCACGCGCACGTTGCCCTCCGCGGCCGCCTGGAGGAAGCGCTCGACGCGGCCGCTCGAGTGCTCGGGGCCCGAGCCCTCGTAGCCGTGCGGGAGCAGCAGCGTGAGCCGCGAGGTCTGGCCCCACTTGGCGAGGCCGGACACTAGGAACTGGTCGATGATCACCTGGGCGCTGTTCACGAAGTCGCCGAACTGGGCCTCCCAGAGCACGAGCGCGTCGGGCGCCTGGACGCTGTAGCCGTACTCGAAGCCCATGCACGCCTGCTCGGAGAGCGGGCTGTTGTGGAGCTCGAACGGGGCGTTCGCGTCGCGCAGGTGCTGGAGCGGGCTGTGGCGCTCGCCCGTCTTCGCGTCGTGGAGCACGGCGTGGCGCTGGCTGAACGTGCCGCGCTCGGTGTCCTGGCCGGTGAGCCGAACGGGCACGCCGAGCGCGAGGAGCGAGCCGAACGCGAGCGACTCCGCGTGCGCCCAGTCGATCGGCCCGCCGGACTCGAGTGCCTCGCGGCGGCGCTCGAGCAGCGGCCGCAGCTTGCGGTGGAGCGTGAACCCGTCGGGCAGGTGCAATAGCTGCTCGCCGAGCGAGCGCAGCGTGTCCGCCGGTACGGTCGTGCGCGGCTCGCGGCTCATCGTGCGGTCGAGCTCGTGCGTCCCGGTGTCGGGCGGCGCGCCGATCGACTCCTTCAGCTCGGCGTGCGCCTGCGCCATCCGCTCGTAGGCCTCGCTCGCCATCCGCTCGGCCTCTTCCTGCGTGACCACGCCGTCGGCAATCAGACGGTCCGCGTACAGCTTTCGCACGGGTGGGTGGTTCTTGATGGTCTCGTACATCTGCGGCTGCGTGTAGGCCGGCTCGTCGGTCTCGTTGTGGCCGAAGCGGCGGTAGCCGATCAGGTCGATGAGCGCGTCGCGCCCGAACGTCTCGCGGAAGGCGTGGGCGAGCCGGACGGCGGCCACGCATGCCTCCACATCGTCGGAGTTCACGTGGATGATCGGCATGTCGAAGCCCTTGGCGGGGTCCGACGCGTAGCGCGTGGAGCGGCTCTCGGACGGATCGGTCGTGAAGCCGAGCTGGTTGTTCGCGATCAGGTGGATCGTGCCGCCGGTGGAGTAGCCGGGCAGCGCCTGGAGGTTGAGCGTCTCGGAGACGATGCCCTGGCCGGGGAAGGCGGCGTCGCCGTGGATCAGCACCGGCACGACCGCCGCCGGGTCGTGCGCCAGCTCGCGTGCCTTGCGGGTGGTCTGGTCCGCGCGCGCCCGGCCCTCGATCACGGGGTTCACGTACTCGAGGTGGCTCGGGTTGGGCGACAGCGTGACCGTGACGCTGCGGCCCGCCTGGGTCGGGTAGGTGCCGCTCGCGCCGTAGTGGTACTTCACGTCGCCGGTGCCGCCCTCGGGCGCGGCGGTCTCGACCGCGATCGTCTGCTCGCCCTCGAATTCGGCGAGGATCGCGGCGTACGGCCGGCCGACCGTGTGGGCCAGCACGTTCAGCCGGCCGCGGTGCGCCATGCCGAGCACGATCTCGCGCGCTCCGGCCGCGGCGGCCAGCTCGATCGTCTCGTCGAGCATGGGCACGACGGAGTCGAGGCCCTCGATCGAGAACTGCTTCTTGCCGAGGAACGCCTTGTGGAGGTAGTTCTCGAGCGCCTCGACCTCCGACAGCCGCTCGAGCAGGTTGCAGCGGTCCTCGGACTTGAGCGGCTGGCGGTAGGTGCCCGACTCGATCGCCTGGCGCAGCCACACGCGCTGCTCGTGGTCCGAGATGTGCTCGATCTCGTAGGCGATCGTCCCCGTGTAGGTCTGGCGGAGCTGCGGCAGTGCGTCGGCGAAGGTGTCGCCGGGCACCGCCACGCGCAGCACCGCTGCGGGGATGCGGCGCATCAGCTCCTCGTTCAGCCCGACCGTGGCCGGCTCGAGCGCCGGGTCCCCCACCGGCTCGGACCCGAGCGGGTCGAGCCGGGCGGCCAGATGGCCGTGCATCCGGTGGGCCTTGACCAGCGAGGTGGCCGCTTGGACGGCCTGGAGGAGCGAGGCGTCGGACACCGGCGCGGCGGCCGGAACGGTCGCGGCCGGCACCGGCTCGGCGGCGGTCACCGGGGAGGCCTCCACCAGCGCCGCCACGCCCATCGCCTCGAACACCGAGTCGTAGAAGCCGTCCTCGCCCTGCAGCAGCTGGTCGATGCGGCGCAGGAACGCGCCGGACTCGGCGCCCTGGATCACGCGGTGGTCGTAGGTCGAGGTCATGGTCATGACCTTCTGCACCCCGAGCTCTTGGAGCTTGGCCGGGTCGGCGGCCGTGAGGCCCGGCGGGTAGCCGATCGCCCCGGTGGCCACGATCGTGCCCTGCCCCGGCATCAGCCGCGGCACGCTCGCGACGGTCCCGATGCCGCCGGGATTCGTGAGCGTGATGTTCGCGCCCTGGTATGCATCCGGTTGAAGCGTGTTGTCGCGCGCGCCCACCACCAGCTCGTCGTAGCGCGCCGCGAAGTCGGTGAAGCCGAGCTCGCTCGCGTCGCGCACCACGGGCACGACGAGCGAGCGGGTGCCGTCCTTGCGCTCCACGTCAACCGCGAGGCCGAGGCTGACGGTGGCGGGCGTCACGCGCTGCGGCTTGCCGTCCTGCTCGGCGTAGGCGTGTCCCATCACCGGCATGTCGCGCGCCGCCTGCACGATCGCCCAGGCGATCAGGTGCGTGAACGAGAGCTTCTTCCCAGCCGCCTTGAGCGCCTTGCGCCGCGCGTCGAGCGTGTCGACAGGCAACGTCCGGAAGCTCGTGGCCGTCGGGATCGAGCGGCTGTCGTTCATGAACTTCACGAGCGTCGCGGCGGGGCCGCGGATGGGCTGGACGGCGGCGCCGTCGGGCGCCTTGGGCGCTGCCGGCGCAGCAGCCGCGGCGGCGCCCGGAGCACCGTTCCCCTCGACCGCCGCGAGCACGTCCTCCTTCGTCACCCGCCCACGCGGGCCGGAGCCGGGGATAGCGCTCAGGTCGATGCCGTGGGCGCTGGCTATGCGGGCGGCCACGGGAGTCGCGTGTCCGCCGTTCGTCGCCTGGCCCTCGGCTGCAGGCTTGACCTCGGTTGGCTCCGCACTCGGCTTGACCGTGCTCTTGGGCGTGCCCGCCCCCGCGGCGATCCGGCACAGCACGGATCCGACCGCGACCGTCTCGTCGGCCTCGACCAGGATCTCGGCGATCGTCCCCGCGACGGGCGAGGGAACCTCGGCATCGACCTTGTCGGTGGAGATCTCGACCAGGGGGTCGTCGACCGCCACCGAGTCCCCGACCTTGACCCGCCACTCGAGGACGGTCCCCTCGGCGACCGAATCCCCCATTTCAGGGAAGCTGACGTCGACCGGCTCGCCGGCGGCCTCGTCCGGTTCGGCCGAAGGCGCCTGGTCCGGCTCCGCCGAAGGCGCGTCCTCCGGCTCTGCCGGTCCCGCCCCGTCTGCGCCGTCAGTCTCTATCTCGCCGAGCACAGATCCCACCTGAACCGTCTCATCGGCTTCAGCGAGGATCTTTACAAGTGTTCCGGCTGTTGGGGCGGGAACCTCGGCGTCGACCTTGTCGGTCGAGATCTCGACGAGCGGCTCGTCGGCCTCGACCCGGTCGCCCACCTGCTTCAGCCAGCCGAGGACCGTGCCCTCCGTGACTGACTCGCCCATCTGGGGCATGGTGATCTGAACGCTCGTGGCGCGTGTGGCCATCCAGGTACTCAACTGTAGCCCCCCGCGCGTACGCCGCTAGTTTGTGGGCGGTGAGGACCATCCGCAGCGTCGCCGCGGTGGCCCTTGTCGTGATCGCCGTACTCGGCGGGGGGCTCCTAGCGCTCGCGACCTACAGCGCCGAGCGCGACCTGAGCGTGGGCCGCATCGAGCTGTCCGTCCAGCCCTTCCACGCGGGTGCGCTCGACCTCTACGTGCCGCTCGTGGACTGGGGCGCGCGCTTCTCCGCGGTCCGCCTCCCGGCACGGCTGTCGATCGACGTGCGGACGGTCGACCGCGAGGCGGCCCAGCGCGTGGCGGAGGGTCAGCTTCCCGACGTCGAGGCGGTTCGCCACGAGGCGCGCGACGCCGTGGCGTCGTATCTGCGCGAGCTCGTGCTGCTCGTCTTCCTGTGCGCGCTCCTCGCGGGGCTGATCGTCGCCTTGGCCGTGCGCGGTCACGGCGCGCCGCGACTAGGTTGGATGTTCGCCACCGCCGCGGGCACCGCGCTGGCGGGCTGTCTCCTGCTCGCGCTCCTGCTGCCGCCGCGGGGCGAGATCGCGGACCCGGAGTACTACGCGAACGGCCCCGACATCCCGGTCGCGCTGCGGACGATCGAGCAGGCGCAGGGGTCGGCGAAGGCGATCTCCGAGGAGCTGAACGAGCAGCTCGTGGGGCTCGCGCGGCTGGTGTCGGAATCGTCAGCGCGGCGCGGCGAGGGCGAGTTTCAGAGCCTGGTGCTGGCGTCGGACCTCCACAACAACCTGCTGGCGCTGCCCGCGCTCGACCGTGCCGTCGGATCGAGGCCGCTCTTCTTCCCCGGCGACCTCACCTCGAGCGGGTCGCCGTTCGAGTTCTCGCTGGTGCGCCGGATCGTGCGGCTCGGCCATCCGTTCGTGTTCGTATCGGGCAACCACGACTCCGACGCTCTCGTGCGCCGCATGGCGCTCGCCGGGGGCATCGTCCTGACGGAGCGCGGCCGGCTGCATCCCGATGGGACCTACGGGCGCGTGGTGGTGCGCGTGCGCGGGCTGCGCGTGGCCGGCTACTCGGATCCGTTCGAGCGGCGGGCCAGCAAGCACTTCCGGGCCCGCGGTGAGCCTAGGCCGGACGCCGAGCAGCGCGAGGACTTCCGCGACTGGCTGCGGCCGCTGGTTGGGCGCGTGGACATCGTGATGGTGCACGAGCCGCAGCTGGCCATGGACGCGGCGGATGAGCTGCGCCGGATCCCGCCGCGACGGCCGCTCGTTCTGCTGACCGGGCACACCCACGTCTCGAGCTTCCATTCCTCGACGAACTTCGTGGAGCTGAACGGCGGCACCGTGGGCGGCGGCGGCACGGGCAACCTGGAGAAGAGCCAACCGTACGGCCTGGCCGTGCTCACCTACACGCGCGACAGCGGCTTCGAGCCTGAAGCAGCCGACCTCGTGGCAATCGACGCTCACCGCGGGTCGGCCCGAGCAGAGCGCTTCCGAATCGAGCCCTGAGCCTCGGGCGTCTCTTACAGAGGTCTAATGCCCCGCTAACCCGGGGTTCAGAAGTCGCAGCCAGGCTCCCGGCATGAGCAACGCCATGAGCATTCAACGGGGACGGCGGCGGCCCTCCACCAAGTCGACCAGCCTGAAGCTGATTGCCGCGTCGCTGACGGCGGCTGCCGCGATAGCAGGCGGCCTTGCCGTCCAGATGGCGGGCGGTCATGACCCCGCACTCGGGTCAGGGACGAGCAGCGCCCAAGGCGGCGCTTCGAGCGGCGCAACGAGCGGGCAGTCCAATGACGGCGGTCAGGTTGCCAGTCCGCCCGCGTCTGTCGTGACGAGGTCGTCGTGATGCGCGAGCACGAGCGCCGCCTCGACCTGTTCGGAACATCGGTACGCCTGCTCGTCGGCGCTTCCGCGCGGTCGGCCCCGGCACCGGCCCTGGCCGCGGCCGCGGCGGCGGCAGTGCTGCGGCGGCACCAGCAGGCGCTGACCCGCTTCGACCACGACAGCGAGCTCAGCCGGCTGAACGCGGATGGCGCACCGGCGCGGGTCGTGTCGGAGCTCGTGGCGGGCGCCATCGCCGCGGCTCTGTGGGCGGCCGAGCGGAGCGGGGGGCTCGTCGACCCGACACTCATCGGCGCGATCGAAGACGCGGGCTATGCCCGGTCCCGCAACGGTGCCGAGGCGGACTCGCTGCGCGACGCGTTGGTGGCTGTCCCGTTCCGGCGGGCTGCCGGGCCCTCTGCCGCCGCCGCGTGGCGAGACGTCTCGCTCATCGGCACCGAGGTTCGTCGTACTCCAGGGCTGCGGCTCGACCTCGGCGGAACGGCAAAGGGTCTCGCCGCGGACCGCGCGGCGTCCCTGCTCGCCGAT
>JBKPBS010000123.1:0-12874 GCA_046726915.1 Actinomycetota bacterium
CCCACGAGGAAGCGGCCCACCTCCTCCAGCGGGCGCTGCGTGGCCGAGAGGCCAATGCGCTGGAGCGGCCGCCCGGCAAGCTCCTCGAGCCGCTCGAGGGTGAGCGCGAGGTGCGCGCCGCGCTTCGTCCGCGCGACCGCGTGGATCTCGTCGACGATCACGGCCTCCGCGTCCACCAGGAACTCGCGCGCTCGCGAGGTGAGCATCAGGTAGAGCGACTCGGGCGTGGTGATCAGCACGTCCGGAGGCGTGCGGAGCATCGCCTGGCGCTCCTTCTGCGGCGTGTCGCCGGTACGGATGGCGACCGCGACGTCGCCGCCGATCCCCTTCAGCGGAGCGCGCAGGTTCTTCTCGACGTCGTAGGAGAGTGCCTTCAGCGGCGAGACGTAGACGAGCCGCGTTCTGCGGTCGCCCTCCGGCGCGGGTTGAGTGATCAACCGGTCGAGCGCCCACAGGAACGCGGCAAGCGTCTTCCCCGAGCCGGTGGGGGCGGAGACGAGCACGTTCTCACCGGCCGCAATCGCAGGCCAGGCCTGGGCCTGCGCCTCCGTGGGACGCTCGAACGAGCGCGCGAACCAGTCACGTACCCGTGGGTCGAACGATGCGAGCGGGTCCGAAGGCATGCAACCCACGAGCGTACCGCGTGGATGGGTTCGCCCCCTGCCACCTGGGTAGGTGAACCCCGTGCCGATCTCGCGCAAACTCGCCTCGCTCCTGACCGCGGGCGCGCTCTGCCTCGGTCTCGCCGCCTGCGGCGAGGACGACGTGGACCAGGCGCGGAAGGACGTTCAGGACAAGGCCGACGAGCTCAAGGGCAACATCGACGACCTCTCGAAGAAGGACCTGCGAAACGCGCTGGACGACGTACAGGACGCGGCCAAGAACGGCAGCGAGGACACGAAGCGCGAGGCACGCGAGCTCGAGCGAAAGATCGAGCGCGAGCTGAACGAGCGCAAGTAACGGCGAGCTGGGGGTCAGACCCCTTGAGGGTGGTTGAGGGTTAGCCGGCGCGGGGCACTGAGTATTCGGCCACGACCCGGTGCAAATGCACCCCGGCCGCCAGGCCCGCGGCGGCCAGCAGTGCGAGGCCGGCGGTCTCTGGCCCGCCGATCAGGGCGCATGGGATCACCGCTGCGGCCGCGACCACCACGGCGCTGCGGCGGCCGGCCGCGAGGCCGGCGAAGGCCGAGAGCAGGAGCAGGAGCAGTACGACTACGGCCATGGTTGCCTCCTAGAGTCCATCGGGGTGGGTTCCGCGGAAGCCGCTGGCGGAGCGCATCTGCTCGCTCCAGCGGTTCCCCGTCGCCCGCAGGGCGCTCGTGTCGAATCTCAGTCCGGCGACGATCAGGTACGCGTGGCTCGGGTTTGTGCGCACCGTGACCCAGGTGCCGCGCCCGCGCTCGCCCCAGCTCATGAACTCGGTCGAGTCGAGCGCCCGGTTCAGCAGCCCGGCGGCGTGGAGCACGTAGCTCACCGAGCCGGAGCAGTCGTAGCCCGTGTCATTCCAGCGGGCGTGCCCGCCGCCGTACTTGTAGGGCTTCGTGGCGATCGCGTTGCCGGCCTCGATGATCGCCTTGACCTCGTCGGGCGCGGAGGCGGGTGCCACCGCGACCCCGTCGGAGGTGAGGTACGCCTTCTCGGTGGGGGCTTCGGGCTCGTCGGGTGCGGCGGCGCTTGCACGTGCGCGCACCATTCGCTGCTCTGCCCTCGACGCCCGCCCGTTGACCCGGCGCTGCTCGGCCCGCTCGAAGGACATCACACTGCGGCGCGTGGCCGGCCCGAAGGCGCCGTCGGCGGTGGTGTCATAGCCGGCCTGGTCGAGGTAGCGCTGGAGCACGCGCACGTCGGAGCCGCTCGAGCCGACCTGAAGGGTGCGGGTCGCGTAGCCGGCGCCGGCGGCATCGGCGGTGATCGTCAGGCTGAGCACGGCGACGGCAAGCGCCGGCAGCTTGCGAAGCATCGATTCCCCTCTTCTCAGCGCCTACGGGGTTAGCTGTCGGGCTCGCGCCTGAAGAGCGGCGCTACGCGTTAAGGAGGCTCGCGATTCGCCCCGTACTGCCTATGGGTCCCCCGTTCCCCGGCCGTCTGGGCGACCGGGAACTCGGCTGTGGGTTCTACTTTGCCCTAACGGCGGGGCACCATAACACCCTCGGCGGCGAGTTCGCGGCGTCTGTATGACTCACCGCACGATGCGGAAGCCGGTCCGCTTGGGGGCTGGCGCGCCGGGGGTCGTCGCGACAAGCCGGTAGCGCCCCGGCCGCAGCCGCCGGCTGCGGACCCGACCCGAGAAGTGGAAGCTGTTGGTTCCGCGCGAGCCTCTGTGGGCGAAGGCTCCGCGCACCCGCCGGTACCTGCCACGGACGGCGCGCCGAACGGTGAAGCGCACGCGCGCCGGCGCCGCAAGCGCATAGGTCACCGTGGTGCCTCCCCGCGGCGAGATCGACGGCCCGCGGCGGGCGGCACGGAACGCGCGCGGCGACAGCCGCAGCGAGACGAGCGCCCCGCCGGTGCCGGCCTGCACCCGTCCACCCTCTCCGTAGCGGAGGATGCGGCCGACCTGAGTGTCCGCGACCAGCACGTTCCCGCCGGCCTCGGCGACGATCCCGAAGGCGTCGTAAGCAGGTCTGTCCTCCCCCCGGAGCGACTCGAACACGGTTGCCAGGAGATCCCCGCTGGGCGAGAACTTCATCAGGCCGTTGCCGTCGGTCAGGACCCAGATGTCCCCCGATGGGTCGACCGCCACGTCCATCGCGTAGAGGGCGCCGCGCTCGAGTGGCCGGCTTATGGTCCGCAGCAGGTCGCCGGTCGGAGAGAAGACGGCGACCCGGAACTGATCGCGGTCGGCAACCAGGACGTTGCCCGCGTGGTCGACGGCAATGCCGCGTGGGGTTTCGAGCCCCTGCCCGAACGTGCCGAGCAACGTGCCATCCGATGCGAACCTGAAGACCGATCCGTTCAGGTCGGTGACGTAGACGTCGCCGCTGGGCGCCAGCGCGAGCTGCTTGGGATCCGAGAAGCCGGCGTCGCCGCCGAACACGAGCAGGGGGGAGCCGTCGGGCGCGAGCTTCTGCACGCGCTTGTTGTCGTTCTCTACGACCCAGACGTTTCCGGCGGGATCGACGGCGACGCCCGAGGGGTCGTCGAAGGCGCCGGGTGCCATCTGGCCCTCGGCGAGCGACCCGCTTCCAAACTTGGCGAGGAGGCGACCGTCGGGCGCCAGCTTCTGGATGCGCTGGTTGTCCTGGTCGGCCACGTAGATGTCGCCGGCGGAGTCGAGCGCGAGGTCGGAGGGGTACCGGAACTGGCCGTCGCCGCTGCCTTTCGTGCCGAAGGCGTCGAGCAGGCCGACGGCGGCGGAGGCAGGCGGCGCGACGACCAGCATCGCGGCGAGAGTGACTCCGAGTGCCGGCAGGCGGATCATGAGCGATCAGCCAGGCGACCCGGCCAGCTCGCGAGCTCGGGCGAACACGCTGTCCAGCATAGGCTCGGTGAGCTTGCCGGTGAAGGTGTTCTGCTGGCTGGGGTGGAAGCAGCCGATCAGCACCGGACCGTCCGCCACCTCGAATTCGGCCAGATGCCCAAAGACCGGTCGTGGCTTCACGGAATGGAGCATGCAGGCGGCGTCCCACGCGAACTTTCCGAGGCAGACCACCACCGCGGGCCGGATCAGCCGCAGCTCCTCGGCTGCGTAGGGCAGGCAGTTGTCGCGCTCGACGGGCAGCGGCCTGTTGGCCGGCGGCGCGCACCGGACCGCCGCACCCACGAACGCGCCGCGCAGCTCCAGGCCGTCGTTCGCGTGCACCGAATGCGGCTGGTTCGCGAAGCCGGTGCGGTACATCGACCCGAACAGCCAGTCGCCCGAGCGGTCGCCAGTGAAGACGCGGCCGGTGCGGTTCCCGCCGTGGGCCGCCGGCGCGAGGCCCAGCACGTACACCCGCGCCTCCGGGTCGCCGAAGCCCGGCACGGGCCGGCCCCAGTAGTCCTCGTCCGCGAACGACGCGCGCTTCTCGCGCGCCACCTTCTCACGCCATTCGACGAGACGCGGGCAGCGCCGGCAGCGCGTGACGCGCTGCTCTAGCTCTTCAAGCGCCTGCCGGTCGTGAAGAGGTGCTGAGCCCACGCGTAGGCCGGGATCGCGAGCGCGGCGGTCACGGCGAGCGAGAGCAGGATGGACACGTCGCTCTCGCCCAGGAAGCCGTAGCGCACCGCGTTCACCAGGTAGAAGACGGGGTTGAAGTGGGACAGCTCCTCCCACGGCGACGGCAGCACGTCGACCGAGTAGAAGACGCCGCCCACGAACGTCAGCGGCAGGATCACGATGTTCTGGATGAAGCTGGTGTGATCCCAGGTCTCGGCGTAGATGCCCACAACCAGCCCGAGCGAGGCGAACAGCACCAGCCCGAGCGCCATCGCGAGCGCGAGCTCGAACGGGTGCTCTACCGGCACGTCCACCAGCACGAACGCGAGCAGCAGCAGCGAGACGCCGATGGCGAGCGCGCGCACGATCCCGCCGATGGTGAAGCCGAAGGACATCTGCCACGGCCGCATCGGCGCCGACAACACGTCGTTGATGTAGCGGTCGAAGCGCGCCTGGAAGATCGTCGAGGCGTTGTTCGCGAACGCGGCCTGCACCATGCCCATCGTGATCAGGCCAGGGACGATGAAGACCTCGTAGTCGACGTCGCCGACCTGCTTGATGCGCCCGCCGAGGGACAGCCCGAAGACCAGGATGAACAGGATCGACGACACGACCGGCGCGAGCACGGTCTGCGTCCAGAGCTTCGAGACGCGCAGCGTCTCGCGGCGGCACAGCCAGACCAGGCCCGTCACGAGGCCATCGCCTTCACGTACACGTCCTGGAGGCGCGTCACGCCGAAGTGCTCGCGCAGGCCCTCGGCCGAGTCGCGCGCGATCAGGTGCCCGCCGCGGATCAGCGCGATCTCCTCGCAGAGCTGCTCGGCCTCCTCGAGGTAGTGGGTCGTGAGGAGAATCGTGGTGCCGCCCTCGTGGAGCATGCGCACGTAGCGCCACAGGTCCATGCGCAGCTCGAAGTCCACGCCGGCGGTCGGCTCGTCGAGGATCACGAGGCGCGGCCGGTGCATCAGCGCCCGGGCCAGCAGCAGGCGCCTGCGCTGGCCGCCGGAGAGCTTCGGCGCGCGCACGTCGCGCTTCGACTCCAGGCCGAAGGCCTCGATCATCTCCTCGGCACGCTCGGCGGCCTCGTCGCGCTGCATCCCGAAGTAGCCCCCGTGGTACTCGAGCGTCTCCTTCACCGTCAGGAAGCGGTCGAGGTTGATGTCCTGCTCGGCGAGCCCGACCCAGGAGCGCGCCCTCAGCGTGTCATGAGGCTCGCCGAAGACGAGCACCTCGCCCTCGGTGATGCGGAGGAGGTTGCAGACGGCGCTGATCAGCGTGGTCTTGCCGGCCCCGTTGGGGCCGAGCAGCCCGAAGAACGCCCCGGCCGGGATCTCGAGGTCGAAGTCCTCCAGCGCGAGCGTGCCGTCGTCGTAGCGCTTGGCGAGGCCGCGCAGCTGGAGCGCAGGGGTGTCGTCCCGGAACACCCGTTCGAGACTAGTGACCTCAGCCGAGGGCTCTGCCGTAGTGCTTCTCGTAGTACTCGCGATACTCGCCTGAGCGGATCGGCCCCCACCAGTCCTCGTTGTCGCGGTACCAGTCGACGGTGCGGGCGAGCCCGTCGCCGAAGCGCACCTCCGCCTGCCAGCCGAGCTCCGAGCGCAGCTTGTCGGAGCTGAGCGAGTAGCGGCGGTCGTGGCCGGGGCGGTCGGTCACGTGCTCGATCAGCGACTCGTCGCGGCCGGTGAGCTCGAGGATCTGGCGCACAACGTCGATGTTCTCGCACTCGTCGGGGCCGCCGACGTTGTAGGTCTCGCCCGCCCGGCCGCGCTCCAGCACGGCGTGGATGGCGCGGCAGAAGTCCTCCACGTAGAGCCAGTTGCGCACCTGGCGGCCGTCGCCGTAGACCGGCAGGGCGTCGCCGTGCAGCGCGTTCAGGATCGACAGCGGGATCAGCTTCTCGGGGTACTGGTAAGGGCCGTAGTTGTTCGAGCCGCGGCAGATCACGGCCTCGGTGCCGTAGGTGTGGTGGTGCGCTGAGACGAGCAGGTCGCCCGCAGCCTTGGTCGCGGAGTACGGCGACGAGGGGTCGAGCGGCGAGCTTTCCGTGAACGACCCCTCCTGGATCGAGCCGTACACCTCGTCGGTCGACACCTGGAGATAGCGCGGCACGCCGAGCTCGCGGACGGCGTCGAGCAGCACGCCGGTGCCGATCACGTGAGTGCGCGCGAACGCGTCCTGGTCCGCGATCGAGCGATCCACATGGGACTCGGCGGCGAAGTTCACGACGACGTCGGCGCCGCGGGCAACTTGCATGACGAGCTCGCGGTCCTCGATGCCGCCGACCACGAGCTCCACGCCCTCGGGCAGGTTCTCGCGGCGGCCGGCATAGGTGAGCTTGTCGAGGACGACGATCTCGTGATCGGCCCGGTGGAGGCGAACGTAGGTCGAGCCGATGAAGCCGGCGCCGCCCGTCACGAGCAGCTTCACGCCCGCACCCCCAGATACGCCTCGAGCCCGTCCTCCCAGGTGGGCAGCGCGGGCGCCCCGCGCTCGCTTTCCAGGACGGAGAACGGCGGGCGCCGTGCCGGCCGCGGGAACTCCTCGGTGGCGCAGGGGCGCACGTCGGCGCCCGCGCCCACCCGCTCGAAGATCGCGCGGGCGAAGTCGAACCACGAGCAGGAGCCGGTGCCGGCCACGTGGAGCACTCCGCGCTCGTCGCCGCCGGCCAAGGCGACCAGCGCCTCCGCGAGGTGGCCGCTGAAGGTGGGCGAGCCGACCTGGTCGTCGATTACCAGCAGCTCGTCCCGCTCGCGCGCCAGCGTGAGCATCGTCTCCACGAAGTTGCGCCCGCCTGCCCCGAACAGCCACGACGAGCGCACCACGAGGTGGTCCTCGTTCGCCTCGGCCGTGGCTCGCTCGCCCGCGAGCTTCGAATGGCCGTACTCCTGGAGCGGGCCGGTGGGATCCGACTCCACGTAGGGCTCGCGCTTCGAGCCGTCGAAGACGTAGTCCGTTGACACGTACAGCACACGCGTCGCTGCCTCGGCCACGTTGCGAGCGCCCTCGGCGTTCACGGCGTGGGCGGTGTCGGAATCGGTCTCCGCGCCGTCGACGTCGGTGTACGCAGCGCAGTTGATCACCGTGGCCCCGCCGAGCGCGTCACGGGCCGCGGCACGGTCCGTCACGTCGAGGTCCGCGTGAGTGAGGGCCACGGCGCGGTCGCCCGCAGCGCGGACCACGTCCCGCCCAAGCATGCCGCCGGCGCCAACCACATGGATCGTCACGGGCCGGAAGTATGGTGGCTCCAACGCTCGAGGTCCGTGAACTGTCGAAGCGGTACGGCACGAACTTCGCCGTCGACGGCCTGAGCTTCAAGGCTAAGCCGGGTGGCGTGCTCGGATTTCTCGGGCCGAACGGCGCCGGCAAGACCACCACGCTCCGCATGCTGCTCGGGCTGACGCTGCCGACCTCGGGCTCGAGCGCGGCGGACGGCCGCCCCTACACGGTTCTGCTTGGGCCGCTCGCCGCGATGGTCACCGCCCGTCGCTACATCTAGCTGTCGATCCGCGCACGAGCAGCTCGGCCGGCAGCACGATCTGCTTGCGCGTGCGCCTGCCGTTGAGGCGCACCTCGAGCAACTCGAACGATGTGGCGCCGAGCAGCTCGGCGTCGAGCGCCACGGTGGTCAGCGGCGGGTCGAGCACGCGGGCGAAGTCCATGTCGTCGAAGCCCACGACCGAGACGTCGCCGGGGATCTCGAGCCCGCGCTCACGCGCCGCCAGGTACATGCCAGCGGCGATCACGTCGTCGTCGCAGAAGACCGCCGTCGGCTCCTCGTCCAGCAGCGCCCCGGCGTTGACGCGCGCGTCCTCGATGCTGATCGGCGTCATCACGCGCGGCTGCTCGTCCGGGTCGAGGCCCGCCTCGCCCAGCACTCGCCTCCGGGCCTCCTCGCGGTGCTGGAAGGTGAGCGCCCGAAAGGCAGCGGCCAGGTGGCCGATGCGGCGGTGGCCGAGCCCGACAAGGTGCTCGAACGCCGCCGCCGCACCTCCCTCGCCGTCGAAGCGCACCGAGGGCCGCCGCGGTGCCTCGGTCTCCATGAGGACCACGTTCTCGTCAGGGCCGAGCGCGTCCGGCGCGGTCACCTCGAAGAGCAGGTAGCCGTCCACCGGCCCGGCCCGCAGCGCCTCGAACGACTGCGACTCCCAGTGGCGGTCGTTCTGCGTGTCGACGAGGATCACGATGTAGCCCGCGGCGGCCGCCGCGTGCTGGGCGCCGCGGAGCACGCGGCTGAAGAACGGGTTCGTCATGTCGGGCACGAGCAGCGCCACCGCGCGCGACGCGCCGAGCCTGAGCGCCTGCGCGGCGACGTTCGGCCGATAGCCGAGGTCCCGGGCGCAGCGCCGGACACGCTCCTCAGTGGCCTGGGAGACACGGCCGCGGCCCTTGCCGGAGAAGACCAGCGAGACCGTGGACTGCGACACGCCCGCGCAACGGGCGACGTCGATGCTCGTGGGGCGCTCGATGGGCGAATGCAACCACGCGGAGCGGCCGCTGGCGACCACCGAAAGCACTGAAGACAGCGACCGTCCTGGATAGAGCGCCCATAGCGAGCCTTATCCAGGACGGTCGTCTCCCTCGGTGCTGTCGTTATGGGTAAGTTCCCGCTTGACGAATCAGTCATACGTAGTATGCTCATACGTATGACGCTTATCGGTACACACATCGCAGCCGTCCTCGCGGCAGGGGCCGTGGCGACCGGAGCGGTCTTCGGCGCCGACGCCCTGGCGGACGGCGACGAGGGCAGCGCGTCGAGCGCCCTCGTGATCGACGCGTCGCTCGCGCGCGACGGCCGGGAGCTCGTCGATCCGCGCCTGAAGGACGCGGATGCCGAGGTGCGCCTGCCGCGCACCGCCGAGGAGGCCCGCACCAACGTGCGCTACTTCGACGCGCTTGACTACCACGTCTACGTCGCCGGCGCGCAGGCCACCGCGGCCGCGGAGCGGACCGGCGTGGACGCGACCCCCGTGGACGGCCTCCGCGGCGCGCTCGCCGCGACTCGCTAGATGATCTGGACGTCGGCGCTGTCGCCGACCACGAAGCGGTAGGCCTTAGGCAGCGCCGGCCCGCGCTCGATCGTCACGTCCTTGCCGATCAGGCTCGCCTCGATGCGGTGGTCCACTCGCGAGATTCGCGAGCCGGTCATGACGATCGAGTGCTCAAGCTCGGCGTTCTCGATCGTCACGTTCTCGCCGATGGCGGTGTACGGGCCGATGTAGGCGTCCACCAGCCGCGAGCCGGCGCCGATCACCGCGGGGCCGCGGACGGTGGTGCGCTCGAGCCGTGCGCCCGCCTCGATCACCACGCGTCCCTCCACGCGCGAGTCGACGAGCTCGCCGTCCACGCGCTCGTCGAGATCGTCGAGGATGAGCCGGTTTGCCTCCAGCATGTCCTGCACCTGGCCGGTGTCCTTCCACCAGCCGTGGACGATGTGGGGGTCCACACGCAGGCCGCGGTCGACGAGCGTCTGGATCGCGTCGGTGATCTCGAGCTCGTTGCGCCAGGAGGGCTTGATCGATCGCGCCGCGTCGAAGATCGCCGGCGTGAACATGTACACGCCCACGAGCGCCAGGTCCGTCTTCGGCTCCTTGGGCTTCTCGACCAGCCGCGCAACGCGGTTGTCGCCGTCGAGCTCGGCGACCCCGTAGTTCTCGGGGTCGGGCACGGGCGTGAGCAGGATGAGCGCGTCGGGCTGCTCGGTGCGGAACGTGTCCACCAGCGCGACGATCCCGTGGCGCAGCAGGTTGTCGCCGAGGTACATCACGAACGGCGAGTTGCCGAGGAACTCCTCGGCGGTGAGCACGGCGTGGGCGAGCCCCAGCGGAGCGTCCTGCTCGATGTACTGGATCCGGACGCCGAAGCGGGAGCCGTCGCCGGCGGCCTCGCGGATCTCGCCGCCGGTCTCGGGGGCGATGATGATCCCCACGTCCTCGATCCCGGCCTCCGCCATCGCCTCGATCCCGTAGAAGAGCACGGGCTTGTTCGCGACCGGAACGAGCTGCTTGGCGCTCGTGTGCGTGAGCGGCCGGAGGCGAGTGCCCTTGCCGCCGGAGAGGATGAGCCCTTTCATCAGTAAGCGCCGTGCAGCTTACGGTGGTCCCAAGTCACTGTACGGGTGGGAACGAACGTAAGCCCGACACGCTTCTGCGCCTGCTTCGCGACCATCGCCCGGATGTCGTCGTTCAGCTCGCCGGCATAGCGTGCGAACAGCTCCAGGCCAAAACGCTCGACGGCGGAAGGGCTGCGCTCGATGCGAACGTCACACTCGAGCATCACCCCCCGCAATTCGTGGTACTGAACGCCGTCTTCAAAGCCCAGGGTGGCGCGCGGGTCGCGCTCCAGGTTGCGCGCCTTCTGCGACTTCGCATAGGTCCAGCCGCGCAGCCGGTCGTCATCGGCGACGAACCAGAGCGCCACCATGTGAGGAAGGCCGCGCGGGCCGTTCGTCGCGCACTGCATCACCATCTTCTCGGCGAGGAAGGCGCGCACCTCTTCGTCCGACATCTCGATCTGGCTACGCCGCGACGGCAAGCTGCTCCGCGGCCTCCAGCACGGCGCGCCGCGCCTCCTCGGGCTCGAGCACCACCGCGTCGCCCGCCTCCTTGAGAATCTCGCGGGCGAGCCACTCGTATGACGCGTAGGTGCGCTCGAAGATCACGGCGCCGTCCGAGAGCTCGGTGGCGCCCGGATGGTCCTCGCGCACCCAGCGGGCACGCTCCGGCGAGACCCAGATGCGCGCGCTGCTCCCCGACTCCACCTCGCCGGTGACGAGCCAGCCGTGCACGTCGGGCTCGACGCCGGGGCGCGGCTCGTACTTGTCGTCGAGGACGTCGACCTCTTGAACCCTGTCGAGCCGGTACGAGCGCGAGTCGTCCTTGTCCAGGTCCCAGCAGTGGATGTACCAGCCCTCCTGGCCGTTCACGAGCTTGTAGGGCTCGATCGTGCGCTCGGTGTACTCGTCCTCGTTCTCCTTGTAGTAGCGGATCTTCACGAGGCGCCGCCGGACGATTGCGCCGGAGACTGCGCGCGCAACCTCTGAGTCGTCGCCCTTCGCCGTCGTGATCTGGAGGCCCTCCTCGGCCGGATCCTGACCGAGCGCATCCACGATCTTCTGGCGCGCGGAGGCGAGCGAGCCCTCCGGGAGGTGCTCGCCGATCAGGTCGATCGCGGCCACGAGCGCCTTCGCCTCGAGCGGCAGCAGCCGGGCGGGGCGCGCGAAGTTGTCGCCGTAGGGCTCGGGGTCCACCTCGATCTGGTCGCCCTGCACCTCGGCGTAGAGCACGTACGAGCCGCCGCCGAAGTTCACGACGTTCAGCACGTCGATGTCCTGGCGGAGCTCCTGGTCGTTCACCTGGAGCCGCTCGCACAGCTCGGCGACGTCGAGCTTCCGGCTCTCCCGGGCGGCTTCGATCAGGATGCCCGCCAGCGTCACGAGCCGCGCGAAGCGCTCCGGGCGGATGGGCGCCTCGCGGCCCTCGTCGTCGTCCTCGGGCTCCGCCTGCCTGCGCCTGCGCGCCGGCGCCGCGAGCTCCGGCGGCCGCGAGTGGCGCTCCATGACGAGCTCGAGCCGCTCGCGCGCCTCCGTGACCAGCTCCTCCGGCCCCTCGATGCGGGCCTGCTCGCCAAGGCCGAGGACCCACGAGGCCATCTGCCGCAGGTCGGCGTAATCGGTCTCGAAGATGACGCCGCCGTCGGCGTCGTGGACCTCGCCGGCGTGGCCGAAGTGGCGCAGCGCGAGCCAATCGATGCGGTCCGACAGCCAGATGCGCGCTCGCCCGACGGGGTCGCCGAGCTGCCAGTCCGTGCGCGTGGCGTACATGCGCGGGTCGAAGTCGTCGGGCCGGTTGAAGTCGTGCTCGGCCTTCGACGAGTAGCCGACCTTTCCGCGGATGCGCGAGACGCGGAACACGCGCACGTCGTCGCGTTCGTGCGAGTGGCCGATCAGGTAGAACTGGCCGCCGCGATAGAGCAGGTGGTACGGGTCCACCTTGCGCTTCTCCTGGGCGTCGCGGCCGATCGTGTAGTAGTCGAACACGATCGTCTTGCGGCGAAAGATCGCCGTCTCGACCTTCGACAGCCGCTGCGACAGCTCGCGCCCGCCGGCGCCGGCGGTCACGGCGAGCGTCGCGGTCAGCTGCTCGGGGGCGTCGAGCGGCGACGGCTTCCCCCACGAGAGCTGCTGGAGCGCAAGCCGCAGCGGCTCCGCGTAGGCGAACTCGCCGTCAAGGAGCGACAGCGACGTCCGCAGCGCGCCGAGCTCCTTGTCGGTGAACTCGATCGCCGGGAGGTAGAAGTTCTCCGGCGGCAGCGAGTAGTTCTCGGCCTCGTAGTAGCCCTCGGCCGGCTTGTCGACCTTGAGGTGGATCCCGAGCGACTCGAGCTCCGCGCGGTCGGCGTAGAAGCGCCGCGCGAAGGCCTCGTCGTTCATCTGCGAGTAGCCCTCCACGTCCTGCTTGATCTCGAGCGCGGTGACGGGCCTCCGCTCCGCCATGAGGAACGAGATCAGGGACAGCTGACGTATGAGCTTCTCGGTGTCCTTCGCCATCGGTGGCACGAGGATAAGCGGGAAACCCGTAGAGCTCCTCCCCCAACCCCGATCTAGGCGCATTTTGCGGCTTGAAACGGCTCTCCGAGCGGGGATATGCTCGCCTTTCGGCCCGCGTCAACCGCAGAAGGGGGCAGGTCCATGTACCCCGCCAGGTTCGAGTACTTCTCGCCCGGGACGCTCGACGAAGCG
>JBKPBS010000124.1:0-14259 GCA_046726915.1 Actinomycetota bacterium
AGCGCATCGCGGTGAGGCCGCGGCTCGGTCATCGCGTGATAGGCGTCGGCCGCGGCGAGGATCCGCCCTGCCGGCGTGAGCGCGTCGCCGGACAGACCCCCGGGATACCCCGAGCCGTCGAGACGCTCGTGGTGCTGGACCGCGATCGCCCCGACCGACGCCAGCGCCCCGGATGACGCCAGCATGCGCTCCGTCAGGTACGGATGCAGGCGCACCCTCTCGAGCTCCGCCGCGGTGAGCGGCCCGCGTTTGTCCCAGATCGCGTTGGAGACGCCCAGGCGCCCGAGGTCATGCACCAGCCCCGCCCAGCGTACGAGCTTGGCGTCATCGTTCGACAGCCCGTAGATCTTCGTGGCCGCGCACGCGAGGTCGGCCACGCCGCGCGAATGGCCGATCGTCCAGGGCGACTTCAGGTCGGTGAAGTCGGCGATCGCTTCCAGTGCGGACTCGAGCTCGTCGTCGGAGAGCACGATCTCGAGCGCCGGCTCCGCGTCGATCACCGCCGGCCACGTCGTCAGCGAGTCGATGTCGCTGAACAGCAGCGCCGCGTCCTCACAGAAGATGTCCACGAGCGCCGGGTCGAACTGAGAGCCGCTGCGCTCCCGAGCGACCGCGGTCGCCGCGTCCACCCCTCCGTCCCGGTGGTAGACCTCGACGACGTCTGCGAGGTTCACCAGCCGCGCCGGCACCAGGATCTCGTCGCCCTTGGCCTCCCCCGGCACTCCCTTGCCGTCCCATCGCTCAAACGTCTGATACAGGCTCTCACGCACCTTCTCGTCGAGCCCGAGCCGGGCCGCCAACTCGTTCGTCGCTGCCCAGTGGTTCGCGATCATCTCGCTGGCGGCGCGTCGCCCATCGCCGACGAACTCGACGCCAAGGCGAGCCCGATCCATCAACCCCCGGCCGGCGCCGACGTGACTCAAAATGAACGCCCTCGCAGCCACGCCGGTCATATCCACGTGGCGAGCGTCGTTCTTGAGCGCTTGGTCGTCGCCGAACCACTTCGCTTGCTCGTACGCGTCGACGTGACAACCGACCCACGCGATCAAGCCGACGTAGTACACGACCGCACGCGACTCGTCATCGAGCCCCAGCCGCTCGGCCAGCCGCAACGCGATGAGCGACTGGCGCATCACGTGCTCCATCGGCTGGCCCATCCCGAGGTCGGTCCCGAGCGAGATCATCGCGATCAGCTCGGCCAGCCGGACGCCCGTTCCTGTCAGCGGCGCCGACATGGCAGGAGTCTATGGACCCGTCTCAGCGAGCTCCACCGGACCAGTGGCTGCCGCTTGCCAGGTCCCCGAGTCGGTGGCTGGCGCGTGCTCCAACCCCCCGGACCGGCCGTGTCTTCGCGTTCGATCTCGGAGCCGTGCCAGCGTGGGAAACCAAGGGCGCGAGGTAGCGCGTGGGACCCCTCGATCGCCGTGCCGCTCGCCGCAAACGGCGAACCGGCGCCGCAATGCTGGTCGCATCGTGGTCACACATCGCGCGCAAACGCAGCCGTAGAGCGACCCGACGCGCGATCTACGGAACCGACGGTCTCAGGTTCGAATCCTGACGGGCGCGCTTTCTCATCGCGTTTTTGTCTGGTTTGAGCGTCGGTCCCGGCACCGAAGGGGCGGCTCAGCGCAACCTCATCTCCTCGAACTGATGCGGAGGTCGAGCTCCGGTCGGCCGCGGCTTGCAGCGGACCACCGGTGGCCTTACGCTGGCAACCAGGACTCGTCCATTAATCATCAATCCTCCGAAGGACGCTGGTGCACGGTTCACTCGCCATGAACGGCTGGCTCAGTGGGACGGCGCTGTGGGTGACGCTTGCGGCGCTTGCCGCCACGGGCGCGAGCGCGCCGTCCGCGTGGGCCACGTTCCCCGGCCTGAATGGGCCGCTGGCGTACGAAGCGGGCGGTTTCGCCACCCCAAACATCTTCAGCATCCAGCCCCTCGCGGAGGAGGACGCCGCCCGCACCCCGCCCCCTCTGACGTCGGGCGCCGACCGGGACGCCGCGTGGTCCGATGACGGGCGCCGGATCGCGTTCATGAGCAGGCGCGACGGCAACGCCGAGATCTATGTCATGAACGCGGACGGATCGGAGCAGACGCGGCTCACGAACGACCCTGGGTTCGACGCCGATCCGACCTTCTCGCCGGATGGGCGGATCGCCTTCAACAGCACCCGCGACGGCGGGAACTCGGAGATCTACGTGATGAACGGCGACGGCACGGGGCAGACCCGGCTGACCTTCGACCCGGCGACCGACAGGCAGGCCGACTGGTCGCCGAACGGGCAGTACATCGCGTTCGAGAGCAATCGCAGCGGCAACTTCGACCTGTACGCGATGCAGCCCGACGGCGGCGGGCTCACGCAGCTGACGTTCGATCCGGAGATCGACGCCGAGGCGTCGTGGCGTCCCGACAGCACGAGCATCGCGTACACCTCCGCCTCCGGCCCCGGGGGCGCGGCCGCGATCTTCACCCTCGTCCCGGGCACGCCGGGCCGGACGCAGCTTACGACCGGCCTCGGCGACTCGCACTTCCCCGCCTGGTCGCCCGACGCAAGGCAGATCGCGTTCTCCGTGCTGTTCGGAAGCACCTACGTCATGCCCGCCGACGGCAGCGAGACGCCCGAGCTTGCCGCCTTCGGGATCGACGCCGCCTGGGGGCCGCTGCCGCCTCCGGAGGGGGTGCCCGAACTCGCGGAGACGGGGAACGTCACGCCGACGGGGACGGTCTTCGTGCAGGTGGACGGGGCCATCGGCAGGCAGCCGCTCGTGAGTCCCCACGAGATCCCGGTCCGGAGCCTCCTGAACACACGGGAGGGCGAGGTCGAGCTCGAGACCGCCGATGCCGGCGAGCGCTCCGCCAGCTCGGTATTCGTCTCGGAGGGCCGCGCCACGTTCACGCAGACGCGCGGACCGAGCCCGGTGACCGAGCTGGAGCTGGCGCGCCCCCGCTGCGGCGACGACCCCGACGCGCGGAACCGGCTGCGCACGCGCACCACCGCCGCGGCCGCGGCCCGCTTGGCGCACGGCGCCGCCGGGAAGAAGGTGAGGGCGAAGGGCAAGTACCTCCGGGGCGGCTCCGTTCAGACGGACTGGATCACGATTGACAGGTGCAGGAGCACGACCGTGCGCGTGCGGCAGGGCGTCGTCGAGGTGAGGGATCTGGTCAAGCGGAAGACCCTGCTCGTCCGGGCGGGACAGAGCTACACCGCCCGGGCAAAGAAGCGGTAGCGGCATGCGGGAGCCGCTCGACAGCCACTGCCTGAAGGTCGTCAGGGCGATGGAGCACGGCCAGGTGGTGCCGCTCCTCGGCGCCGGGGCGAACCTCTGCGACCGGCCGCCCGAAAGCCCCTGGGACGCCGAGCTCCATCCACCGAGCGGCGCGGAGCTGGCTCGCGTGCTGGCCGACGAGTTCGGCTACCCGCTCGAGGATCGGACCGAGCTGGCCCGGGTCTCCGAGTACGTCGACCTCGCCGCGGGCGAGGGGCCCCTCTACGAGCGACTGCGGGACATCTTCGACGCCGAGTACCCGCCGAACTCCCTTCACCGCTTCCTCGCGGCGCTCCCCGCCTCGCTCGAGGCGAAGGGCAAGGGGCACCTCCACCAGCTCGTCATCACGACGAACTACGACGACATCCTCGAGCGCGCGTACCGCGATGCCGAGGAGCCCTACGAGGTGGTCGTCTACATGGCCGGCGGCCCGGACCGGGGTCGCTTCGTCCACGTCCTCGCGGACGGCGAGCGCCGTCTGATCGAGCGCCCCAACGAGTACACCGAGCTGTCGTTCGACACGGGCTCCGTGATCCTCAAGATCCACGGCGCGGTCGACCGCAGCGACGAGTCGCGCGACAGCTTCGTGGTGAGCGAAGACCACTACATCGAGTACCTCACGCACGCCAACCTCTCCCAGCTCGTCCCGGTGAGCGTCCTCGCGCGGCTCAGGCGCAGCCACTTCCTATTCCTGGGCTACCGGATGCGCGACTGGAACCTCCGCGTGATGCTGCACCGGATCTTCCGGGAGCGCGCCCGCGGCTATCGCTCCTGGGCCGTCCAGCTCGACCCCGATCTCGTGGACGAGGAGCTCTGGAGCCGGCGCGAGGTCGATGTCGTGGACGTCGCGCTGAACGAATACGTGCAGGAGCTGACGCGGCAGCTCGACGCTGACGCGGCTCGAGTCGGCGCATGACCGCCACGCGGGCCGCCGAGGGCGACCACGGCGTCCCGGGAGCCCGGCAGGGCGAGCGCACCGCCCCGTCGCGCCCGCCGTACCGCGGGCTCGAGCGCTACACCGAGTCGGACGACGACGCCGCGCTCTTCTTCGGTCGCGACGACGAGCTAAAGGTGGCGGCGGCGAACCTGCTCGCCGCCCGCCTGACCGTCCTCTACGGGCCCAGTGGCGCCGGCAAGAGCTCGTTCCTCCGCGCGGGGCTGGTACATCGCCTGCGCCGGATGACGGAGAGCGAGCCGAGCGATCTGGGCGCGCCGGGCACGGTCGTCGTCGTGCTCGACGAGTGGCTGGGCCATCCGGCCGCCGCGCTGTGGCGCGCAGTCGCCGGAGCGAGCCCGGCCGGTGAGGCCGCGGCTCGGCCCGAGCTCGGCGAGCGCTCCCTGCGCGAGGCGCTCAGCGAGCTGAGCGAGTCGCTGAACGTCGAGTTCTTGGTCGTCCTGGACCAGTTCGAGGAGTACCTCGCCGCCCACCCGCCCGACTACGGCGACCGGTTCGGCGCCGAGCTGCCCGAGCTCGTCGCCGACCGCGACCTGCCGGTTCGGTTTCTCGTCTCCCTGCGCGACGACGCCCTCGCCGGCCTCGACCGCTTCAAGGGCCGGATCCCCGAGCTGTTCGACAACTATCTCCGTCTCGACAGGCTCGGCGAGGGCGCGGCTCGCGAGGCGATCGAGGGCCCAGTCAGGCACTGGAACTCGGTCTCACCGGAGCCGGTGGAGCTCGAGGAACGGCTCGTCGACGAGGTGGTACGGCAGCTCGTCGGCGGCGATGTGGCGCTGTCGCCGGACGCGGCTCCCGCAAGCGAGGCGCGGATCGAGCCGGCGCACCTCCAGCTCGTGATGACGCGCGTCTGGGAGGCCGAGATGGAGGCCGGGTCGCGGGTGCTGCGGCTGGAGACGCTCGAGGCCCTGGGCGGGGCGGCGGCGATCGTCCGCAACCACGTCCAGGGCGCGATGAGCGCGCTGCCGCCGCGCGACCAGAAGCTCGCCGCTGAGGTCATGCGCTTCCTCGTCACGCCGTCGGGCGCCAAGGTCCGCCACGTGCCCGAGGACCTGGCCGAGTACGCAGGCAGGCCCGAGCCCCAGGTGCGCGCACTGCTCGAGCGGCTCGCGTCGGGGGCACTCCGCATCCTGCGGCCCGCGCCGCCCCCGCCGGGGTCGCGCGCCCCCGCCGCCTACGAGGTTTTCCACGACGTGCTGGCCGGCCCGCTGCTCGACTGGCGGCGCGGCTACGAGCGGGAGCGGCTGGAGGCGCGAGCGCGGCGGCTGTCGCGCGCGCTCGTGGCCGTGAGCGCGGTGGCGATCTCGATGGCGGTCTATCTCCTGAACCCGGGCTTCCTGAACCGGCTCGAGCTGGGGACCGTGGACCTCCGCTTCGACCTGCGCGGCGAGAGCGCTCCCCCTCGCGACATGGTCATGGTCGCCGTGGACGGCGCGACTCTGCGTCCCTACGCCGGCATCCTTCCGCGGGCGCTCCATGCCCGGCTGATCGACCGCGTGAACGCCGGCGAGCCGCGGGCGATCGCCGAGGACGTCATCTTCGGCCCGCGCAACCCGGCCGCGCCGGGCGGCGACCGGGCGCTGATCGCCGCCCTCGAGCGCGCCCGCTCCCGCCTGGTCCTGGCCACGCCGCTCACCTTTCGCCTGGTGGAGGAGGGTGAGACACAGAGGGTCCTGCCCGGCCCGGTGCTCAGTCAGCCCCGGTTCTTCGACCGGCATCGCATCCAGCCGGGCTGGAGCGGCCTGCCGGCGGACGACGACGACGTGGTGCGGCGCATCGACTACAAGGTCGAGCCGGTGGAGCACGCCAGGTCCTTCCCCACGCTCGCGGCGGCCACCGCTGCGCTCGCGGGCGCACGTCCGCGCGAGCTCTCCAGCGGCGCCGAGCGGCGCGCGAGCGGCGGTCAGTCGACGCGCACGACCTGGATCGACTACCACGGCGGGTCGGGGACGTTCCGCTCGATCTCCGCTCGCTACGTGCTGTCGGGGCGCGTCTCGCCGGACGCCTTCCGCGGCAAGATCGTCGTGATCGGGCTCGTGGCGCCCCGGAGGCAGGACTTCGAGGACAAGCATCCCACCTCCGTGGACGACTCCATGGCGGGCCCCGAGATCCACGCCAACGCGATCTCGACGATGCTCGGGGGAGCCGACCTGCGCGACGTCTCGCGCGTGATCGACCTCCTGCTGATCGCCGCGCTGGGGCTCCTCCCGCTGCTCGCCTGGGCGCTGCGATCGCGCCTCTCGGCCGCGGCGCTAGTCGTCGGCGCGGCTCTGCTCTTCGCCGTCGCCGCGTATCTCCTCTTCGCATCGGGGTGGATCGTCGCCGCGGTCGCGCCGCTCGCGGCGCTCGCGCTCGCCGCGCTGGGGATCCTCCTCGCAGAGGCGGTTCAGATGTCCATGCGGCGGAGGGCCCGTTGAACACCGACGTCTTAGTCGCGCTCGTCGGTGGCGCCGGTGCAGTGCTCGGCGGGGTCGCGACGCTGTACGGGCAGGCAAGGTCGGCGTCGCAGGCGCGTCGGCGCGAGGCCGAGGCTGTGCTGGCGAAGTACCAGGAGCCCCTGGTGCATGCCGCCTATGAGCTCCAGAGCCGCCTCTACAACATCCTCGAGCTCAGCTTCCTGCAGAAGTACTACATCCGCGGCGACGACGGGCAGAGGGACTACGCGGTCCGGAACACGGTGTACGTGGTCGGGCAGTACTTCGGCTGGAGCGAGATCCTCCGGCACGAGATCCAATTCCTGAGCTACTCGGACTCGAACAAGACGAGGGTCGTGGCCGAGTGCCAGCGCGGGATAGTCGAGAAGTTCCAGTCGGACGAGGACCACCTCGGCCGTCCGTTCCAGATCTGGCGCGGCGAGCAGCGCGCGATCGGGGAGCTGATGATCGATCCCGACGCGACGCCGGTCCAGTGCATCGGCTACGCGGCGTTCACCCAGAACGAGCTGCCGGCCTCCCTACCGTGGTTCAGGCGGCTGGAGGCCGACATCGAGGAGATCGCCACGACACCGAACCGGCGGGTCGTCGAGCTCCAGCACGCGCTCGTCGACCTCGTCCGCGAACTCGATCAGGACAAAATCCGGTACCCGGACAAGGAGCTGGGGAAGGTCGACCTGGCGTCCTGAGACGCCCCTCCTTGCAGCCAGCCAGCCCCTCAAGCTGCTGTTATCCGACGTAGACCGTCCCGCCGAAGCGGCACACGCCGACCTGATCGAGGACGTTCACGCCGACGTACAGGCCCTGACCGAGGATCTCGGTGCCGTCCGGCGCGATCGCAGTTCCATCTTCGTTTGCGTCGAAGGCGGCTGTCCCGGTAGGGGTGCTGGTGGTCTCGAGGAATTTGAGGGTTTCACCGGTGTCGAAGTCCCCGTCGGAGTCGTCTCCGTCCAAGGCCGAGTTGTCCTGGCTCGTTGTGATGTTGACACCGACGACATCGGTGTTCGCTTGGTTGATTACGCAGGTCGCGGTTAGCGTGAACGGACCGATCGTCGCCATCGTTTGAGTCTGGCCATTCGTAAGCGTGAAGGGGGTGAAGCGCCGGGGGGTCAACCCGGCAAACGTGGTCGCGCTGCCTGCAGTGTTCGCGGAGTTCGCGGAGTTCGCGATGTTCGCGTTGATCGCGTTGATCGCGTTCGGGACCGCGCCGAGCGTTCCCTCGTCGACATCAGTTCCGGTCAGCGTGTTGTCCAGGATGTCCTCGCCGCGCAGGTTGTTGTTGCGGACGTCACGGGTGCGGACGTGACCGTTCCTGATGTCCTTGGTGCGAATGGTGTTGTTCTTGATCTCGCGGCTGTCGACAGAGCCCGTCGCCAGTCCATACGAGACCCCGCCCATCGCGACGAACAGCGCGATCAGCGCGACGACCATGGCTGGCGACGGCCGATAGAGGAGCATGCGTTCCATGAAGCCCTCCCATAGAGAATGTGGTCCGGGGACGGGCCGATGCGCCCGGTCCCGCTCCCCCTCTCGATTCCTTCAAGGCAACCCTCCCCGGCCTGAAGAGCCGCCGTCAACCCCAGGTGGCTCGCTGCCTAGAACTCCGCCCCGGTGGTTCAAACGTGGTTCACTCCGGAGCAGGTCCGGGCCGATCTGAGCGAAGCTGAGCCGCTCTAGCACGCGGAGTCAGCGCGTGACAGACATGCCTCTGGCGACCTACGGAACCGAAGGTCTCAGGTTCGAATCCTGACGGAACGGCAGCTGGGGCGGCGCGATCCCCGTCAACCTCTACAAGGTGGCCTCGATCCGCCTGCTCGGAGACAGTCAGGGCGACATCCTGCAGGCCTCCTTCCCGCGAGGCGTCAGCGAAAGGAACTAACCCCGAATCCTGACTAGCCGCTCCTTCACGAGACCTGCCCCGTTACTTTCGAGGCCCGTCCCGAGCGGGCCTTCTCCATTGCGCCGGCGCCATCTGACGCGGCCGCGCGGACGAACGCGAGCATCAGCTGAATTGCCTCGTTGGTCCGGCACCCTTGACGGCGCACGAGCGACTGCCAGGTGCGGAACTCGAGCGCGTGACCGATTGCTCGCCGCAGGCGCGCTCTCGGCCCGCCTCTCTTCGGCCATGCTTCGAGCAGGAGGTCGCGGATCTCCTCGAGGTAGCGAACCCGGTAGGCGTTCTGCTCGGCGACGAGCGGCATCACCGGCGCGTCGCGCTGGACGTTCTCGAGCAACGGCTCGAGGCGCTCGTAGTAGCCGTACAGATCACGCAGGGCCGTCTCCAGGCGGTCACCCGGCTCGGAAACCGCGCGCCAAGCGGTCGGATCCGGCGGCGGCACCGTCTCGCGCACATGCCCCGAGCACGCCTGGAAGAGCGATCGGTCGTCGGGGAAGTGTGCGTACACCGTCGGGCGGGTCACGCCCGCCCGCTCGGCGATCGCCTTCACCGTCGTACGAGAAGGACCGAGCGTTGTGTGGAGCTCGACGGCCGCGTCCACGATCCGCCGCCGCGTCTCTTGCTGGCGCTCGGCCCGCCGCTTCAGGTCATAAGTTCGCGAGGTCGTCATTTCGCTTGACATCAGTGTAGATGATCTGTACGGTAGCGGATCGATTGACAGTAACGTAAAGCGAAAGGAGAAGAACATGCTTGCAGTTCAACTGGCAGACCGGGACCTCATGGACACCACGTCGGAGACAGACGAGACGCGCCGGCTGCGCTTCGACTTCCCGATCTCGAGCATCGCGGGCGCCCCGAGCACGGCGGTCGTCTACTTCGAGCTCGAGCCCGGCGCGCACACCGGGATGCACACCGACAGCGCCGAGGAGATCGTCCTCATCCTCTCCGGGCGAGCGGAGGCAATCGTCGGTGACGAGCGCGGCGAGCTCTCCGCGGGCGGGCTCGGGCTCGTTCCAGCGCTCGTTCCGCACGACGTTCGCAACATCGGCGACGAGACGGTGCGCGTGGTCGGCTTCTTCGCCAGCAGCACCATCGTCAGCGTCTTCGACGATCCTCTGATGCCGGCCGGCAAGCGCGTCGTCGGCACGCCTCTCCCGGAAGAGTCGGAGGTCGTGCCGGCAATGGCCGCGGCCTGAACAACCGCCCCGCCTGTCGCGAAAAGGCCCGCTATGCGGGCCTTTTCGCGTCCGGACGACTTCCTCGACTCCTCTCGGCCGGCCAGCCCTTCCTAGTGCGGTGCTGGGAACGCCAGCTTCTCGTCCGGCTCAGCTGGCGTCGCGGCGCGCGTCTGGACGACGATCGCGACGATCACGATCGCGCCGCCGACGAGCGTGAGCGTACTCGGGCGCTCGTCGAGTGCGAGCCACACCCACACCGGGCCGAGCACCACCTCGAGCAGCGTGATGAGGCCCACCTGCGCCGCGGGTATCAGCCGCGCGCCGACGGTGAATAGCGCGAAGCCAATCCCGATCTGACCGATCCCGAGCGTCGCCAGCCAGACGACGTCGTCGCCCCCGATCTCGCCGGGACTGGCGAAGGGAAGGAAGGCCGCGAAGAGGATCGCCTGCGCGAGGCAGGTGGCGGGCGCCATCGAGACGTCATGGCGCCAGCGGGTGATCACGATCATCAGTGCGAAGGCGAGCGCGGCGAGGAACGAGAGGCCGTCGCCCGCGAGGCTGCCCTCACCCGGGGCCCCGAGCATCAGCGTGAGGCCGGCCAGCGCGACGGCCATCGCCACGACCGTGCGCCGCGTGATCGGCTCGCCAAGCGTGACGCGCGCGAGCAACGCCGCGAGCACGGGGGAGGCGGCCAGGATGAACAGGACGCGTGCGACGCTCGTGTGGTTGAGAGCGGCGATGAAGCTGCCCGACGCGGTCGCGACGCACAGCGCCACGGCGACGCCCGCGAGCCCGATGGACCTGAACGCCTGCACCACCCGCCCGCGTTCGACAACCGCGACGTAGACCAGGAGCGCGGCGCCCGCGAACGCCGCTCGGCCGGAAACCTGGGTCGCCGTGTTGAGTGTGAGCTGGCGCTGAAGGACGCCGGCGGTCGACCACGCGACTGCGGCGAGCGCCACGTAGATCTGCCCCCGGCGCTGGCGCCGCGACCCCTCGAGCGCCACCGTCGCGGTCGTCACACCGGCAAGTGTTGCGAAGTCGCTCGCGGGCCGCCTACACCGCTAGCGGCGTTGGCGGCGGCGGTGAGCCCTGAGCACGAAGCTGTCCAAACCAGTGTCCACGCTCTTGCCGTTCGCGAGTCGAGTCCGCGCCGTTGCCAGCACGGTGAGGCGCTTGTGCTGACGGAGAAGGCGCCGCCCCTTTCGCGACAGCGGAACCCTGACCCGCGCCGTACGCCCCGCGGGGATGCGGAACGCGCGCGTGCCGAGGAGCACCATCCGCCGCCGGCGGACCGCCGCAGCCGTCGTCCCTGAACGGCTGGCGCCTCCCCCGGAACCGGCGACAGCCGATAGCGCCAGGGTCCCGTTACAGGGTGTCGAGCCCGGGCAGTTGACTGGAACGTCTACGTCCTGATCGTGGATGTCGAGCGTGTCGGGCGGCGTCGGTCGAGGCAAGGGGGGCGGCGAAGGACCCTCGCCCCCGGGCCCCGAACCGTTGGGGCAGCACCGGCAGAAATCGCGTTGAGCCTGTTCGTAGAACTTGCGACCGAGCGTCCTCACAGCGTTGTAGTAGAGGGTCCTCGGGCACGCAGCCGTTTGTCACGGCTATGCGCTGGAAGCAGTACTTCAGCGGCGTCGGTTCGTAAGGCGGCTTGCACATCGCCTCGGTGTCCGCGCAGTTGGCAGGCGACTCGCAGACTCGCCACGGATAGGCGCAGGCGATGGCGCACTGGTCGTTGCTACAGCAGGCGAGGTCCTCCGGTACGCAGACCTTTCTCCCGTTCTGCTCACACGTCTTCGGCCCGCCGGGATAGCAGTTCTGGGCTCGAGCCGACCCCGGGCGCAGCAGCGAGCCCGCCGCGATCGCGCCGCCGCCCAACATCACCGCGCGCCGTCGCGTCACCGGTGCCGCGAGCGCACGGGCAACGCCGTCGAAATTGGTCTCGAGGCGAGCAGAGCTGGAGATCTCCGGCTCTGCGTCGGCGAGCCGGCGTGCCAACCGATCGACGAGTGGGGTGCGCCTCATGCGGTCCGGCGCCGACCCTACTCAGCTGCCGTGCGTGAGCGCAACCATGTGGAACCCCGCGAGTGGGAGCGTTCTGCTCGCCGTGACTCAAAGATCCCCTGCACCGCACCCGCGCGCTCACTTGGCCAGCGCGGGCTGCCCGGCGACGGGCACGCCTCGCCAGGTGGCGCGCGCGGCGGCCGCGCAGGCCAGCAGCCCGAGTGCGATGGCAGCCAGGCCGATCGACGGCGCGGCGAGGATGACGACGAGGCCGAACGCCAGATAACAGGGCAGGCTTCGGACCAGCCCGGTTAGGGCGTGGGTGCCGGCGAGCGGGCCGTCGCGGGTCCCGACGGCTACGGCGAGTATCGCGCTCATGGTCGGGAAGGCGAGCACGGCGCCCGCTGCTTCCGGCCCGGCGAGTCGGCTCGTGACCACGGCCGCGCCGACGATGAGCGACGCTGCGGCGCAGGTCAGGACGGTGGTCGACGAGCGGCGTGGCGAGCCGAGGCGCGGCCGGCCGTCGGTCATTAGGCGCGGCGCGAACGCCAGCACGGGGATCGCGGAAAGCACGACGAGCGCGTCCGGCATACCCGCGAGGACGATCGAGCAGCCGACATATGCGAGCGCCCCGGCCACGGTGCCGAGGGCCAGGCCACGGCGGATCAGCACGGCAGCGAAGACGATGCCGAACACGACCTGCGCCGGAACGTGTGTCGCTGCGCTGAGCGCCATCGTGCTCGCGGTCCCCGTCCCTGCGTCCAGCGTGACGGCCATCACGGCAACGGCGAAGCTAACAGGCAATGCAGCGACCCAGCCGGCCGCCGACGGGCCGAGCCGTCGCTCGATGGAGACGGCCGCCGCCATGACGAGTGGCGCGATGAGGAGTGAAATCAGGATCACGCCCCCAGCTTCGGACAAGAGGTCGTTTACTTCAAGCGCCTATTCACCACGAGAAATCGTGCGAGAATCCGAACGATCGAACTACGCCGACTACGCCTTCTCCACGAGCTGTCACGCCTCGGAACGGTCGCGGCGGTCGCCGAGACGCTTTCCTACAGCCCATCGTCCGTCTCGGTCCAACTCGCTCAGCTTGAACGCGAGGCGGGAGCCAAGCTGCTCCGCCGCGTGGGCCGGAACGTCGAACTGACCGCCGCCGGCCGCCGACTGGCTGCGTATGCGGCAGGGGCGCTCGCAGCCGATGAAGCCATGCGCAGCGAGCTCGCGAGTGCAGGGGATGCGCCTCGCGGGCGTCTGCGGATGACGTTCGTCCAGACACCGGCCCTCGCCCTCCTGCCTGGGGTCATGGACCGGCTCGCCGAGACGGCACCCGACGTTCAGGTCGAAGTCGTCCAGAGCGAGACCGCGCCGGCGCTGGACGACCTGAGGGCGCAGGCCGTCGATCTGGTGGTCGGCATCGAGTACGACCCCGTTCCGGTCCCGCGACAGCGCGACGTCGACCGCCGTGACCTCATGCGGGAGGACGTGCTGCTCGCGCTACACCCCGAACATGCGGCGGCTACGAAGCGTGGTCCGATCCCGCTCGCCACCTGCGAGCACGCAGCGTGGGCGAGCGGCCACCGTGGGACGGGCCTGGACGCGGTGGTCCGCAACGTCTGCAATCGCCTCGGCGGCTTCGAGCCCGAAATTCGCCACCGCAGCGACGACGGCCTGGTCCTCAGCGCGCTGGTCGCCTCCGGCCGGGCCGTGGCCCTGCTGCCCGCCCTCCTCGCTACGGCGATGCCGCAGATCACCGCCCGCCGCCTCCGCGACGAGCGCCTCCAGCGAACGATCTTCACCGCGACGCGGGTCACCGCCACCGAGGCGCCCGCTGTCCTCGCCGTCCGCGATGCACTGCTCGACACCGCGCGGCAGGTCGCCGCCCGGCAGCGAAATCTCGAAGTTCTCCCCTGAAGCAAGCCCCCTCAAGCGCGGCTTATCGAGCACGGCACGCTCTCGAGGGTGGGGAGGGAACGGACCGAGGACCCGGGGGCTGGTACCTGCTGCAATCGCGTTCAGCGCCGTCATGATCGGGATGGGAAGCAGTAGCCAAGCCCACCCCCCACCCAGACCTTCACTGGCCGTTACACATGCCACGACCTGCGCGGCAATGGGCAAGAGAGCTAGGCCAATCACGATCGCGAGGCTTGTGATGAACTCGATCGTCCTGCAGCACGGACGTTCGGCCCAGAGTCGCCCAGAACAAATTGGTGAGTGCAAAGATCAGCACCGCGCCGCCGATCAGCAGGTAAGCGGGCGGAGCTGAGTTATCCGGGGCGTCCTTGAACGGTCGGGACGACCTCCTTCTTTCTAGTCACGTCGCGTGACACCGCCGATCGCTTCTCTCCGCTGGCCCTCGCCCCCAGGGGAGATCACCCTGCTTTGCCATGGCGAAGCAGGCGTCTGGCTGACGGGGAGGCCCGCGCTCGTCGCTCGTCCGCAGCGAGCGCCTGCCTGAACCAGCGGGCGACGCCCGGATCCGTTCGGCAGCGGGAGCGGTAAGTGTCCCGCTAGGGGATGG
>JBKPBS010000125.1:0-13941 GCA_046726915.1 Actinomycetota bacterium
CGAGCTGTCCGAGGTCTTCGGCGACAGATCGGCCAACCTCATGCCGGTGCTCGGGCACGGCCGCGACATCCCCAACGGGCGCTACGTGCTCGAGGGCGGCCGTCTCGACCTGGATTGGAGCTCCAGGCCGTCGGAGGGCTATTACCGCGGCCTCGAGGCCTGCTTCGAGGAGATCGCGAGCGCGCTCGGCGGCAGGATGTTGAAAGCGCCGTGGAAGCGCCTGAACCGCTCGATCACGATCCACCCGCTGGGCGGGGCGGTGATGGCGGACGATCCGATGCACGGCGTGGTGAACTCGTGGGGCGAGGTGTTCGGCTTCCCCGGCCTCCACGTCGCGGACGGAGCCGCGATGCCGGGTCCAGTTGGTGTGAACCCGAGCTTCACGATCGCGGCCTTCGCCGACCGGGTAGCGGAGGGCATCGCGGGGCCGGAGCCGTGACGGGCTCCGCCGCCACTCCGGATCTGCACTTCAGCGAGCGCATGCGGGGCTGGCTCTCGTTCGACGTGCGCGACTACAACTCCGGGCTGGTCGCCGGCCGCCGCGCCCATAGCCGTTGCTCGGCGAGGTTCGCTGTCGAGATCGACGACTTCGACCGCTTCCAGCGCGGTCCCCTGAGCCGCGCGCGGCTCCTCGGCACGGTCGACTTCCCGCAGCTCGGTGGCCGCCTCGAGGCCGAGGACGGCGAGTTCGTGCTGTTCGCGCCCGCCCCCGGCCCGCGCCGCCGACGCGTGCTCTACCGGCTGCTCCTCCGCGATCCCGATGGCCGTCCGCTCACGTTCAGCGGCTTCAAGCTCGTCGAGGACGATCCGAACCACGACGTCTGGCGCGATACGTCCCGCCTGCTGACCCGCATCCTGGCCGGGCACGTCTCCCCGGACTCCGAGCTCGACGACGATCCGCGCACGCTCGCGACCGGCATCCTCTGGATCACGCCGCTTGGCCTGGCGCGCTGCGTGCTCTCGATGCGCGGCGGGCCGGGCATGCGCGTGCGCGCGCCGCTCCGCTATCAGACCCACTTCGCCCGCACGCTCCTTCAGGTCTACGGCGGCCGCGCGCTCCACTCGACGCAGTACGACTTCCCCGTCGTCAACGTTGACGCGACGCCGATGCAGAGCAGGCGCAGCGGCGGCTGGCACGAGCTTCCCGGACATCCCGGGCTGAAGCGGCGGATCCTCCCGTTCGTGGCCGGTGACGGCCGCCTGATCAACCTGCACCACATCCAGGGCCCGGAAAAACCGAGGCACGAACCGGTGCTGCTCGTCTGCGGGCTCGCGATGAGGGCGAACAGCTTCTACGGCGCGCCGGCGCGGCCGACGCTCGTCGATGCGCTCGTCGACGAGGGCTACGACGTATGGGTCGAGAACTGGCGCACGTCGATCGACCTGCCGGCCGAGGACTACACGCTCGACGGCGCCGCGGTCTACGACCATCCCGCCGCAATCCGGAAGATCCGCAGCGAGACCGGCGTGGAGCGGCTGAGCGCGGTCGCGCACTGCATGGGCTCGGCCAGTCTGGCGATGTCGGTCGTGGCGGGTCTCGCGAACGAGCTGCACACGGTCGTGTCCAGTGCGGTGTCGCTCGACGTGGACCTCGACTCGAGGTCGAAGCGACGGCTCGCCACGGTCCTGCCGATCTCGTCGCTGCTGCTGCGCATGCGCGGCGCCGATCCGCAGTGGGCGGCGCGAGCGCCGACCGTGAAGGCCGCGTCGCTGGCGCGCGTAGCGCAGCTGGCGATCCGCGACTACCGCAACCCATTGAATGCCGCCGCGACGTTCATCTACGGCAGCCGAGCGGACGGGATGTGGCAGTTGGACCAGCTCGATTCCGAAACGCTCGACTGGCTCGGCCGCGAGTTCGGCTACTCGCCGTTCACGTTCTTCAGGCAGATCAGGCGGTCGGCCAAGGTCGGTCGGCTCGTGCCGGTCGAAGGCCTGCCGGAACTGCCGGACGACGTGGCCGAGGGCGTTCCGCCGAACGACGCTCGCTTCACATTCATCGCGGGCTTGCAGAACCAGTTCTTCCTGCCCACGGGGCAGCAGCGGACCTACGAGCGGTTCGCTCAGCGGCAGCCGGGGCTCCACCGCTGGGTTCCGCTCGAGGGCTACAGCCACCTGGACGTGCTCATTGGGCGGCGCTGGTACCGCGACGTGTTCCCTCACATCCGCGACGCCCTGCGGGCAGGAGCGAATGGCCGTCCCTGACCGTCCGGCGATCTCGCCCATCACGGTCCTCACCCCGGTGCGGCGAGTCTGGGCGTGGTGGCTGTGGCTGAGCTGGCTGTTCGCCGACCGCAGCCGCTGGATCAAGGGGCCGCTCCTCAAGCTGAGCTTCATCCACGCGGCGCACTGGGGCCTGATGGACCGTCTGCCGGCGGCCGGCCCGCGACGACGTGCCCGCCGGCTGCCGGCGCCGTACGTCGTCTTCCAGAGCAACTACGACGGTCCGGCGCAGGAGTACGCCGAGGCGTTCGCCATCAAGGTCGCTTGGCGGATCAACGGGCTCTGGTGGGGCGGCTACGGATTCCCCGGGCCGCGGCCGCAGGCGCGCTTCGTGAACTACGTCATTGACCACGCCATCGAGGGGCCCTTTCACTACTACTCCGCCTATCCGACCGGGACGGTCCGAACCGTGCGCTCGGCCCTCGAGCTCGAGCCGAGCTTCGAGCGCTTCCGCGGTGACGCCGAGGGCCTGGACGCGGACGAGTTCGCCGACGCGTGGCGTGGGTTCCTGACCCGGGAGCAGCGCAATCTGTGAGGCGACGCGGCTTCAACCGCAAGGGGCTGGCGGCGCTCTTGCCGGTGCACGAGGGCAGGAGGGACGAGCTCGCGGACGCTATCGAGGCGCTGCCAGCCGGGCGGGACAGCCCGTTCGCGCGCATCGGATCGACCCACTTCGCCCGGCTCGTGCTGCTGGACGGGTTCCCCGGACGGGACGGTGGGACGCTTCCCGGCATGCCGGCCTGCCTGTTCTTTGGGGCCGAGTTCGACATCCCGGAGGCCGGCTACCTCGAGGCGCTCTGCACGCTGATGCCCGACGAGGCCGACGCGGTCTTCGGGACCTGCGCCGGCTATCCGGGCGCGAGCGTCCCCCCGCTCGTCAGCGAGTGGATGCTCCGCCACCGGATCAAGGCCGGGTTCTCGATCCTCGGCAACCCCCAGGCGAGCGTGCGTCAGGTCCTCGACTCGCTCCGGCTGCGCGAGCAGATCGTCGGGTTTGCGGTCGAGACGCGGGCGCTCGCGCCTGCGGCTCTCAAGCGGGCGTGGGATGCCCAGGACTGGGGGAGCGCCGCGTGAAGCGGGTCGTCCAGGGCGACCTCCAGGGGAACGTCCTCTGCGGCTACGGGCGCAAGTACGCCCACGGCCTGTTCCTCTTCTTCCGCATCGAGGACAGGCGGGCGTTCGGCCGCTGGCTCGACGCCCAGGCCGGAAGCATCACGACGGCCGTGCCGTGGGGAAAGCCCGATCCCGCAAGCACGCTCAACGTGGCACTGAGCCTCGAGGGCCTCGAGGCGCTGGGGCTCCCGCGAGAGGTGCTCGACAGCTTTCCGGAGGCGTTCCGGCAGGGGATGGAGAAGCGCGCCCCCCGGCTTGGAGACATGGGCACGAGCGAGCCCCAGCGATGGGACGAGCGCCTCAGGGGCCTGCACGGGGTCGTGACCGTGCTGGCGCTGGAGCGCGCCGTCCGCGACGCGCGAAGAGCGGAGCTCGAGGCGGAGGCCGGGGAAGCCGGCCTGGAGATTCCGCCCTTTGCTCAGGAGACCGACGTTCCGGCGGATGAGCGGGAGCCCTTCGGCTTCGCGGACGGCATCTCCCAGCCCGCGATCCGCGATCCGGCGGCGGGCCCATGGCCTCGCCCGGGTGACGTGCCCGTGGCGGCGGGCGAGTTCGTGCTGGGCTACGAGGACGAGGGTGGCGTGGTCCCCGACGCGCCGGCGGGGATCGGCTTCAACGGCTCGTACATGGTCGTGCGCAAGCTCGAGCAGGACGTGGAGGGCTTCTGGGACTTCCTGCGCGGCGAGGCCGAGGGCGACGCGGCGAGCATGGACTGGCTGGCCGCGAAGATCGTCGGCCGCTGGCGCGACGGAACGCCGCTCGTTCGCTCGCCCGAGGGCCCCGATGGGGACGGCGCGGCTCGCGACGCGCTCAATGACTTCACCTACGGCGCGGATCCCGAGGGATTCCGCTGCCCGATCGGTGCCCACATCAGGAGAACGAACCCGCGTGACTCGCTCGACTCCGAGTGGCGGTTCACGAACCGGCATCGGATCATCCGGCGCGGTATGTCCTACGCCCCGGACGGCGATGGCGGGAAGCCGGGGCTGATCTTCGTCTGCTTTCAAGCGAGCATCGAGCGGCAGTTCGAGTTCGTGCAGTCGCAGTGGATGGGAGACGGCAACGCGTTCGGTCTTGGCTCGGACCCCGACTTCATCGCCGGACCGTCGGCCGGGAAGATGACGATCCAGGGCGCGCCGCCGCGGTTCGTGCCGATGCAGAGGTTCGTGACCACCCGCGGGGGCGGGTACTTCTTCGTGCCGGGGATGTCGGCGCTCCGGCACATCGCGGAGCTGGCCCGGGCGTGAGGATCCACGCGATCCAGACCGGCAGCCTGGTCGTCAGGGCTCAGCAGCTGAGCGGAAAGGGCCGCGGGCCGCTGCGCGGCGCCCGGACCCTCATGGATCGCAACTGGACCGACTCGATGCCGATCTACGCCTGGCTGATCGAACATCCTGAGGGGCTGATCGTGGTCGATACGGGCGAGAGCGCCCGCGTGAACGAGCCGGGCTACCTGCCGCGCTGGCACCCGTACTTCAGGCGGGGCGTCAGGGAGTCGGTGGAGCCGGGCGACGAGATCGGCCCGCAGCTGACCGCGCTCGGCTCCTCAGCCGAGGACGTCCGCTGGGTGGTGCTGACCCACCTGCACAACGACCATACCGGCGGCCTTGCCCACTTCCCGCACAGCGAGATCCTCGTCTGCCGCGTGGAGTTCGACAACGCGAAGGGGTTCGCCGGCCAGAGGCGCGGCTTCCTGCCGCAGCACTGGCCGGAGTGGTTCTCGCCGCAGCTCTACGACTTCGACGCGCGGCCCTTCGGTCCGTTTCCGCAGAGCCGGCCACTGACCGAGGCGGGCGACGTGACGATTGTTGCGACCCACGGTCACAGCAAGGGGCACGTCTCGGTCGTCGTCGAGGAGGACGAGCACGCGGTGTTCCTGGCGGGCGACACGTCCTACACGCAGGCGCTGATGATCGACGGCGCGGTCGACGGAGTGACCGCGGACGTACGCAGGACGAGCGAGTCACTCGGGCGGATCCGTGAGTTCGCGCGTCAGCGGCGCGTCGTCTATCTCCCCTCGCACGACCCGCAGGCAGCTCAGCGGTTGGAGGCGCGCGAGACGTTGCCGCGTTGACTTACGATCAGGCCCGCGACCTGTCTCCCCATGAGCTCATATCCGGCGGCCGTGGGGTGGATGCCGTCCGCGGTCAGGCCGCGCCGGATGCTGTCGTCGCCACTCCTCCATACGCGATCGAGCACGGGGCGGAAGTCACAGCCGCCTGCCCGCGCCGCAACGGCGGCCACGCGCCTGAGGCGCCGCTGAAGTGAGCGCGGCCTGTTGTTGGGCGCGTGGGGCACGACCACGCAGGCGCCGCTGCGATGGGCCAGCCGGGCGCGATGCACGAGTCCGTGGGTGAGCCGCCGCTCGGCAGCGGCCACGTCGCCGCCAAGCGCCGTGCCCTCCTCGTTCGTGCCGAACATCAGGACCGTGAGGTGCGGTTCGAGCGCGGTGAGCGCCTGACGATTGGGCGCCGAGAGACCGTCCTCAGCCTGCGCGCCGCTGCGGCCCACCTGGTTCACCTCGACATCGTCGTGCTCGCGCCGGACCATCAGCCCGGCCACCCGCGTGACCCCGCCGGCGATATGGGAGATGCGCAGCCGGTCGAGCGCGTCGGGAGCGGATAGCCACTTCACCCGCGTGGCCGGCGCTGGTCCCCGAGCGTTCACGCGCTGCCTGCGCTGTCCGAGCTCGAGCATGAAGCGGCCGCCGTCGGGAGCGGTCCCGTACAGGAGGCCCACCCTATCGGCGCTCAGGGTCGCCGAGAGGACGCTGTCGTGCGCCGCCGCGCTGCTCGTGAAGCCGTCGGGACCGAACGGACTGGGGGCCGCGCCGAAGGTGCCCTCGAAGTTCCACGCGCCCGCGTACTCGAGGGGCCAGTAGGAGCGCGGGGACTCGGGCGTGGAGCCGCGGGCATCGTGAGCCGGGATGTAGCCCCGCCCGCTCGCGCGCAGGCCGCGTGACTGGAGGGCCCGCCGCACAGCGTCCGCGAGGCCACCGGTGTGGCCGGGTGTGCGCTGTTCGCAGCCCTCGACTATCGAGTCGCCGGCGAGCAGGACCCTGAAGGTCGCTGCCTTGCTGACCGCGGCGTACTGCGCGGCGGAGCAGCCGGCCAGCACGAGCGCGATCGCCAGGTTGCGCGCGAGCCTTCTTTGGCCTTCGTCGAGCATCTACCACGGGGGCGTGGCATTCCGGCGAACACCGTTCTATGACGGGTAACGGTGGCTCCAGCGGTTAACGTTCGCGGGACCCATGTCTGGTCCCGCTCTTCTCCGCTCTTTGCCGTCGTCCCCGGGTTGGAGCGGCGGTCAGTTGCGCTCGCCGTCCGGCAGCGGGTGCGGCACTCTCTGCGGCGGGTCGGGCGGCCTCTCGACGTATGGAAGGCTGACCGGTCCCGCGCTCGCCGGGGTACCGACCTGGATGCTCTCGATCTCGACGTCCCCGCGCTCACGGGCACGTTGGAGCACGTCGTCGAGCGCTCCACCAGCGTCGCCGAACGAGTCGGCTCGGTACGAAATGACGATCGTCGCCTGAACCTTCATACGCGCAGTATCGCGCGGCTTCGGCTGACTGTTGTCACCCGCGCTCGCGGACGTCCGGCTACTCGCGGGTCACGCCGGCATGGGGGCCACTGGTCCGACATCACCTTTGAGGACTCCGGGGATGGCAAGGACGAGTGCGGCGGCGGCCCAGACACCGACACCGCGGCCAACTGCGCCGTGATCACGGCGGTGCCCTAAACGAAGGACCCGCCCTTGATCTCGGCGCCGCTTCGGTAGGTGGCCATGATCACTCCGGTGGAGGAGACCTGCGAATTGGCGAGCTCCAGGCCCGCGGGCAGCGTGCCGCCGTCAAACAGACGCTTTCCCTTACCGAGCACGAGCGGGAAGATCCACACGCGGAACTCGTCGATAAGTCCGTGCTCGAGCAGCGTCTGAATCATATTTGCGCTGCCGTGCACCTGAAGCTCGGGGCCGTCCTCCTGCTTGAGCGCGCGGACGCCATCGGGCAGCTCGCCCTCGATCAGCTCCGAGTTCGCCCACTCGAGCTCCTTCAGCGTGGTCGACGCCACGTGCTTGGTCGCCCTGTTGAGCGGCTCGGCGCCGGGATCGTCGCTGTGCGGCCAGTAGGCCGCGAAGATCTCGTAGGTCTTGCGGCCGAGGACGAGGTCGAAGGGCTTTGACATTGACTCTCCCATGGCCTTCTGCATCTGCTCGTCCCAGTAGCCAAACGACCAGCCGCCGTGCTCGAAGCCGCCGCTCGGATCCTCCTCAGGGCCGCCCGGCGCCTGCATGACGCCGTCGAGGGTCAGGAAGGTGTTGACGATGAGCTCTCTCACGTGCGGGGTTCCTTTCTGCGGGATTCGATCTAACTGAGCGTCGAATGAGTGGCCGGGAAATCGACACGGCCGTACCGGCGTATCAGCCCGGGCGACGTCGCCGGCGTCGCCGCGGCCCGGCCGGCCGATCGGCGGCGGCCGCCTCGGCGGCGTGCCTCCGTCGGCGCTCTTCGTCGCGTGCGCGGTCCCGGTCCTCGCTCAGCCCAACTTCGAGAAAAGCCAGAAGCAGAGCTCCGCCGAGCCCGAGTGAGATCAGGGCGATGGCGAGCACCCGTCCGACCAGTCCACCTGCCAACGCGGCGCCGACACCGGCGACGGTCACCACGCCGGCGGACCCGAAGGCCAGGAGGCGCGCGCGACTGGACACGGTTTCGATCCTACCCGCCGCACTTCCGCGAAGCGCGTGATTGCGATAGCGGCGGCGGACGGCGCTCGAAGCCGCTGAGAGTGTCGCTCGCCCATGGAACCAGCACTCTCGGGCCGACCGCGCTCGATACGGGCGAGCGGCGATCTGTGCGCTTCGGCTGGACTGGTGGGGTGTCGCGAGGAGGAAAGGGTTTTGGGGATGACGGAAGAAGGCTGCCCGTGCGGTGACTTTGGTCTCGCGGACCGGTGTCTTGACCGTGAACTGGGATCGGCGTACGGTCAAGGCACGAGCACCAAATCACAATTCTCATGGCCCGTGGCGCGGCCGCGTCTTGCGCTTCTGGGTGGCTTCGAATTGACGGTCGAGGACGCGCCCTGGCGCCTGGCGTTCAGCGCGCAGCGGGTGCTCGCCTTCCTGGCCCTCCAGCCGCGGCCGGTGCAGCGGGTGTTCGTCGCGGGCTGCCTCTGGCCCGAGTCGAGCCAGGAGCGCGCGAATGCGAACCTGCGCACCGCGCTCTGGCGGCTCGGCGACGCACACGGCTTCCTCGCGGACGAGCCGTCGAGCCACCTAGCGCTGGGCTCCGAGGTCGAGGTCGACCTTCATGACGCGAGCGCCCGCGCGCGCCGACTGATCCATCAGCACGCGCGCCCGCGGGACGACGATCTGGCGAGGCTTAGCGAGAGCCGGGACCTGTTGCCCGACTGGTACGACGACTGGCTCGAGATCGAGCGCGAGCGCTTTCGGCAGCTGAGGCTCAGCGCACTCGAGCGCCTGTGCATCGAGCTGACCGCGGAGGGGCGCTTCCCCGAGGCGGTGCAGGCCGGCGTGGCGGCGGTAGCGGCGGACCGCCTCCGCGAGAGCGCTCACCGCGTCCTGATCGCGGCGCACCTCGCCGCCGGAAACCCGGGCGACGCGCTCCAGCAGTACCGGACCTGTCGCGAGGTGCTGGCGCGGCGGCTTGGCTTCGAGCCCTCGCTCGAGATGCGCCTGCTGGTCGCTGCGCTGCCCTTGCAGGCGTCTCGGCTCACGCGCTGAGCGGCTCGGGGGCGGTGACGCTGGCGTGACGCCGCGGTGACGCACGCCGTTCCAGGCTCTTCCAAACGAGAGCCGGAGGGAGCCCGCACATGTCACGCGCACCGGGTCGCAGCCGTTCGAGCAGGGGCGGAAGCTCTCGCTCTTCCAGAAGTGGAAGCAGCCGCTCGCGCCGGAAGACGGCGGGGGACATGCCGGACCTCGTCTTCGCCCAGGCTTCGCCGCATTCACTCGGCGGCACGCCGCTCTTCGACGCAGGCGCCGCCATAAGGCAGGAGACGGTCGCGAACTTCGTGTCAGACGACGAGGTGACGCGCGCCGCGGTCGTCCGCCTGCAGGAGGCCGGCTTCCGCGTCCTCCAGGTGTCGCCGGCAGGGACCACGATCAACATCGCGGCGCCGGCCAAGACCTACGAGGACGCCTTCGGCACCCAACTCGTGACAGAGGAGCGCCCGGTCCTCAAGCCCGGCAACAAGGAGGACACCGCCACCTTCGTCGAGTGCCCGGACACCGACCTCCCCGGCCTGATCGCCACCCGCGGGACGCAGTTCGACGACGTGCTCGAGGGCGTCGCGATCGAGGAGCCGGTGTACCCGCACCAAAACGCCTTCCCGCCCCCGGTGAAGTACTGGCACCTCGACGTTCCTGCCGACGTCTCGCTCGGCGTCGACGCCGACCGCGTCCACCGGGGCGGTATCAGCGGCCGTGGCGTGAGGCTCGTGATGGTGGACTCCGGCTGGTTCAGGCATCCCTATTTCACGCAGCGCGGCTACCGCTCGGCGCCCGTCGTCCTCGGACCGGGCGCGGCAAACCCGAACGACGACGAGAGCGGGCACGGCACGGGCGAGTCGGCGAACGCCTTCGCGGCGGCGCCGGACATCGACTTCACGATGGTGAAGGTCAACTTCGCGAACAGCACGGGCGCGTTCAACGCGGCGGTCGCGCTTGCGCCTCAGATCATCAGCTGCTCGTGGGGCTCGAGCATCCAGACCGGCCCGCTCAGCGCAGCCAACCAGGCGCTTGCGGCCGCCATCGCCGCAGCCGTGGCGAGCGGGATCGTCGTCGTATTCAGCGCAGGCAACGGGCACTGGGGCTTCCCTGGCCAGCACCCGGACGTGATCTCGGCCGGTGGCGTCTTCATGAACCCCGACGGGTCGATGCGGGCCTCGGACTATGCGAGCGGCTTCGCGAGCCAGATCTACGCGAACAGAAACGTCCCCGATGTCTCGGGCCTAGTCGGGATGCTGCCCAGGGCGATCTACATCATGTTCCCGCTCCAGCCCGGCGACGCGATCGACACCGGCAACGCCGGCGGCACCCACCCGAACGGCGACGAGACGGCGAACAACGACGGCTGGGCTGCCTTCAGCGGCACCTCCGCGGCGGCCCCGCAGATCGCCGGGGTCTGCGCCCTGATCAAGGAGGCGTGCCCGCGGCTCACCCCGGCGGAGGTTCGGGACATCCTGATGCGCACCGCGCGCGATGTCACCACGGGGACCAACCACCCGAACTTCGGGAACGCAGCCGGCCCGGGCTACGACCTCGCCACGGGCGCCGGCCTCGTCGCGGCGCATCCCGCCGTGCTGATGGCGAAGGTGCGTTGCCTCGGGCCGATCCGGCCGCCGATCGGGCCGGTCCCGATCACGCCGGTCCCGATCCGGCCGCCGATTGGGCCGATCCCGATCACGCCGACCCCGATCCGGCCGCCGATCGGGCCGATCCCCATCACGCCCACGCCGATCCTGCCGCCGATCACGCCGCGCCCGATCGAGCCAATCGAGCCGGTGCAGCCGGCCGGCGGCGAGGCCGCGGCACAGCCCACAGGGGGTGCGCCGCTGTCCGAGGAAGACGTGGCGGCGCTCGAGAGCCTGATCGTCGAGACGGAGGGCGACCTGGACCTGGGATGACGAGCGTCCTGCTCGTGAGCATGCCGTTCGCGGCGCTGGACCGCCCGGCGCTCGGGTTGGGGCTGCTCCAGGCGGAGCTCCACGGGCGCGGGGTGGCGTGCGAGACGCGCTACCTCTCGTTCGCGTTCGCGGACTGCATCGGCCTGGACGACTACCTCTGGATCCACGGAGGGCTGCCATACACCGCGTTCGCGGGGGACTGGACGTTTACGAAGGCGCTGTACGGCGAGCGTCCGCAGGCCGACGCCGCCTACGTGCGAAGCGTGCTGTACGGGGAGTGGGGGCTCCGCTCCGAGGACGTCGCGCGCCTGATGCGCGTGCGCTCGTGGTGCGAGCCGTACCTGCGCCACTGCCTGGAGGTCGTCCCGTGGGGCAGCTACGACGTTGTCGGGTTCACCTCCACGTTCGAGCAGAACATCGCCTCGCTGGCGATTGCCCAACGGGTAAAGCAGGCGCACCCACACGTCACGATCGCATTCGGCGGCGCGAACTGGGAGGGCGCGATGGGCCGCGAGCTACACCGCCGCTTCCCGTTCGTCGACCTGGTCCTGAGTGGTGAGGCGGACGAGTCTTTCCCCTCCGTGGTGGGGGCGCTCGGGAATGGCGGCGACGTACACGGCATCAGGGGCTTGGTGTGGCGCGACGGCGCCCGCACGCGCTCGAACGGTCCAGCTCCTCTGGTGACGGACCTCGACGAGTTGCCCTACCCGGACTTCGACCCGTTCTTCCGCGACAAGTCGGCCAGCGTCGCCGCGGCCCCGCTCACCGCGTCGATGCTCGCAGAGACCGGGCGCGGGTGCTGGTGGGGTGAGAAGTCGCACTGCAAGTTCTGCGGGCTGAACGGCGGCGGAATGCGCTTCCGCTCGAAGTCACCGCGGCGGGCCGTCGCCGAGCTTCACCATCTGCGCGAGCGCTACGGCATCGCCGCCATCAACATCGCGGACAACATCCTCGACATGGAGTACTTCAGGACGGTCCTCCCGGTCCTGGCGACGGAGGGCCCCGAGCTGTCGCTGTTCTACGAGGTGAAGGCCAACCTGAAGCGCGAACACGTCGCGCTGCTGGCGGCCGCCGGCGTCCACACGATCCAACCCGGCCTCGAGAGCATGAGCGACCACGTCCTCAAGCTGATGCGCAAGGGGACCACCGCCCTCAGGAACGTCCAGCTGCTGAAGTGGTGCCGCGAGAACGGGGTACGGCCCGAGTGGAACGTGCTGTACGGGTTCCCGGGCGAAGAGCCGGAGGACTACGCCGGAATGCCCCGGCTGTTCGAGGAGATCTGGTTCCTCGACCCGCCGAGCGGATACGGGCCCGTGCGACTCGACCGGTTCAGCCCCTACCACCAGGACCCCGCGGGGAACGGGATAATCCATGTCAGGCCGCTGGCGCCGTACCCCTACCTGTACCCGTTCCCGAGGGACGCGCTGATGAGGATCGCGTACTACTTCGACTACGACTACGCGGACGGGCGCGACCCGCTCGCCTATGCGGGCGAGACCGTCGACAAGGTCAGGTCATGGATGGCGGATCAGCATCGCGGAGCGCTCACGCGCGTAAACGACGGTGACGGGATCGTGGTTGTGGACGACCGCGCGCCGCCGCCGCGACGCAGTCTGCGGCTGCGCGGATGGCGGGCGCGGGCCTACGACGCCTGCGACCGCGCACGCTCGCTGTCGGGGCTGGCCCGCGACCCGGCGCTCGACGACGTGGCGCCGGACGCGCTCGAGTCGTTCCTCGAGCGGTGCGTGGCCGCGCGTCTGATGATGCGCTCGAGCGGCTCCTACCTCGCCCTTGCGGTGCACAGCCCGGCGCGGGCTTGGTCCGAAGGCGAGCCGGCTCGTGAGTGAGGACCGGGTCGCGGCTCTGGTCGTCCTGAACGAGGGCGCGGGCGGCGAGCGCGTCCGCCGCTGGCTCGAGGGCGAGGGCTTCAAGGTGGGGCCCCTCGTCGGGATCTCGTTCTCGATCGAGGCGCCGCGCCCGCGGATGGAGGAGACCTTTGCCGGCTTCGCCGAGGCGGAGCTGGCCCAGGGCGAGCGCGAGCTGACCCTCGAGGCGCTGCCCGAGGACGTCCGCTCCGCCGTCAAGGCGGTCGTGCTCGAGGCCCCGCCGGACTTCGGGCCGTGGAACCCCTAGGCGCCGGGCTGCCCTCGCTGTACAGAGTCACGACGCTGCTCGGCCCGCGCGCAACCGCGGCACTGGCCCGCGAGGCGTACGTCAGGCACGCGGACGCCCAACTCTCGCGAGTCGTCCACCACTCAGCGCCACCGCCGCACGATCCCTCGCGCTGGTTCGAGACATCGGTGGGCGGCCCCGCGCTGCGCGCCTTCTACACCGCTCCGGCTGTACTCAACGCGCTGCGCACGGTAACGGGCAGCGGCTGGCGGCCCTCCGGCGAGGACGGGAGCTACTCCTACTACCGCCGAGAGGGGCACTTCCTCGGCATCCACCTCGACGTCGACGAGTGCAAGCTCGCGCTGATCACCTGCTTCCACGAGGAGGGCGCGCCCTCCGAGGGGCAGTCCGGCGCGCTCGAGCTGTGGCCCGAGCGGGTCGGCGAGCCGCTGGCGGCGATCGAGGCGGACCCGGAGCCTGGCCGGGTGACCGTCCGCCTGCGCCCCGGCGAGTCGATCGTCCTGCTCGGCGGGCTCGCGCCCCACAGGTTCACCGCCACCGGTCCGGGCCACGTGCGGATCACGGCGCCGCTCTGCTACCTGCCCGGGGTGGCCCGGCCCGGAATTGCGCCCGCTCATCCGTTCTCGAGCCTCGTTCGCTCGAGGAGCAACACCGCTCACCCTCCGGAATCGCCCGGACGTGCATCAGGCGTCATCGGCCACCTCCCGCATGCTCAACCGACGCGGTGCGTGAGGTAGCCGCGGTTCGGCGTCATGTCGACCCTGGCGCCGCCCTTCGCGACGATCTCGGCCCGCCACAGGTAGCTCTGCGGGCTCCCGATTGCCCGGCTCGA
>JBKPBS010000126.1:0-27029 GCA_046726915.1 Actinomycetota bacterium
CGGATCGTGCCCGCCGACGGCGAGCGCCGCTTGTGCTCCGCGACCACGGACGTGCCGGGCCGCCACAGGGCCTCCGCGAACGGCCGCCCCTCGCGGCCCGTCTCCACCTCCGCGGCCAGGTCCGACAGCGAGCGCTCGCGCTGGCGCCGCCTCACGGCGTGGCGCGTGGCGTCCACGATCTGGTCGAGACGCGGGATCACGAGGCCGTGGCCTTCACCCAGCGCTCCAGCACGCCCGCCGCGGCACCCGAGTCGATCGCCCGCTCCGCGGCGCGCACGCCCTGGGCGAGCGTCTCCGCCTCCCCCGCAACGTAGATCGCCGCGCCGGCGTTCAGGACCGCGAGCGAGCGCTCCGTGCCGGGGTTTCCGGCCAGCACGTCGCGCAGCACAAGTGCGTTCTGCTCGGGCGTCCCTGCCCCGACGGCGCCGTCGGGAGCCGACTCGAGGTCGACCTGCTCGGGAGTCACGTCGTAGGTGGAGAGCGCGCCGTCTCTCAGCTCCACCACCCGCGTCGCCCCCGAGACCGAGAACTCGTCCAGGCCATCGGCGCTCGACACTACCAGGGCTCTCTCGGCCCCAAGCTGCCCCAGCGCCGCCGCCATCGTCTCGAGCTTCCCAGGGTCGGATACGCCGATCACCTGGCGCCGGGCGCCCGCCGGATTCGTGAGCGGGCCGAGGAAGTTGAAGATCGTGCGGACGCCGAGCTCCTTGCGCACCGGCACGATGTGCTTGAAGGCGGGGTGGTGGAGCGGGGCGAACATGAAGCCGAAGCCGAGCTCGCGGATGCAGCTCGCGACCAGATCGGCATCCACGTCGATCCGGCCGCCGAGAGCTTCGAGGACGTCGGCAGAGCCGCACTGGCTGGTGGCCGACCGGTTTCCGTGCTTCGCGACGCGGCACCCGGCCCCGGCCGCGATGAAGGCGGCGGTGGTGGAGACGTTGAAGGTCGGGCGCCCACCGCCCGTGCCCGCCGTGTCGACCAGACCGTCTCCGGCGTCGACCTTCACGGAGCGCTCGCGGAGCACCGCCGCGAGCCCGGCGATCTCGCCGACGGTCTCGCCCTTGGTGCGCAGCGCGATCAGGAACGCGGCCGCCTGTGCCTCCGATGCGTTGCCCTCGATGACCTCGGTGAGCACCTTGGCGACGTCGGCGGGCTGGAGGTCCTCACCGCCCGCCACCCGGTCGATTGCCTCCGTGAGGATCGGGTTAGGCATCCGCGAGGAAGTTGGCCAGCAGCTGCTTGCCGTGCGGGGTGAGCACGGACTCCGGGTGGAACTGCACGCCCTCCAGCGGGAGCTCCGTGTGGCGCAGGCCCATGATCACGTCGCCCGAGCGCGCGGACACCTCGAGCTCACCGGGCAGCTCGGGGTCGACGACCAGCGAGTGGTAGCGACCGACCACGAGCGGTGATTCGAGGCCCTGGAAGATCGTCCTGCCGTCGTGCTCCGCCTCGGCGGTCTTGCCGTGCACGGGCTCGCCGCGCACGACCAGGCCGCCGTAGGCGGCCGCGAGCGCCTGGTGCCCCAGGCACACCCCGAGCACGGGCACGCCGTCCTCGGCGTAGCGGCGGATCGCCTCCTTCGACAGGCCGGCCTCCTCGGGAGTGCACGGGCCCGGGGACACGATCACGCGGTCGGGGCTGCGTTCGAGCAGCTCGGGGAGGTCGTTTCGCACGACGTCGACCTCGGCCCCCAGCTCGCCGAGGTACTGCACGAGGTTGTAGGTGAACGAGTCGTAGTTGTCGACGACGAGCACGGAGGTCACGCCCAGTCCCCCTGGGAGCACGCCAGCCGGATCGCATCCATCACCGCGCCCGCCTTGGCCTCGGTCTCGCGCACCTCGTAGCCCGGCTCGGAGTCCGCCACGATGCCGCCGCCCGCCTGGATGTGCACGCGCCCCTCCTTGACGAGCGCCGAGCGGATGTAGATGCAGGTGTCGAGGTCGCCCGTGTACGAGAGGTAGCCGACGCCGCCGCCGTACGGGCCGCGGCCGGCGGGCTCCAGCTCGTCGATGATCTGCATCGCGCGGATCTTTGGCGCGCCCGAGAGCGTGCCCACCGGCAGCGAGGCGCGCAGCGCGTCCATCGGCGTGACGCCCTCCCGAAGCGTCCCCGACACCTGGGAGACGATGTGCATCACGTGCGAGTAGGTCTCGACGGCCATCAGCTCGTCGACCTTGACCGAGCCGTACTCGCACACGCGCCCGAGGTCGTTGCGGCCCAGGTCCACGAGCATCACGTGCTCCGCGCGCTCCTTCGGGTCCGCGAGCAGCTCGCGCGCCTGCTCGAGGTCCCGCTCGACCGAGTCCGCGCGCGGGCGCGTGCCGGCGATCGGCCGCTGGCGCACGGTGCGACCGGTGACCGTCACGAGCGTCTCGGGCGACGCGCCCGCGATCTCGAAGTCCTCGAAGTCGAGGAAGTACATGTACGGGCTCGGGTTGATCGCGCGCAGGCCGCGGTAGATCGAGAAGGCGTCGACCGGGCAGTCCGCGCTCCAGCGCTGGCTCGGCACCACCTGGTAGATGTCGCCCGCGCGGATGTACTCCTTCGCGCGCTCCACGGCGGCCGCGTAGCCGTCCGGGCCCATGTTCGAGGTGTACTCGGGCGGCTCGCTTCGCCCGGGCCCGGTCCGGGGCACCGGGCCGCTGAGCCGCTCGCGAACCTCGGCGATCGCCGCCGCCGCCTCGCCGTAGGCGCGCTCGACGTCGCCCTCGGCGACTACGTTCGCCAGCACGGTGACCTCGTGGCGGAGGTGGTCGAAGGCGAGCAGCAGGTCGGTGACCATCACGGCCAGCTCGGGCATGCCGGTGTCGTCGGGGTTCGGGTCGCCGATCGTCGGCTCCGCGCTGCGCGCGAGGTCGTAGCCGAACATCCCGACCGCGCCGCCGGCGAAGGGCGGCAGGCCGTCGAGCGGGGCGAGCCGGTAGCGCCCGAGCTCCTCGTCCACGAGGCGGTACGGGTCCCGGTGCTCACCGCGCGCGAGCCGGATCACGGCGCGTGGGCGGAAGCCGAGGAACGACCAGCGCCCGACCTGCTGGCCCTGCTCGGCGGACTCGAGGAGGAAGGACGGGCCGTCGCCGCGCAGCTTCAGGTAGGCGGACACCGGCGTCTCGCAGTCGGCGATGAAGGTGTGCCGGAGCGGGACCAGCGAGTGGTCCTTCGCCAGCCGGCGCACCTCCTCGAGCGACGGGGTCAGCTCGAGGTCAACGGCGACGGCCATTCAGCACCTCGTACGCGTCGCTCAGCTCCATGCCTCGCTCGGCCAGCAGCACGGCGAGGTGGTAGAGCACGTCCGCCGCCTCCTCCGCCACGCGTTCGTCCGGCTCCTCGCGTGCTGCGCGCGCCACCTCCTCGGCCTCCTCCTGGACCTTCTGGCCCACGAGCTCGCGGTCGGCGAGCAGGCGGCCTGTGTAGGTGTCCGCCCCGCGCCGCTCCTCGATCGTGCGCTCCAGCGTCGGCAGCGCCTCCCCGGCGACCGGCTCCAGGTCGCCGTTGTGGAAGCAGGTGCGCTCGCCGGTGTGGCAGGCAGGGCCCGCCGGCTCGACGAGCGCCAGGATCGCATCGTCGTCGCAGTCGAAGCGAAGCTCCTTCAGCTTCTGCACGTTGCCCGACGTCTCGCCCTTGTGCCAGAGCTCCTGGCGCGAGCGCGACCAGAACCACATCTCGCCCGTCGCGCGGGTGCGCTCGAGCGCCTCGTCGTTCATGTACGCGAGCGTCAGCACCTCGCCGGTGCGGGCGTCCTGGACTATGCAGGGCAAGAGGTCCACGGACACGATTATGGACGTGTGGTGATCGGGACCTTCAGGAACTCGTAGGTCGCGCCGATCTCGTCGAAGCCGAGGCTCCTGTAGAGCTCCTGCGGCCAGTCGGCGGCGTCGGTCACGATCAGCACGTGCTCGGAGCCCTCCGCCGCTGCCGCGTCGGCCGCCGCGGCGACCGCGGCGCGCGCGTGCCCGCGCCTGCGGCGCGCCTGGAGCGTGCCCACCTCGTCGACCTGTCCCAGGCCGTCGTGCGTGTACAGCCGGCACCCGCAGGCGGGATCGTCCGGCGGGGACGCGAAGTCGCGGGCGGCGAGCACGCGGTCGAAGCGGGCGTCCATCTCGGCGAGCTGGCGCACCGCCTCGTCCTGCCAGCCGAACGGCTGCTCGCGCCGGAACGCGGCCAGGGTCGCCGCGCCGACGGACCGGCTCACCTCACCGGCGGCACCGGGCTCCGGAGGGCGGTCCGGCGGCCGCCGCCGCAGCATGATCAGCACACGGAAGACGTTCCAGCCCAGCTTCTCGAACCCGGGCGCGAGTCGCGCGCCCAGCTCCTCGTCGTGCACCACAAACTTGCGGTGCTCGAACGCGGCCATCACCTCGTCGGCCTCCGCGGCGAGCTCGCGGGCGCTCGCGCCGGGATCCTCGAGGCGGATCGCGTTCACCTGCCACACGAGCGGGAGGCTCGGCGTCAGGAGGGCGGTGCCGTGCGCGGTCTGCGCGACCTCGTCGCAGACGCCCTCCTCCGCGTGGCGGAAGTACCGATGTATCCGCTCGATCACTCGATGCCCAGGCGGTCCAGCAGACCCTCGTCGCGGCGCCACCCCTTGCGCACTCGCACGTTCAGCTCGAGGTGCACGCGGCGGTCGAGGAGGCGCTCGATCTCCTTTCGTGCTGCCGTGCCCACGGCCCGCACCATCCGCCCGCGGGCGCCGACCAGGATGCCCTTCTGGGAGTCGGTCTCCGCCCACACCCGGGCGCGCACGACGAGCAGGCCGTCCTCGCGTTCCTCGACCTCGTCGATCTCGATCTCGACGGAGTGCGGCAGCTCCTCGCGGGTGCGCAGCAGCACCTGCTCGCGGACCAGCTCGGCCAGCCGCAGCTCGAGCGACTGGTCGCTCCACTCCCCTGGCGGGTACATGAACGGCCCCTCCGGCACCAGCGACACCAGCTGCTCCACGACCGGGCCCACCCCCGCCCCGCTCTTGGCGCTGATCGGGAACAGCTCGCCCTGAACCTGGAGCCCGGCCGCGTCCGACAGCGCCCTCACGGTGCGCGGGCGGTCGAGCCGGTCGATCTTGTTGAGCACCGTCACGGTGGGGACGCCGGCGCGCTTCAGGGCGTCGGCGATGAAGCGGTCGCCGGCGCCGATCTCCTGCTCGCCGTTCAGGACGAAGAGAGCGGCGTCGGTATCCGCGAGCGCGCGCTCGACGTTGCGCTGCATACGCTCGGTGAGCGCGTCGCGGGGCCGCTGCACGCCCGGCAGGTCTACGAGCACGAGTTGCCAGTCGTCGCCGGTAGCGACGCCTCGGATCTCGCGGCGGGTCGTCTGCGGCTTGTCCGAGACGATCGCGACCTTGCCGCCTACGATCTGGTTCACGAGCGTGGACTTCCCGGTGTTGGGCCGCCCCGCGAGCGCCACGAAGCCGGAGCGGCTCACAGCTCCTCCAGCACGCGCTCCTGGAGCGCGAGCATCTCGCCGTCGTCGGCCTCGTGGTCGTAGCCGCACAGATGGAGCACGCCGTGGACCACGGCCTCGGTCAGGTCCTCCGTGTGCTCGGGGCTGATCACGACGTCTCCAAGCTCGCGCGGCCCGGCGGCCGGCTCGCCCGCGTCAACCGGGAAGGACAGCACGTCCGTGGGTCGGTCGATACCGCGGTGCTCGCGGTTGAGCTCGTGGATGCGCTCGGGGGCGACGAACTCGATCGCAAGATGGCCGTCCTCGACTCCCGCCGCCGCGAGCGCCGCCAGCGCCGGTCGCCTGAGCTCGTCGGGCACGTCGATGAGGTCGATCTCGATCAGGGCCCGGTTAGCCCTGCTGGCGCCGGGCCTGGGCCTGGCGCAGCGGCGGGGCCTGCTGCTCGGCGTACTCGTTGTACGCGGCGACGATCCGCTGGACGAGCTTGTGGCGGACCACGTCCTCGCTTCCGAAGCGCACGAACTCGATGCCCTCGACCTCCTTCAGGATCTCGCCGATCACGACCAGGCCGGAGCGCTGGTCGCGCGGCAGGTCGATCTGCGTGATGTCGCCTGTCACGACCATCTTCGAGTTGAAGCCGAGCCGCGTGAGGAACATCTTGATCTGCTCCGGGCTCGTGTTCTGGGCCTCGTCGAGGATTATGAAGGAATCATTAAGCGTTCTGCCACGCATAAATGCTAAGGGCGCCACCTCGATCACCCCGCGGTCCAGGTGCTGGTTCACCTTCTCCGGCTCGAGCATGTCGTAGAGCGCATCGAAGAGCGGCCGCAGGTAGGGGTCGACCTTGGCGGCGATGTCGCCGGGCAGGAAGCCGAGCCGCTCGCCCGCCTCGACCGCGGGCCGCGTGAGCACGATGCGGTTGACCTCGCGCCGCGAGAGCGCGGCCACCGCCATCGCCACGGCGAGGAACGACTTGCCGGTGCCGGCGGGCCCGATCCCGACCGTGATCGTCGAGCTTCGGATCGCGTCCACGTAGCGCTTCTGGTTGACCGTCTTCGGCGCGACTCGAATCCCGCGGTGGCGCCATACGACGTCCTCGAGGATCCGGCTAGGGCTCTCGTGGCGGTCGAGCGCGCCGGCAATCGCCTCGATCGTCCCCGGCGCGATCTCGTGGCCCTGGCGCACCAGGTCTGTCATCTCGCGCACGACCGTCCGGGCGGTGGCGACGGCGTCGTCGTCGCCGTCCAGCGTCAGGACGTTCCCGCGCAGGAAGACCTCGCAGTCGAGGTGCTCCTCGAGCGTCTTCATGACCGCGTCGCCCGGACCGGCGAGCTCGGCGGCCACGTCGTTCGGCAGCTCGAGTTGCGTCCTCAGGGCGTCAGCATCTCCTTCACCGCGGCGCTGACGCGCTTGCCGTCGGCGCGACCCTTCACGTGCGGCATCACGAGGCCCATGACCTTTCCCATCTCCTGGGGCGATGAGGCGCCCGACTCGGCCACGGCGTTGCCAACGATCTCGTTCAGCTCCCGGTCGGAGAGCTGCTCGGGCATGTAGGAGGCGATCACCTCGGCCTCCCGCTCCTCGGCCTCCGCCGCGTCGTTCCGGCCGCCGTCGCGATACGCCTCGGCGGCCTCGAGGCGGCGCTTGCGCTCGCGCTGCAGGACCTCGACCGCGTCGCCGCCGTTGTCCTTCTCCGCCTTCTGGAGAGCGTCGGCGATCAGGCGCAGCGCATGGACGCGCTCGCGGTCACCCGCCTTGAGCGCGGTCTTCACGTCATCCTGCACCTGGTCCAGCAGCGACATCCAGCCCAAGTGTAGGCGGGCCGGTGCCCGGAGAGGCTCAGCGAACGCCCGCCACCGCCCGCTCCCGGTCGGCACCGCGCGTCTTCCGCTGGAGATCGCTTTCGATCTCCTCCAGGCTGCGGCCCTTCGTCTCGGGAACGAGCGCCTTCACGAACAGGAACGCCAGCACCCCGATTGCCGCGTAGCCGAGGAAGACCGGCCCCGGGCCCCAGTTGTCGAGCATGATCGGGAACGTCTGCGAGACGAGGAAGTTCGCGCCCCAGTGCAGGCACACCGCGACGCCCATCGCGGTGCCGCGCACGCTCAGCGGCAGGACCTCGGGCAGCATGACCCAGACCACCGGCCCCCACGTCGCGGCGAACGAGACGATGAAGCCGGCCAGGCAGACGAGCGTGATCACGGCTGCCGGGTCGCCCGCGGCCTTCGGCTCGGACAGGATCTCCGAGGCGAGGCCGAGCACGGTCAGGCTCAAGACCATCCCGACCAGGCCCCCGAGCAGCATCGGCTTGCGTCCGACGCGGTCGATGATGCGAATGGCGACGATCGTCATCCCGACGTTCAGCACGCCGATCACGAGGTTGGCGTAGATCGCGGACTCGGGTCCGTAGCCGACGCTGGTGAGCGTGGTCGGCGCGTAGTAGATGATCGTGTTGATCCCGATGAACTGCTGGAAGACGGCCAGGCCGATCGCGACTATCAGCGCCGGGCGGACCCAGGACTCCTTCAGCAGCTGCAGGCCGCCCTCCTCCCGCTCGTCGACCTCGCGGATCTCCTGGATCTTCTGCTCCGGCTGGTCCTTACGCGCTGCGTCGTCCTGCGTCACTTCCTCCAGGACCTCGCGCGCCTCGCCCTCCTCCCCGCGGCGGACGAGGAAGCGCGGGGTCTCGGGCATGGACCACATGCCGATCAGGAGGATCAGCGACGGGACCGCGGCGAGCCCCAGCATCAGCCGCCAGTCCCCGGACGACGCGAGGATGGCGTTGACGATGAACGCGGCCAGGATGCCGACGACGATCATCATCTGGTTGAGCGATGCGATCCGGCCGCGCAGCTCCGTCGGCGCGATCTCGGACAGGTAGAGCGGGACGACAAGCGCCGCCGAGCCGACCGCCAGGCCGATCACGAAACGGGCGGCGACCAGCGTCCACGCGCCCGGTGCCGCCGCCGCGGCGAGCGCCCCGATCGTGAACGTGACGCCGGCGATCATGATCAGTCGCCGGCGGCCCATGCGATCGGACAGAGGTCCCGCAAGCGCCGCTCCGACCATCGCGCCCAGTAGCAGCGCGGCCACGACAGCACCCTGCATGAACGGCGACAGCCCGAAGTCCTTCGAGACGAACAGGATCGCCCCGGAGATGACGCCGGTGTCGTAGCCGAACAGGAGACCGCCCAGCGCGCCGAAGAAGAAGATCTTCCGTCCGTTGACCTGAGCGTTCATGACCGCTGCCTCCCTTCCCTGGGTTGCCGCGTGCGGACTTGCACGTGCGGCCCGGTTGCCCGAGATCTCGGCTCTGAAACGATGGGTGCATCAAAGTCCTGACTTTCGACTGCTACGGCACGCTCATCGACTGGGAGGGCGGGGCGGCGGCCTTCCTCTATGAGATCGCTCGTCGCCACGAGCCCGACCCTCCGCCGGCCCGCGAGCTTCGGGCGCGCTGGGAGGAGCTCCAGTTCGAGCGACTGACCGGGCCATACCGGGCATACCGCGACGTGCTGTCGGACAGCCTCGCCGAGTGGGCCGGCGAGCGGGGCTACCGCTGGAACGAGCACGACGGCGAGGCGCTGGCGCGCTCGATGGAGAGCTGGCAGCCGTTCCCGGACACCGTGCCTGCCTTGCGGGCCGCGAAGGACGCGGGCATGCGGCTGTGGATCATCTCCAACACCGACCGCGCGATCATGGAGCACTCGCTGCGCCATCTCGAGGTCGAGTTCGACGGAGTAACGGTCGCGGAGGACTGCCGCGCCTACAAGCCGAGCGACGGCCCCTTCCGCCACGCGCTGGGCCAGATCGGCGCCGAGCCGAGGGACATCCTCCACGTGGCCTTCGGCTTCAAGTACGACCTGGCGGCGGCCCAGCGCCACGGCCTGCGCACCGCCTGGGTGAACCGCGGACGGATCGCCGCGCCGGGCCCGGAGCGGCCGGACTACGAGTGGTCGGACCTGTGGCCGCTCGTCGAGATCGCGCGCGAAGGCGGCGACCTCGGCGAACGGCAGCATTGAGGGAGGATCCGACCGGGCCGATCCCGGTGGGTGCAAACGTTCCGGGACTATTTGTCCCGTTTTGTTTGGAGCCTCGGCTGACGGGCCTTCAATGCAGTCGTTCGTCGTTCAATCCGGGACGATCCCCACGACGCGGGCCGGCGCCGCGCCCGCGCCCATGATCTTCAGCGGGAAGCAGGCGACCTGGAAGCCGGTCGGCGGGAGCTCGCCCAGGTTCACCAGCCGCTCGATCTGCGAGTAGGGGATGTCGGCCTGGTGGGCCGCCCAGAAGATCCCGGGCTCGCCGCGCTCGAGCGCCTCCTGGGCCTGAAGGTGGAGAGGCCCGTCCCAGCCCCATGCGTCGATGCCCATCACGCGCACGCCGTGCTCGTACAGCCAGAGCGTCGCCGCGACGGTCACGCCCGGGCCGAGCGCCATGTAGCCCGGCTCTTCGACGAACCTGTCGCGGCCGGTGCGGACGAGCACGATGTCCCGCTCGCCCAGCTCGTGGCCGATGCGCGCCAGCTCGGCCTCGACGTCGGCCACGTCGATCGTCTCGTCCTCCTCCTTCGCGGTCATGTCGAGCACCACCCCGGGGCCGAAGAACCAGTCGAGCGGCAGGGCGTCGATCGTCTGCGCCGGCTCGCCGGCGATGCGCGAGTTGTAGTGCCACGGCGCGTCGACATGGGTCGAGTTGTGCGTGCCGAAGCGTGTGAACGTCTCCGTGGCCCAGCCCTCGCGGTCGCGCAGCAGGTTGGCGGGCACCCCGAGGAGCGCTTCGATCTGCGCGGCGCCCTCCGCATGGCTCATGAACTCGATGTCGGTGCGGAGCACGTCTGGCAGCTCGTTCGGGCTCTGGCAGATCGGCGCCGAGAGGTCCACGAGTCGCACGCGCGGGAGCGTATCCGGCCCGGAGCGAGCCTGGACGCATGTCCTAGGCAGACGTGGCGTAGGGGTGCCGATACGGGTGCTGACTGCGGAGGAGAAACGCCTGCAAGCCCTAGCTGCGGGGGCAACGTCTAGGGCCGGGTCAGCAGGAGGGCGCTCCACCCCTGTAGTCGTAGGCGGCGGCGTTCGCGCAAGCTTGCGAACGCCGCCGCCACCTCATCTTCCTCGCCTTCGAGCAGCCCGGAGACGATCAGCGTCTCGGGCTGCTCGGGTAACAGCCCGGCCACCTCGAGGAGCAGCGGCCTGACGAGGTTGGCGACGGTGACGGGAGCGACCGGCGCGGTCCCCGCGCGCAGGTCGTAACGCTCCACCCGCTCGAGCGTCACGGCGTTCGCTCGCGCGTTCGCAAGCGTGGCCTCCACGGCGGCCTGCTCGTTGTCGACGGCGGTGATCGGCGAGAAGCCGAGCTTGGCGGCGGCGATGGCGAGGACACCTGATCCACAGCCGAGGTCGGCGAAGGGGCCGCCCGCCGGCGAGCCCAGGAGCAACTCCAGGCACAGCCGTGTGGTCGGGTGTGCGCCTGTTCCGAATGCCTGGCCGGGGTCGATGACGATGTCGATGCCTTCGGCGCCGTCCCCTGCCCCGCGCGGCTCCTCCCACGGCGGGCGGACGTGAATGTGACCGATCTGGACGGGTTTGTGAAATTGCCGCCAACGGTCGGCCCAGTCGTCGCCGAGCGCTGTGGCCGAGACCTGGACCTCGGTGGCGCCGATCCGGGCGGGCCCACTGGGCAGCTCGGGCAGCTCGCCGGGTGCGCCGTAGAGCGCGAACTCCACGAAACCGTCACCGTCAACCTGCTCGAACCCCGCCGGCGCCAGGTCCAAGAGCTCCGCGATCACCGCCTCGGCGTGCTGCGCGGGCGCGCGGATCGCGAGGCGGATCAGCGGAGCGCCCGCTTCACCTTCGAGAGCAGCGATTCGTCGGCCTGCTCCTCGAGGTTCGCTGGCGTGAGCGACGCCCGCAGCTCCTCGAGCAGCTCGTTCTGGCGGGGGCTCAGGTTGCGCGGAATCACCACGTTCAGGACCACCTGCTGGTCGCCGCGGCGGCCGCGGCCGATCGTCGGCATCCCGCGCTCGCGCAGCGTCACGACCGTCCCCGGCTGGGTCCCGGGCGCCACCTTGATCTCCTCGTCGCCGTCGAGCGTCGGAACCGTCACGGTCGTTCCCAGGGCCGCGGCCGGCGCCGGCACGTCCACCACCGTCACGAGGTTGCTGCCGTCGCGCAGGAAGCGCTCGTCCTCCGCCACCCGCACGAGCACGTACAGGTCGCCCGGCGGGCCGCCGCGCTCGCCCGCGTGCCCGCGGCCGGTCAGCCGGATCCGCTGCTCGTCCGCGATGCCCGCCGGAATGTCCACCTGAAGCGTCTTGCGCACCGCCCGCCGGCCGCGCCCGCCGCACTCGTGGCACGGCTCCGACGGGATCCGTCCCTCCCCGCCGCACGTCTCGCACGCCTGCTCGCGGACGAGCTGGCCGAACGCGGTGCGCGTGACCGCCCGCACCCGGCCCGCGCCTCCGCAGGTAGGACAGGTCTCGATCGGCGTGCCGGGCTCGGCTCCGTTGCCGCGGCAGTGCTCGCAGGTGTCCACCAGCTCATACGCCACGTCCACCGTCGCTCCGGTCGCGGCTTCGGCGAGCTCGATCTCCACCTCCACGGCGATGTCGCCGCCCTGGACGCGCCCGCCACCGCCGCGTCCGAACGCCGCCCCGAACGGATCGCCGCCGAAGAACGCGTCGAAGATGTCCGCGAACGACCCGAACCCGTGCGCCTGCGAGGCATAGCCGCGCGAGTCGAGGCCCTCGAACCCGTAGCGGTCGTAGGTCGAGCGGCGCTCGGCGTCGGCGAGGATCTCGTACGCCTCGGCCGCCTCCTTGAACTTCTCCTCCGCCTCCGGGTCGTGCCGGTTCACGTCCGGGTGGAGCTCGCGCGCCAGCCGCCGGAACGTCTTCTTGATCTCACCGTCCCCGGCGTCGCGCGCGACGCCGAGCACCTCGTAGGGGTCGCGCCTCATTCGTCGTAGACCTCGGCCACGAAGCGCGACAGCTCGCTGGCGGCCTGGCGCACCGCGATGATCGCGCCCGGATAGTCCATCCGCAGCGGCCCGATCACGGACACGGCGCCGAGGTTCCGCCGCGCGAGCCCGTAGTTCGCCGCCACCAGGCTCAGCGAGCGCAGCTCCGGCGCGGCGTTCTCGCTGCCGATCTTCAGGTAGACGTTGGGCTCGGCCAGCGACTCGCGCAGCACCCCCAGCAGCGCGCGGCGGTGCTCGAGCACCTCCATCAGCGCGCCGATCTGCGAGAGCTCCTGCAGGCGGTGCTCCGAGAGCAGCCGCGCCGCGCCCTCCATGAAGAGATTGCTCTCAGCCGCGTCCTCCAGCTCGGTGAACGCCGGCGCGAGCGTCGCGAGGAACGCCCGCTCGGTGCCTCCCTCGGGCCCCCCGAGTCGCGACTGCAGTACGCGCGAGCCCACGTCCAGGCCGCCGAGCGCCTCGTTCAGGTAGCTGCTCGCCCAGTCGACGAGCCCGGGGTCGACGGGTGCGTCGTAGGAGATGATCCGCTTCGTGACGCCGCCGGTCGACGTGATGATCACCACCATCGCGACCTGGGGCTGAAGCAGCAGCACCTCGACCCGCCGGATGGTCGCGGTCTCGATCGGCGGCGCGGTGACGAGCGCCAGGAGATTGGTCACCTGTGAGAGCTGCTCGCTCGTCGTGCGCATGGCCTCGTCGACCTCGCGGCGCATCGTCGTGAGCTCGAGCGGCTTGCGCGGGACCGGCAGGGTGCCCTCGGCCATGATCTCGTCGACGTAGACGCGGTAGCCGCGGTCGGTCGGTACGCGGCCCGCCGAGGTGTGGGGGTGCTCCAGCAGCCCGACTTCCTCGAGGTTCGCCAGCTCGGCGCGCACGGTCGACGGGCCCCACGGCACGTCGTCCTGCTCCGCGATCCACTTCGACCCGACCGGCTGGTCGAGCTCGCGGTATGCCTCCACCAGCTTGCGAAGGAGGAAGCGCTGTCGGGACGTGATCTCCACGCCCCTATTGTGGCGAAGGCTTAAGCGGAGGTCTGAAGCTCGGCCTCCGCGTTCTTGATTATCCGCTTGCCGCCCTGCTCCGCCTCGGTCGCGACCACCACCCGGCCCTCGCGCTCCTCCCTGACCGAGCCGGTCACGGTGATCTCCTGCTCCGGGAAGCCCATTCCGCGGAACTGGACCGACAGCCGCCGCAGGCTGCGCGGGTCGCCGCCCGCCGCGTTCACGTTCGCGCGCGCCACCTGAGCCATCGTGTATAGCCCGTGCAGGATGTTCGAGGGCAGGCCGACCTGCTTGGCGAAGTCCACGTCGATGTGGATCGGGTTGAAGTCGCCCGACGCGCCCGCGTAGCGGTGCGGCAGGTACTTGTCGGGCGTGACCTTGAGCTCGACCTTCACGACACCCCCCTGACGATGTTGGTCCAGGTGCCGCGCACGACCTCCTGACCGTCCTGGTTCGTCGACACCGACTCGAAGACGTAGAAGCCCATCCCGCCCTTCTCGGAGATGTCCTTGACCGAGGTGACCGTGCTGATCAGGTCGCCCGCGCAGACCGGCTCGCCCCACTCGAACTCCTGGCCGCCGTGGACCATCATCGCGAAGTTGATCCCCACGTCCGGGTCGAAGAGGGCCGGCGCGACGGACCCCGACGAGTAGACGACCGCGAACATCGGCGGCGCCGCCACATCGCGAAAGCCCGCCTCGCGGGCGGCCGAGCGGTCGAAGTAGACCGGGTTCTCCTCCCCCACTGCGCGCGCGTACTCGCCGATCTTCTCCTTGCCCACCTCGTACTCGAAGGGCGGGAAGGTCTTCCCGATCGCGTCCGTGTTCACCGGCACGGCGCGGCAGTCTATGGACCCGTGAACCTGAGCCGCTACCTCGACGTGCTGCGAACGCCCGGCGTCGCCCGGCTGGCGCTGTTCACCCTTATCGGGCGCCTGCCGTTCGCAATCGTGGGGCTGTCAATCGTGCTGCTGATGCGCCGCGAGGGCTACGGCTATGGAGACATCGGCGCCGTGCTGGCCGGCGAGTCCGTGGCGATCGCCCTTACGGCGGCGTTCGTCGGCAGGCTTGCGGACCGGACCGGGCGGACGCGTGTGATCCTGATCCTCGGCGGACTGACGACGCTGGTCCTCGTCGCCGAGACGGTCGCGATCCTCGCGAATGCTCCTGTCCCCCTGCTGGTGGCCTTCGCGGCACTTCAGGGCGCGACGATCCCGCCCATCTCGGCGTCGATGCGCTCGCTCTATGGCCGGCTCGTGCCGGAGGATCGGGTCGAGAGTGCCTACGCCTTCGATGCTGTCCAGCTCGAGCTCGTCTTCGTCGGGGGGCCGCTCGTGGCCGCCGGGCTGGCCACGGCGCTCACGCCGGCGGTAGGGCTGTTCCTCTGCGCCGGCTTCTACCTGCTGGCCGGGACCGGCTTCGCGACCGCACCCGCCGTCCGCGCCGCGCTGCCCGAGGAAGGCGCCCGGCCCACACGCGCCGGCGCGCTCGGATCGCCCGGGATCCGGACGCTGGCCGCCGTGGCTCTCCTCACGGCTATCTCGTTCGGCGCCATCGAGGTCGCGCTGCCGGCGTTCACCGAGCACGAGGGCTCGCGCGCCGCGGCGGGGCCGCTGATCACGATGTGGGCGCTCGGGTCGGTTGCCGGCGGGCTCTGGTATGGCTCGCGCAGCTGGCGCGCGCCACTGGAGCGGCGCCTGCTCGTCCTGCTGGGCGCGCTCACGCTCGGCGCGGCGCCGCTGGCGTTCGCCGGCTCGATTGGGGTGATGGCCGCGCTACTGCTGCTCACCGGGCTGGCGCTCGCGCCGGTGGCGACCACCGAGTACGCGCTCGTGGAGCGGCTCGCGCCCGCGGGCACGTCGACCGAGGCCTACTCGTGGCAGATCGTGGCCGGCGCGGTCGGGTTCGGGGCCGGGTCCGCGGTCGCGGGCGTCCTGGTCGAGCGCGCGAGCGTCCCCTGGGCGCTCGGAAGCGCCGCGCTCGCGTGCGGCGCGGGGTTCCTGATCGCGCTGGGCGCCTGGAGAACGCTGTCAGAGAGGCGGGCTTAGGCGGCCGCGGACAGCAGCGCCACGGCGGCCGCAGTCTACGTCCCGACGGCGGGCGTGAGCGTCGCGCGCGTCGGCTCACCCGCGCCGCCGATCCGGCGTCGCGGCTCCGCGACGCCGGTCTCGCGGTCGCGCCCGCGCAGGACCAGGTGCTCGCGTACCTCCCAGTGGGCGGGCTCCTCCCGGCCCGCGCGCCGCAGCACTGCGTCGGAGGCGAGCAGGCGCCCCGGCCGCTGCTTCGCGAGCTCGCACAGCCGAGCAGCCTCGTTCACCGGGTCGCCGATGACGGTGTACTCGAAGCGCTCCTTGGCGCCGACGTTTCCGGCGACCGCCGGCCCAGCGGAGACACCGATGCACGCCTCCGCGCCGACGAGCTCGGCGGCGATGCGCTCGCGCAGGCGGCGCGCCGCGCACAGCGCGTCGGCTGCCGCGTCGGCTCGCGGGGCGGGGGCGCCGAAGACGCAGAGCGCGGCGTCGCCCTCGAACTTGTTCACCCAGCCGCCGTGCTCCTCGACGACCTCGACGACGAGGCAGAAGAACGTGTTCAGGAGCGACACGACCTCCGCAGGCGGCTGCCCCACCGCAAGCCGCGTCGAGCCGATCAGGTCGACGAACATCGCCGCAACCTCGCGGACCTCGCCCCCGAGCTCGATGTCGCCCTCATTCTCGAGCGCGGCGCGCGCCACGTCGCGTCCGACGTGACGGCCGAAGAGATCGCGGAGCCGCTCGCGCTCGCGGAGCCCAGCCGCCATCCGGTTGAAGCCGGCCTCGAGCAGGCCGACCTCGCTGCCGTCGTCCACCGGTACGGTCACGTCGAGCTGCCCGTCCTCGATCTGCGCGATCGCCCTGCGGACAGCCGCGACCGGCTCCGCGACGGAACGCGCGGCGATACTGATCGCGAGCATTCCGACGCACATTCCGACCACGGCGAGGAACATGACGGCCGCCGCCACGAGAACGGCGTCCTCCCCCTGGTGGAAGAGGCTTGCGGCCGCGATCACGGAGATCCCGAGCAGCGGGACACCGGTGCCGAGCGACCACGCCGTCGTCAGCCGCCCTGCGACTCCCGGCACGCAGCGCTCGCGGGGCGGGGCGCCGCCCGCGAGCGCACGGGCGGTCACCGGGCGCGCGATGCGCTCGGCGAGCAGGTATCCGATCGCGCACGTGGTCTCCCCGCCGAGCAGGATCGCGCCGCCGACCACGAGCGCCGCCCACCCCGACCCCGGGAGGTTCAGGAGTGTGAACAGGACCGCGGCGATCGCCCAGAAGAATCCCGATATCGCCGCGAACCGGAATGGCTGGCCGAGTGCGACCCGGCGCTCCTCAGGCGTCGGCGCGCGACCGGATGCGAGCCATCGCTCGACCGGTGCGCTCGCGCGCATGCCCCAGCGCGCGCCGACGGCGAGGGCGATCGCGAGGTATGCGGCTCCCACCAGAGCATTCAGCGGGATGTCGTCCTGCGCGCCGTCCGGAGCGAACGGGATGAGGAACGACAGCAGCAGGAAGACGAGGAGCCCGCCGACGCCGTTGGCGATCACGGCGGCACGAATGAGCCGGCGGATATTCGTCCGCCAAAGCTGGGCGCCGCTCGCGGAAGCCTGCCCCGACATGCACTTTAAGTGTCCCCGGCCGGCCGCGCCGGGGCGCCGGTCAGACTGTGAGATCCGTCACACTAGGCGGCGACCGAGTCGCGCAGCGCCTGCGCCTCGGCCAGCGTGCCGAGCTTCCGGAGCGCCGCCTCCTCGATCTGGCGGGTCCGCTCGCGGGTGAGCTGGAACAGCTTCGCCACCTTGTCGAGCGTCTGCGGCTGCTCGCCGCCGAGCCCGAAGCGCAGCTCGATGATGCGCTTGTCGCGGTAGGGCAGGTTCTCGAGGCAGGCCTTGAGGCGCTCGTCGCGCATCGACTCGACCGCCTGGTCGAACGGCGAGGCGGCCGACTCGTCGGGGATCAGGTCGCCGAACTGCGCGGCGTCGGCGTCGTCGCCCACGGGCTTGTCGAGCGAGACCAGCTGCTGCGCGGCGCGCATGATCACGTCGGCCTCGACCGGGTCGACCCCGGCCAGCTCGGCGATCTCCTCGACCGAGATGTCGCGATCGCCCTGCGCCTCGAGCTTCCGCTGGGCGCCGTCGAGCTTCTTGAGGACATTGTCGATGTGGATCGGGATCCGAATGGTCCGGCCCTTGTCCGCGATCGCGCGCGAGATGGCCTGGCGGATCCACCAGGTCGCGTAGGTCGAGAACTTGTAGCCCTTCCGGTAGTCGAACTTCTCGACCGCGCGCACCAGGCCGATCGTGCCCTCCTGGATGAGGTCCAGGAAGGGCAGGCCCTGGTTGCGGTAGCGCTTGGCGATGGACACGACCAGGCGCAGGTTCGCGCGGGTCATGTGGTCCTTCGCGACGAGGTCGCCGCGCTCGATCCGCTTGGCGAGCGAGATCTCCTCATCGGCGGTCAGCAGCGGCGTCTTGGCGATCCCGTCCAGGAACTGCTGGAGCGAGTCCAGCGTCGGGTCGGGCGCCGGCTGCGGGAGGGTTTCGGTGCTCATCGCGGGCGAACCTATGTCCGCTGCTTAAGGGCCACCTAAAGCCGGTTCTAAAGGGTGTTAGCCCGCGAGAAAGCTCCGCACCAGTGCGCCGGTCTCCGCGGGTCGCTCTAGTGAGGGCAGGTGGCCCGCGCCCGGGATCACGGCCAGCTCCGCGTCCGGCAGCTCACGCGCCAGGCGCTCGGCGATGGCGCGGAAGTCCGGCTTGTCGTGCTCGCCCACGGCGACGAGCGTGGGCGCCCGCACCGCGGTGAGGTCGACCGGGTCAGGCTCTTCCTCCTCCAGCTTGAGGGTCGCGGCCACCATCGGGCGCACGCGGTCGGCGACGCCGGGACACCAGAATGCGAGATTCAGCTCCACGGCGGCGTCGAGATCGCCCGCTTCGAGCAGCCGCTCCTCCTCCCGGGCGTACTCCATGATCTCGTCCGAGAAGTCGTGGTCGGGCAGGGGTGCGTCCAGCAGCACGAGCCGGGTGACCAGCTCCGGGTGCTTTGCGGCGAAGGCGAGCGAGAGCAGGCCGCCGTACGAGTTGCCCACGAGCGCCACCCGGTCGCCGGCGACCGTCTCCGACAGGTCGGCCGGCAGCTGATGGCGCCGGACCTCGCCCGGGAGCTCGAACCCGTCCCACATGGAGGCGTCGCAGATGCCGGCGTGGACCAGGACGACGGTCAGGGCTTGCCGTCCCCTGAGAGCTCGAGCACCGCGAGGAAGGCCTCCTGGGGCACCTCCACACGGCCGACCTGCTTCATCCGCTTCTTCCCCTCCTTCTGCTTCTCGAGGAGCTTCCGCTTGCGGGTGATGTCGCCGCCGTAGCACTTGGCAATCACGTCCTTCCGCATCGGCTTCACCGACTCGCGGGCGATGATCTTCGCGCCGATCGCCGCCTGGATCGCCACCTCGAACTGCTGGCGCGGGATCTGCTTCCGCAGCCGCTCCGTGAGCACGCGGCCGGCGGGATAGGCCTTGTCGCGGTGGACCACCATCGACAGCGCGTCCACCTTGTCGCCCGCGAGGAGGATGTCGAGCTTCACCAGGTCGCCCTCGCGCATGCCGATCAGCTCATAGTCGAGCGACGCGTAGCCGCGCGTGCGCGACTTCAGCTGGTCGAAGAAGTCGAGCACGATCTCCGCGAGCGGCAGGTCGTAGTGGAGCTGCACGCGCTCCTGGGAGAGGAACGTCATGTCCACATGCGTGCCGCGGCGCTCCTGGCAGAGCTCCATGACCGCGCCCACGTGCTCCTTGGGCGTGAGGATCGTCGCCCGGATGTAGGGCTCCTCGATGGCCGCGATCTCCGCGCGGTCCGGCATGTCGGACGGCGAGTGCACCACGACGTCGCTGCCGTCGGTGAGGCGCACGTCGTACTCCACGTTCGGGGCCGTGGCGAGCAGCTCCAGGTCGTACTCGCGCTCGAGCCGCTCGCGCACGATGTCCATGTGGAGCAGGCCCAGGAAGCCGCAGCGGAAGCCGAAGCCGAGCGCCTCGCTCGTCTCGGGCTCCCAGCTGAGCGCGGCGTCGTTCAGCGACAGCTTCTCGAGCGCGTCGCGCAGATCCGGGAACTGGTTGGTCTCCACCGGGAACAGCCCGCAGAAGACCATCGGCTTGATCTCGCGGTAGCCCGGGAGCGGCTCGCTCGCGGCGCCGGCCAGCGCGGTGAGCGTGTCGCCCACGCGCAGCTGGGACACGTCCTTGATCCCCGTGATCACGTAGCCGACCTCGCCCGCGTGGAGCGCGTCCACCGGGGTCATCTGCGGCCCGAAGAAGCCGATCTCGTCGATCTCGGCGCGCGTGCCGGCCTGCATCGCGAGGATGGCGTCGCGGCTCGTGAGCGTGCCGTCCACGACGCGGACGTACGCGACCACGCCGCGGTACTGGTCGAACTCCGAGTCGAAGATGAGCGCCCGGGCGGGCGCGTCCGAGTCGCCCTCGGGCGGCGGCACGCGCGCAACCAGCGCCTCGAGCAGCTCGATCACGCCGTCGCCGGTCTTGGCCGAGATTCGGATCACGCTGTCCGGGTCCTCACCCAGCAGCTCCGCGATCTCGCCCGCGACGCGCTCGGGCTCGGCGCCCGGCAGATCGAGCTTGTTCATCGCCGGGATCAGCTCGAGGCCGGAGTCGACCGCCAGGTAGGTGTTCGCCACCGTCTGGGCCTCGACTCCCTGTGACGCGTCGACCAGCAGCAGCGCGCCGTCGCAAGCGGCGAGCGAGCGCGAGACCTCGTACGTGAAGTCCACGTGGCCGGGCGTGTCGATCAGGTGCAACCGGTAGAGCTTGCCGTCCTCGGCCCTGTACTCCACCCGCACCGCCTGCGCCTTGATCGTGATGCCGCGCTCGCGCTCCAGCTCCATCGAGTCGAGCAGCTGCGGGCGGTGATCGCGCGCGTCGACCGCGCCGGTGATCTCGAGGATGCGGTCGGCCAGCGTGGACTTCCCATGATCGATGTGGGCGATGATCGAGAAGTTCCGGATGTTCTGTGCGGGAGACGCCACTGCGGCGTACGAGTATGGCGATAGGGCATAGTGGTGAACGGACTCGTGATCGCAACGGACATCGAAGTTGTCAAGGCGACGTTCGCTGCCTTCGCGGCCCGCGATCTCGAGACGGTTCTGGCCCTCTCCGCTCCCGACATCGAGCTCACGGCCGTGACGGGCGAGCATGCCGGCCGGACCGACCCCTACCGGGGTCACGAAGGCATGCGCCAGTACTTCCGCGACGTGGCGTCGGTGTGGGAGGAGCTGCGGCTGACACCGCGCGAGTTCCGTTCGGCGGGCGACCTGATCCTCGTGACCGGCAAGGTCTCGGCGCGCTCCCGAAGCCGCACCGTGACCGGCTCGACCGGCTGGATCTGGCGCGTGCGCGACGGCAAGGTCGTCTACGTGCGCGTATACGCGTCCGCGGCGGACGCGATCGCGGCGCTGGAGGAGGGCGAGGGCGGCGAGTAGCGCGGGCGCGCCGCGTACCGCGATGGCCCACCGGGCGCTGTCGAACGACGGGCATTGAGGGCCTGCCGGCGGAGGCCGCAAACATAACGGGACAAATAGTCCCGGAACGTTTGAAGCCCCAGGAATCGCTCGGCTGAACGGCCTCCTTCACAGCTGCCGTAAGCGTCAAACCCGGCGGGCGCCCAGCAGGTAGCTGCCCTCGCTACCCCTCGGAGCGGCCGCGGCTAACGAGCAGCCGCGGGATCTGGCGGGCCTCGGGCACGCCGAGCACCCAGACGGCGGCGGCGTAGGCGGCCGAGCCGACCGCTATCGCGCCGAGCACCGACACGGCCTGGCCGGCAAGCGAGCGGCCCAGGAGGTCGTCGAGGCCCTTCCAGGTGAGATATGACAGGACGGCCAGCAGCGCGGCGGCGGCGAGCATCCGGAGCACGCTGGAGAGCAGCCGGCGGCCATCGATCCCGCCGAGCTCGCGGCGCAGGATCCAGCCCTGCGCGACGCACATGACGATCGTCCCCACGACGGTGCCGAGCACGATCCCCGCGATCTCGAACGGGCGGTATAGCGCGGCGGCGAGCGCCGCGTTCACGGCAAGGTTCACTCCCGCCAGCGCGGTCGTCGCCCAGGGACGCTGGAGGCTGAAGAAGGTGCGCGAGAAGAGCAGGCTCACCCCCTGGAACGGCAGCGAGATCGACCACCAGACCAACGCGGTCGAGGTGAGGTCGGTGGCCTCCGCTCCGAATGCGCCGCGCTCGTAGACGAGCCGCGTGACCGGCTCGGCCAGCACCGCCATCAGCACGGCGCTCGGGATCAGGAGCAGGCAGATCTGGCGCACGCCCGAGCCCATGACCCGGCGGAGGTCGTCGTGCGCGCCGCGGGCCGCGAAGCGCGACATCGTCGGGAACAGGATCGTCGCCACGGCGATGCTGAAGAGGCCCTGCGGCAGCTGGTAGATCCGGAACGCCTTGTCGATCGCGGCGGGCGCCTGGGGCGAGACCAGCGTGCCGAACACGGAGTTGATCAGCAGGCTCAGGTTGATGAGGCCGAGCGCGAGCGTCACCGGCAGCATCAGCTTCAGGACGCGCCGGACGCGCTCGTCGCGCCAGTCGATCTGGATCGTGAGGCGGCCGCCGCGCCCGCGCAGCCACGGCAGCGGCAGCAGGAACTGGATGACCGTGCCAGCGAGGATGCCGATCGCGTAGGCGTAGATCTCGTCCTCGTCCGGCAGCACCGGAACGAGCCCGACGAGCGCCGCGATGATCACCAGATTCCAGGCAACCGGCGCCAGCGCCGGAACCGCGAAATGCTCGAATGCGTTGAGCATCCCGACCACCAGCCCCGACAGCGCGAGCAGCACGACGATCGGGAACATCAGCCGCGCCAGGTTCACAGTGAGGTCGGCGAGCGCCGGGTCGTCGTCGAAGCCGGGAGCGATCACGCTCATGAGCGGCTCGGCGAACAGGATGAAGAGCGCGGTCACGGCCGCGAGCACCAGGCAGATCAGGAAGAAGAGACTCGAGGCGACCCGGAACGCCTCCTTGCGCTCACCCTTCTCGAGCAGCTCGCTGAACACGGGCACGAACGCGCCCTGAAGCGCGGAGTCCGCAAACAGCGCGCGCACCAGGTTCGGCACCTGGAAGGCGATCGTGAACGCAGACATGGCGCCGCTGACGCCGAAGTACCTGGCCGCTACGACCTCGCGCGCTAGGCCGAGCAGGCGCGACAGGCCCGTCGCGAAGCTGAAGAACGCCGTGTTGCGCGCCAGGCGGCGCGCGTGGCCGGGCCGCCCGGGTGCGTCGGTCGCCACGGGGATATGCCCGCTACACTCTTCGTCCGCCGCGCCGAAGTTCCCGGTGCGGCATCAACGCGTTTATGGCCAACATCGCCTCACAAGAAAAGCGGATCCATCGGGCGGAGCGCGAGCGCCTCGAGAACCGGCGCCGCACTTCCCAGGTGAAGACCTGGTTCCGCCGGCTCGAGACAGCGGTCGGCTCGGGCGACTCGGCGCGCGCCGATGACGAGTTCCGCACGCTCGTCTCGCGCATCGACAAGGCCGTGAAGTCCGGCGCCCTTCACCGCAACAGCGGCGCCCGCAAGAAGGCGCGCGCGGCACGCGTACGCGGCCGGCTCTCCTAACGCGGTAACCGAACTGCAGGGAGCAGTGCTGTCGCGGCAGTAGCGATCCGGCAGCAGCTAGCCCGCCGCCCGCGCCAGCGCCGCCGAGAACGCGGCGTCCTCGTCCACTCGGACGTCGCCTCCCCCGCGCAGCTCGACCTCGAGATCGGCGAACACGCAGATGGCGCGCTCGAGCGTCGCCACGTCCGCCTTCTTGGCCTTGGCGATCACCTTCTTGGTCGCCCACGGCGGGCCCTTGAGGGACTCGCCCACCTTCGCGTCGGGCATACCCGCCGCCAGCAGTGACGCCGCCTGGTGGACCTCGCGGAGCCGCCGCACCACGGCGTAGATCAGCCGCCCAGGGCGCTCGCCGTGCTCCTCGAGCTGCTCGGCCAGCGCCAGGGTCGCCCTGAGGTCGCCCGCCACGAGCGCGTCGGCGAGGTCGTAGGCGCCGGGTGCGGCGTCGCTCGCGGCGAGCCGCTCGACGTCGGCGGCGGTGATGCTCACCGACGGATGCAGCGCGAGCCCGATCTTTTCGAGCTCGCGCGACAGGCGCTGCTGGCTCGACCCCACGCGCGCGACCAGCTCCTTGGCGGCCTCCTGATCGAGCTGCAGGCCGAGCTCGCGGGAATGCCCAACGCACCACTTCGGAAGCTCCCACGGCTTCGGCGCCGCGTACTCGCGGGTTTCCCCGCCGGCCTTTTCCACGGCCTTCGACAGCTGCTTTGCGGCTTTTCCCCTGGCGATGAGGACCAGGACGGTGTCGGGCGGCAGGTCGTTCAGCGCCTCCTCCAGTGGTCCGAGCTGGCCGGCCTTCCACGCGCCGACGTCGTCCACCAGCAGGTACCGCGTGGCGGGGTCGAAGCTGAGCATCGCGAGCGCGCCGGCCACCTCGCCGGGGTCGCTCTGGCGCGCGTCGAAAATCTCCAGCCCACCGGGGCCGCGCTCCTCCTCGGCACGCCTGCGCACGCGCGCGCGCCAGGCGTCGATCTTGGCGTCGTCGTCGCCGCAGACGAGATAGGCGGGCTTGAGCTCGGCCACGGCCCCGAGTCTACGTCCGGGGCGGGACCCACCATCAGGTGGCAGAGATTCGTAGCGCAATGCGCAACCTTTCTCTACCACCTCACCTTCAGTGCTCGGTCGTTACCTCCATGCGGCCGTGCTCCACTGTCAGCGTGACGGTCCCGTTGCGGTCTGTTCGGTAGGTGGTGACGCCCGCATGTCTTAGGGCTGCCAGCGACGAGGGCGCCGGATGGCCGTACGTGTTCGGGCCGACCTCGATCGCGGCGATCTCCGGCCGCAGGCGGCCGAGGACCTCGGGCAGGCCGGGGTCGGAGCTGCCGTGGTGCGGCACCTTCATCGCCTCGACGTCGGGGAGGTCGAGCGGCAGGAGGGCCTCGCTCTCGGCGTCCGCGGAGAGGAGCAGGTCGAACGCGCCGGAGCTGACGATCGCGACCACCGCCCTCGGGTTGGGATCCTCGGGTGGCGGCCCAGGAGGTCGGAGCAGCGGTGAGAGCACGTGGATCGTCAAGCCGCCGGCGCGCAGGGTCATCGGTGCGACCGCCGGAACGATCCGGACGCCGCGCCGGGCCGCCTCGTCTCGGACGGCCTGGAGCCCGGGATGCGGGTTGCCGTCACCGCCGTCGAGGAGGAGCCCCACCGGATAGCGGGCGAGGACGTCGACGAGGCCGCCGTGATGGTCGCGCGAGGCGTGCGTGGCCACGACGACCGCGAGCCGCCTGACCCCCGCCCTCCGTAGCAGCCGCGTGACGCCGCCCTCGGGCGGGCCGCCGTCGAACAGAACGGCCGTGCCGTCGGGGTGCTGGATGAGCGTGGCATCGCCCTGGCCGATGTCGAGAAACCTCACGGTGAGGTCGCCCGGCGGAGACGGCGAGCCAAGCCCCGCGGCCGTCGCTAGGCCGAGCACAACGAGCACGAGCACCACAACCGCCACCCGGAACGAGCGCGGCGCCCGCCGCCACCTCGCCGCGCGCTCGGCGAAGTCCGCGCTCGGCTGGAGGCTCGGAGACGCTCGCGGCCCCCTCATCGCTCGCGGTCCCCTCATCGCTCGCGGTAGCAGTCGGATGGCCAAGAACGCCGCGATCAGCAATGCGTACGCGGCGCATACCGCGAGGGGCGATCGCAGGGGCAGCGTCAGCCGGCCGCCGGGCAGGTCGGCGCAGCGCTCCGCCAGCCGCTCCAGGTAAGCGAGCGGCAGCCGGGTGAGCGGGCCGAGCAGCTCGGCCGCGGCGTCGGCCGGCGGGATCAGCGCTCCGGCCAGGCCGAGCGCCGCCTTCGCCATCCCGAGCCACATGGCAGGCGCCACCGCGGGCAGCGCCAGGAGGTTCGCTACGAGTCCGGCCACGGGCACGGCGCCGAAGTGGAACGCAACGAGCGGAGCGGTTGCAAGCGTTGCTGCAACCGTTATCGCCACCGCGTCGGCCAGCCCTTTCACGAGCGCTCGGGCGGCGGGACTCGCGCGCTCGCGCATCAGTTCCCCGCCGGCGTTGGCCATGAAAGCCGCCAGCGGCCGTCCCATGGCGAGGATGCCCGCGACGGCGACGAACGAGAGCTGCCATCCGGGGTCGCTCGTGACACGCGGGTTCAGCGCGAGCGTCACCGCCGCCGCGAGCAGCAGCGCGTACCAGCGCGAGGCCGGACGCGAGAGCGTCATCGCGGCGATCCCGGCCGCCCCCATGATTCCCGCTCGCTGGAGTGAGGGCCCCGCGCCCGCCAGCGGCACGTAGAGAGCCACCACCGCCAGCAGCGCCGCGCCTCGCGCTCGCGGGCCGGCTCGCGCGAGCGCCAGCACGGGCACGGCGAGCGCCACCAGCAGCATCACGTTCTGGCCGCTGACCGCGAGCAGATGCGCGAGGCCGGAGTCGCGCCAGTCCTGCCGCGTGGACTCGGCGATCTCCTCGTCCTGGCCGAGCACCATCCCGCGGGCGAGAGTCGCCTCTGGCTTCGGCAGCCCGGCGGCGACCGCCCGCTCGGCCCGCCGGCGCATGGAGTCGAGGACGCCTGCGGGCCCGCCCCGCCGGCGTCCGGTCGCCTCAGCGCGGTCGAGGAGCAGCTCGCCGGCGATACCGCGGCGACGCAGGTGAGCCGCGAAGTCGAAGCTGGCGCCGGGCGTGCTGCGAAGGGCGCGGACGCGGCCGCTCAGGGCGAGCTCGCGGCCGATCTCGATCCCGGGCGGAAGGGACGTCCAGCGCGGAATGCGGATAAGGAGACGCGCGTCGCGGAGCGCTCCCTCTGTGACCTGGATCTCCGCCGAGGCGCCGAACGCGGACGGTCGTGAAGCCGTCACCAGATACCCGCGCAGCTCGTTGAACGGACCGTCGCGGACGCGTGCGACCGAAGCATCGATCGCGTGGAGGCGCGCGCCCCCAATCGCCGCGCCGGTGAGCAGAAGGGCGGCGGCTATGGCAGCCGGCGCAGGCGCCCGGGGGCGGGCGAGGAGCAGGACTGCTCCCAGTGCCGCCGCGGCGGCGAGGGGCACCGGCGGCGGCGCGGGCGACAGGGCGAGCCCCGCGGCGAGGCATCCGACCCCGATGTGGAAGGGACGGTGCTTCGGACTCACGGCTGCAGTGCGTCGCGCAGGGTGGCCAGGCGCTGCTCGCCGATTCCCTCGACCTCTGCGAGCTCGTCCAGCGAGCGGAAGCCCCCGTTCTCATCGCGGTACTCGACGATGCGCTCCGCCAGAGTCGGTCCGATCCCGTCGACCTCGTCCAGTTGCTCGGCGGTCGCGGTCGACAGGTGGATCTTCGTCCCAGGTACGGTGCCCGCCCCGTCCGCCGCCGCAACACCGGCCGCCGCGCCCGCGGCCGGCACCACGATCTGCTGGCCGTCCTGCACGCGGGCGGCGAGGTTCACGAGCGTCAGGTCGGCTCGCCGCGTGGGGCCGCCGGCACGCTCCAGTGCGGTAGCCACGCGCGTGCCGGATGGGACGCGGAGCAGGCCGGGGCGCCTCACGGCCCCTGCCACATGCACGTACACCTCCGCCCCGCGGGCGGGCGGGGTCGCGC
>JBKPBS010000127.1:0-22839 GCA_046726915.1 Actinomycetota bacterium
TCGCCGTCCCCGTCCACGCACCGTTCGCCGCCGACCTCATCAAGCGGTGGGCTCAAGAGCTCGAGGCGGCGGCGGGCCAGGCGCCCGCGGTGGTGGGCCACGGGGCGAGCTGGGAGCAGGCGATCGGCGACGTCGAATGGCACGACGGCGACGTGCTCGTGGTCGGCTCTAGCTCCGCCGCTCCGCCCGCGCGGGTGTTCCTCGGCTCCCGCGCGTCGCGGATCATCCGCCACTCACCCGTGCCGGTCATCGTCGTCCCACGCCAGGACCTTTGATCGTCCGAACAGGGGTCCCCCGCGCGTGCAGGCGAGCGCCCCCAGCGGCGAGGGGCTCCGGCTGTCGCACTGCCACGAACGCAAGCGTCTGCGTGAGCGCCACCGCGCACGCCCGCTGGGGACGATGAGCGGGTGCACAGGGTGAGACTGCGCCTTCCTGACGAAACCAGCCGTCCGCTGCCGCTCGATCGAGGCGCGCTGGCTATCGAGTTGGACGAGAAGTGACAGTACGTCGCCTACCGCCGAGGGCGCTCACCGGGCGATGCCGCTCGCTCCACCGGCAACCCGGCATCGATTGGGCAGCGAGGGTCCCCGAGTGCCCAATCACGCGTGCATCTGTTGCGATTTGCGGCAATCCGATTCCTCTCGTCAAGACGCCGGAGGCCCGATCTCCGCTAGCGGTCGGGCCCCGGGTCGCCGTCTTCCGCCCGCCTCACACGCGAGAGGTCGCTGGTTCGAGCCCAGCCGCGCCCATGAGAAGCCGGTCATGGGCGCTCCGAGGTCGGGTCGCTGAAGGCGAGGGCCTCGTCGGGCGCTCGGCGCGGCACGAGGACGGCGACGAAGCGCGCGCCGCCCCGGCCGGCGGTGATGCCGTGCTCGACGCCGCCGGCGATCACCGACCACGCTCCTGCGGCCAACCGCTGGCGTCGGCCGTCGGCGACGAGCTCCACGTCGCCCGCGCGGACGAGCGTGATCTGCTCCTGGTCGTGGCGGTGCAACGGGAACCGCGCGCCGGGATCGAAGACGTACTCGGCGACCGTCGCCTGCTCGGAGCTGAACGTGCGCCGGCGCACGCCAGGGAACGGCTCCTCCATCGGGAGCGCGTCGAAGCTGCCTGCCGAGCTCATCCGGCTGACGTCGCCGGCGCGTCCTCGATGGCGAACGGCGTGCCGGCGCTCCACCACACCTCGAGCCGCACGTGGGTGAACCGCCAGCCTTCGTCGGTGCGCCGGCACGTGCCGTAGTAGCAGCCGCCGATATCCGTGTGGACGTCCGGCTGGTTGGCATCGGGGAGGTGGACGGCGAGCAGGTACGAGCGCGCGGTGGCCGCGTCGCCGTCGATGGCGATGACGTGGTTGGTCGAGAAGTGCTGGGTGCGGTCGAAGCGAGTGAGGTCGCGTTCGGGGCCGGCGGCGATCTCGGCGCGGCCGACCCGGCGCTGCCCGAGGATCTCGAACACGCCGTCCTCGGTGAACGTGCTCGCGTACGCCGGCCAGTCGTTGTCGTCGAGGGCATGGGCGAAGCCGAGCAGGAGATCGCGGATCTCCGCCTCGTCGAGCAGGCGCTGCAGGCGTGCGTCGCTCACGCAGCCGCCTGCGCCTTCGCGGCCAGCGCGTCGTCAGCGGGCGGGTGCTCGGCGACGCAGCGGTTGCGCTGGCGGCCGAGCGTGGAGATCTCGCCCTCGATGACGTCGCCCGGCTGCAGGAACACGCCGTGGTAGGCGCCATTGCCGGCCGGCGAGCCGGTCAGCACGATGTCGCCGGGCCGCAGCTCGGACACCGTCGAGATGTGCTCGATGAGCTCGGCGACGTCGAAGAGCATGTCCGCCGTGGTCTCGTCCTGCATCGTGCGGCCGTTCACCCGCAGCGTCACCCGCAGGTCCATCGGATCGTCGACGTAGGCGGCGGGAACCAGCAGCGGACCCGTCGGGAGGAAGGTGGGGGCGCTCTTGCCCGCCAGCCAGTCGAGCCCCAGCTCGCGCGTGTCCGGTCGGATCAGGGCGTCGCGGACCGTCAGGTCGTCGCAGATCGTGTAGCCCGCGATGACGTCGAGCGCACGATCGCGCGGTACGCGGCGTGCCGGCTTGCCGATCACTGCGGCGAGCTCGAGCTCCCAGTCATGCTGGTGGGTGTCGTGCGGCAGGACGACGTCGTCGCGGGCGCCGACCATGGCGTTGGCCGAGCCCAGGAAGACGAACGGCCTGCCGCTGCGCGCGCGCTCGTCGAGCTCCTCGCGGGCGCGATCGCGGTCGGCGGCGGTCAACCCGTCCGAGCTGTCGCCGCGGCGCTCGGCGCCGGTCATGAGGTCGAGGACGTGCTGGCGGTAGTTCGCCCCGGCTTGGAAGACCTGGCCGAACGGCTGCAGCGGCGGCAGTGGGCGCAGCGCATCGAGCTCGTGATCCGCGCTCCGGGAGGCGAGGCGGTCAGCGAGAGCCTGCAGCCGAGAGAAGGCCTCCGGCCAGCCGTCGACGAGCGCCCGGACGCTGACCCCCGCGCCCAGGTGACGCTTCAGCTCGAACACGCGCTCGCCCAGGACGAGAGCGGCGAACGGCGATCCCCCGGGCGTGGTGAAGGTGCCGAGCGCGAAGCGGGTCGTAGCCATCGTCACAACTGTATCCAAAATGTCACAATGGCGTCAAGAATGGCATAGACATGAACTTCCTTGACGTAGATACGATCCCTGGATACCGTTGCCGTCTCGTCATGCCGGCGCGTGAAGTGCGTCCCGCACGACCTGGAGGAGACCATGTCGAACCGTTTGATTGCGCATCTGGCCCACATCGAGGTGCTGACTCCCGCGCCCGCCGAATCGCTGCGCTTCTACAAGCACGTGCTTGGCCTCGAAGAGTCGGAGGCGCGCGGGCAGTCGGTCTACCTGCGCGGTTGGGGCGAGTGGTCGCACCACAGCATCCAGTTGACCGAGGCGCCGTATCCCGGCCTCGGTCACATCGGCTGGCGCACCTGGAGCCCGGACGACCTGACGACCGCCATCGAGCGCGTCGACGCCGCCGGTGTGGGCCAGGGATGGTTCGAGGACTCGGTCGGCCATGGTCCCGCGTACCGCTATCGCGGGCCCGGCGGGCAGGTGCATGAGCTGTTCTGGGAGAACGAGGAGTACGTCGCGCCGCCCGAGCTGAGATCGCCGTTCCCCGATCGGCCGCAGCGCTTCGTCCCGCGCGGCATCGCCCCGCGGCAGATCGATCACGTGACGGTGATGACGTCGGACCCGCTTCGGGATGCCGCGTGGTACCGCGACACGCTCGCCTACACGTTCACCGAGTACACGGTCCTCGACGAGGCGGATGTCGCGGTGTTCGCGATGGTCACCAACAACGAGAAGTCCCACGATCTGGGGTTGGTCCTCGACCAGTCGCACGCCTCGGGGCGCCTCCACCACGTGGCCTTCTGGGTGGACACGCGCGAGGAGCTGCTGCGCGCGGCCGACATCCTGCTCAACGCCGACACCCCGATCGAGTTCGGGCCCGGCCGCCACGGCATGGGCGAGCAGGACTACCTCTACTTCCGCGAGCCCGGGGGTCTGCGCCTGGAGATCAACACCGGCGCCTACCGCCTCTACGTCCCCGACTGGGAGACGAAGAAGTGGACCCCGGCGCAGGGCTCGAACGTCTTCTACCGCAACGTCCCGATGCCGGACTCGATGATGGAGGCGTTCCCGCCGGCAGAGCTGGCCGACGACGCGAACATGGCCGCGGCCAATCCGTGGGCGGCGAGCAGCGTCCGCTGACGGGAACGCCATGGGCGACGTGAAGAAGGTCCTCATCGTCGGGGCCGGCATCGGCGGGCTCGGCGCCGGGGCCGCGCTGGCGCAACGCGGCATCGAGACCGAGATCGTCGAGATCAAGCCCGAGCCCAACATCTACGGCGTGGGCATCAATCAGCCGGCGAATGCGCTGCGCGCGCTGCAGGCGATCGGCGTGCTCGACGAGGTCTGCGCCGTTGGATTCGAGTTCGATCACTGGCGCTTCCACGACCATCGCGGCGAGCTGGTGGTCGACGTGCCATCGCACCTCGGCGGCCAAGGCATCCCAGCCAACAGCGCCCTGTCGCGCCGGGATCTGCATTCGATCCTCGTCGGGGCGGCCGAGCGCGCCGGGGCGAGCATCCGCTACGGCACGACGGTGTCGGACCTCTACGAGAACGGCGCAGCCGACGTCACGCTGTCGGACGGTCGCGAGGAGAGCTACGACCTCGTCGTCGCCTTCGACGGCTTGCACTCCGAGCTGCGCGGGCGGCTCTTCGGCGACGAGCACGAGCCGGTCTACACCGGCTTCGCCGTGTGGCGGGTCACCGTCCCTCGGCCGACGGAGCTCGATCACGGCGCGCTCTACCAGTGGGTCGGCGCGAAGGCCGGCCACATCCCGCTCGGCCACGACACGATGTACCTGCTGCTCGTCACCCCCGAGCCGCACCACGTCCGGTACGACACCGCCCGCTTCGTCGAGCTGCTGCGCGAACGCCTCGAGCCGTTCGAGGGAGTGATCGGCGACATCCGCAACAACCTGCGCGACGGCGACGACGTGGTCTTCAGCCCGCTCAACGAGGTGCTGCTTCCCACCCCCTGGTTCCAGCGGCGCGTGGTGATCTGCGGGGACGCGGCTCACGCGTGCTGTCCGCACACCACCCAGGGCGCGGCGATGGCGCTCGAGGACGCCGTCGTGCTGGCCGACGAGCTCAGCAGCGGCCGGCCGCTGGCGGAGGCGCTGACCGCCTTCGGGGAGCGGCGCTACCCGCGCGTGAAGTTCGTGCAGGACGTCTCGCGCGGGATCCTCAACGCGGAGATGCAGATCACGCACCACAACATCGCCGCCGCGTTCGATCACATGCGTGCCGAGCTCCCCGGCCAGTTCGCGCACGTCGACGAGTTCCTCAACCAGCCCGCCTGACCGCCATCCATGACGCGCATCGTCGACCTCTCGGCACCGATCGAGCCAAGCGCTCCGGGGACGCCGGACTTCCAGCGCAACGACGTGCGGTACTACGACCACGCCGCCGGAGCCGCCGAGGTCGAGGCGCTGTACGGCGTGCCGGCGCGGCTCCTGCGCGACGGGGAGGGCTGGGCGCGCGAGCTCGTCACGCTCGGGACGCACAACTCCACGCACGTCGACGCGCCCTACCACTACAACTCGCGGATCCAGGGCGCTCCGGCGGCGACGATCGACGAGCTCCCGCTCGAGTGGTTCTTCGGGCCGGGCGTCGTGCTCGACTTCACCGATCGCGCGGACGGCGAGGCGGTGACGGCGGACGACGTCGCCGGCGCGCTCGACGTCGCCGGCCACCCGCTGAAGCCGGGCGACATCGTCCTCGTGCATACCGGCCGCGACGCGTACTACAGCCAAGCCGGCTACATCGACCGCGGCCCCGGCGTCACGGCCGCGGCCACGCGCTGGCTCTATGAGCGCGGCGTCCGGGTGATGGGCGTCGACGCATGGGGGTGGGACCGCCCGCTGCGCCTCCAGGCCGAAGAGGCGCTCGAGCACGACGCGTCCGGCGTCTTCTGGGAGGCGCACCAGGTCGACCTGCCCTACTGCCAGATCGAGCGCCTGTTCAACCTCGCGGCGCTTCCGAGCACGGGCTTCACGGTTGCCTGCTTCCCCCTGCGCATCGTGCGCGCCAGCGCGGCGCCGGCGCGCGTGGTCGCGATCCTGGAGGACTGAGACGTGCCCCGCATCGACGCCCACGTCCACATCCTGCCGACTGACTACCGCGCCGAGCTGGAGCGGCGCTCGCTGCTGCCGCCGGGCATCCCACTCTGGTCGGCCGATCTCGTCGATGACCTCATGCGGCGCCATGACATCGATGCGGCGGTGCTGTCGCTGGCGCCGCCCGGCGTCTTCTTCGGCGACCAGGGACTGGCGAACGAGCTCGCGCGACTCGTCAACGAGCGTACGGCGCAGTTCGTCGCGACCGGGCGCGATCGGTTCGCCGGCCTCGCCGTCCTGCCGCTGCCCGATGTCGACGCGGCGCTGGCGGAGCTGCGCCATGCGCTCGACGTGCTCGAGCTGGATGGCGTGGGGCTGCTGTCCAACGTGGCCGGCACCTATCCCGGCGCTCCTGAGTGGGATCCGCTGTTCGACGAGCTCGAGCGCCGCGGGACCTACGTGTTCCTGCACCCCACGATGCCGCCGCACGCGTTGCCGCTGGCGACGCATCCGGTCTGGCTCTACGAGTTCCCGTTCGACACGACACGGGCGGTCGTCAACCTGATCTACTCCGGCACGCTCGAGCGCTGCCCGAGCGTGCGCCTGCAGGTCGCCCACCTCGGTGGGACCGCCCCGTTTCTTGCGCCTCGCCTCGCCTCGCTCGCGGCGCGCGAGCCCGAGCAGGCGTCCGCGGCGCCGGCTGGCGCGCTCGCCTACCTCCGACGCCTGTACTACGACACCGGGCTGTCCAACAACCCCGTCGCGCTCGCGTCGACGCTGCTGGTTGCCGATCCAGACCGCGTCGTGTTCGGGAGCGACTGGCCCTATGCCGACCTGCCCGACGCCGGCGACCCCGCGCCCGGGCTGGCCGAGCTCGACGACGCACTTCGCGCCCGGATCGACGCTTCGAACATCACGGCGCTCGTTCCGCGCCTCGCACCCCAGGAGGTCTCCCGATGAGCGCTCTGCGCTTCGCCCGCGTCGCCCACGAAGGCCCCGGCGGCCTCGATCCGCGCATCGTCGTCGCGCGGCCGGACGCAGATCGCTGGATCGACCTGCGCGCGGCCGAGCGGCTGCGACTCGAGCGCGCCGGCGCATCCGGCACGGCGGCGCGACGGCTCGCGGGCGCGCTGGTGCCGGGCAGCCTGACCGCAGCGCTCGAGGCCGGGCCCGCGTTCCGCGAGGCCGCACAGCGCGCAGTGGAGGGGGCCGACCCCGACGCGTACGCCACCGACGGTGCGCGCTTGCTGCGGCCGATCGACCCGCCCGCGTACCGCGACTTCATGGCCTTCGAGGAGCACTTCGTCAACGCCTCGCGCAGGTTCGATCGCGAGCCCGCGGACGTGCTCTACGAGATGCCGGTGTCGTATTTCGGCAATGTGCACGCCATCGTCGGGCCCGAGGACGAGATCCCGTGGCCTCATTACACGCGCGCGATGGACTACGAGCTCGAGCTCGGAATCGTCATCGGCAAGGCGGGCCGTGACCTGACGCCCGAGACGGCGCTCGACCACGTCCTCGGCCTGGTCAACTTCAACGACTTCAGCGCGCGCGACATCCAAGGGGTCGAGATGACCGGAGGCCTCGGCCCGTCGAAGGGCAAGCACTTCGGCTCAGCCGTCGGCCCATGGATCACCACGCTTGACGCGCTCGACCCGGACGAGCTCGCCATGACCGCCCGCGTCAACGGCGAGACCTGGTCGGAGGGCTCGACGAGCACCCTGCTCTGGTCGATCGCCGAGCTGGTCGCGTGGGCCTCGACCGGCGAGCCGCTCGCCGCCGGCACGCTGCTCGGCTCCGGCACCGTCGGCGGGGGTTGCGGTCTCGAGCTCGGACGCTCCCTGCAGCCAGGCGACGTCGTCGAGCTCGAGATCGAAGCGCTCGGCGTGCTGCGCAACCGGCTCGGCACACCGCCGCCATCGGGCTGGCGGCCCGAGCCGCGCGAGCGTGCGCCGGTGGCGACGTGAGCGTGAGCGCGACCGCCGAGACGGCCATCGCCGAGGCGGCGGCGCGCGTGAGCAACTGGGGGCGATGGGGGCCCGATGACGTGTTCGGCACGCTGAACTTCATCGACGACGACAAGCGCGCAGGCGCCGCGCAGCTCGTCCGTCGCGGCCGCGTGTTCTCGCTGGCGAGCCGCTTCGACGCCGACGGGCCGCAGCGTGGGTGGCGCAACCGCGTCAACCCGGTGCACACCATGCTCTCGACCGGCGACGATGCCGTCGCCGGCCGCAGCCCGTTCCCGCACGGCATCGGCGGCGCCGACGACACGGTCTTCATGCCGCTGCAGTGCAGCACCCACTGGGACGGGCTGGGGCACATCTTCGACCACGGCATGGCGTGGAACGGGCGGCGCGCCAGCGACGTCGTCACGAGCGCCGGCGACGCCGTCACCGGCATCGAGCAGGTGACCGACAGGATCGTCACCCGCGGCGTGCTGCTCGACGTTGGCCGCGCCGTCGGCGACGGTGAGCTGCCGGACGGGTTCGCGATCGCCGAGGAGCACCTGGGAGCGACCACCGCCGCGCAGGGGCCGAGCGCGGCGGTAGTATGCGGCGACGTGCTCCTGCTGCGGACGGGTCAGCTCGCACGCTGCCGTCGCGACGGCTGGGGTACGTACGCCGGCGGCGACGCGCCGGGACTCTCGTTCACGACGATCGATTGGCTGCATCGCGCGAAGATCGCCGGGGTCGCCTCCGATACCTGGGGCGTCGAGGTCCGGCCGAATGAGTTCCCCGACGCCTTCCAGCCCTGGCATCAGGTCGTCATTCCGCACGTCGGCCTGATGGTCGGCGAGATGTTCGACCTCGAAGCGCTCGCCGAGGACTGCGCGAGCGATGGCGTGTACGAGTTCCTGCTGGTAGCCGCCCCGCTGCCGGTCACCGGGGCCGTCGGCGCACCGGCGGTCCCGATCGCGATCAAGTAGCCAGCGTCAGCGAATCCTCGGCGCCGGGCGCGACCGTGAGGATCGTCGTCCGCAGTCGCGCGAGGTCGTGATCGGGGTCCAGGCCGGCGAAGATCAGCGCCGCCGTCTGTGCGTAGTGCGCGACGAGCCGCGTCGCCGTCAGGTCCGGGTCACCCGAGGCGGCGGCGTCGAGGATCGCGCGATGCTCGGCCTTGCGCTGCTCCCAGCGATCGGGGGTTGTCGCGCCGTACGCGAGCCGGTAGCGCTCCGCGTGATCGAACAGCTGGCCGATCGTGATCGTGACGCGTTCGCCTGCCGCGCTGACGAGGCGGTCATGGAAGGCGCGATGCGGGAGCCGGAACCCGCGCCAATCGGCCGTGCGGTTGTAGTGGTCCATCTGGGCCATGAGGCCCTCGAGTTCCGCGAAGTCGCTCGAGCCCAACGTCGGCACGGTGATCCGGATCGCGACCGCCTCCAGCGCGATGCGCATGACGTAGAGCTCCTCGGCATCCGAGCTCGAGAGCGCGGCGATACGGACGCGCCGATTCGGCTCGGAGACCACGAGCCCCTCGCGCTGCAGCATGCGCAACGCCTCGCGCAGCGGCGTACGCCCGACGTCCAGGTCGCGCGCGAGGGTGACCTGCGACGTCGTCTCCCCGGCTGGGAGCTCACCGCGGAGGATCGCGGCCCTCAAGCGATCGTGCACTTGCGCGACGTGCTGGCCGTCGCGCGTCCCGCGCTCGCCTTCGGACGTAGCTGGCATCTGCGCGCAAGCATAGGCGCTCGCCCGAAATGGAACAACTGGATACAGATATGGACTTCGTCTTCGATAACCGGATCGTATTGACACAACTTGAGTCTGTCCTAAACACTGGATACAATCCGACGAATTGTCGCTGAGTACGGCGACTGGATTTGGCTGGGTTTACCTAGGAGGAGAACCATGAGAACCGCGCCAAGCCGTGCGCTTGCCACCGGTCTTGCATCTGTCGCGGCCGTCCTGGCGCTTGCCGCCTGCGGAGACAGCGACAGCTCGAGCGACACGGCAGGATCGTCGGCCGCCAAGCCGGCCGGAACGAACCTCGGCGGCGCGACGAGGACGTACAAGGCGTTCGTGGGCGGCACGTCGGGCAAGGCCGACGCATCGAAGTCGCCGGTCGTGCTCGGCTTCGTCAACGACGAGGGGGGCATCCCGAGCTTCCCCGAGGGTTCCGTCGCGGCGCAGGCCGCCGTGAAGTTCGTCAACGAGAACCTCGGTGGCATCGGTGGCCACCCGCTCGAGCTCAAGAAGTGCCTCGTCGCGGGCAACGAGGAGCAGGGGCAGTCCTGCGCACAGCAGTTCCTCAACGACAAGCGGGTGAAGGCGATCGCCGAGGACTCGCAGGTCGTGGGCGCGCAGTCCTTCCACCAGACGCTCGCGGGCAAGCTTCCGGTGGTCATCGGCTCGCCGAACAGCGTCGCCGACGCGACCGCGAAGAACGCCTACGGCATCAGCGCCGGGGTGTTCGGCACCAACCCGGGCTTCGTCTCCTATGCCACCGAGTTCCTGCACGCCAAGACGGCGTCGCTGATCTTCCCAGCCGACGACCCCACCGGCCAGATCGCCGCCAAGCAGATCAAGGCAAGCCTCACCAAGGCGGGCATCAAGGTCAGGGACGCTGGCTACAAGTCCTCGTCGCCGGACCTGCTTGCGCCGGTCAACGCCGCGGGAGCGGGCCAGACCGACGTGATCGTCACGTTGTTCCCCAGCCCCCCAACCTGCATCGCGGGCGCAAAGGCCCTCCAGCAGGCCAGCGCAGGCAAGCCCGTCCTCGCGCTCAACCTCTGCATCGCCGAGCCGGTCAAGCAGGCGGTCGGCGACTACCCGAAGTGGACGTACGTCTCGCTGAACACCAACCCCGAGATCAAGGGGGCCGACGCGGCGACGGACGGCTACGCCGCGATCATGAAGGCCTACGCGGCGGCGAACGCCAACCTCGGTGGGTTCGCCCCGCACGCCTTCATGGCCGTCCTGACCGCGGTCAAGGCGCTGAACGAGGCGGGCGGCGCCGATGCGACCTCGACGGCGATCGCGGAGAAGCTCAAGGCCTACACCGGCCCGACTCCGATGTTCGCGCCGAACGTGAAGTTCGGCGCGGTTCCCGACCTACCGAGCATCGGCAGCTTCCAGACGCGGCTGTACACGTACAAGGGCGGGAACTCGTGGAGCGACGCCACTGACGGCAAGTGGGTCCTGCCCAAGGCCTGATCGGTGTCGCAGTTCCTCCTCTTCGTCCTGCTCGGGCTCGGTCCCGGCGCGCTGATCGCCGGGATCGCGCTGGGCGTCGTCCTCGCCTACCGCGGCGCCGGGGTCATCAACCTGGCCACCGGCGCGCTCGCGATGCTTGGCGCGTACGTCTTCTATGGGCTGCGGACCGGCGGCTACCTCTTCCTGCCGCCGATCCCGTTCGCGCCGCACACGGTGAGCCTGGGCACGCCGTGGGCGACGCTGCCGGCGATCCTCGTGGCGGTCGCGGTCTGCGCGGTCACCGGAGCGCTCTTCGACCTCCTCGTCCTGCGCCGGTTGCGTGGCGCGGCTCCCCTGGCCAAGCTGCTCGCGTCGCTGGGCCTGCTCATCACCATCCAGGCGATCGCGGTGCTGCGCTTCGGCACGAGCGGCCAAGCGGCTCCGGCAGTGCTGCCCAACGGTCCAGGGGACGTCGTTCACGTGGGCGGTGCGACGGTGCCGTCCGACCGCTTCTTGCTGGCCGGGATCGTCGCGGTCGCTGCGGTCGCTCTCTGGGCGCTGTACCGCTTCACGCGCTTCGGCCTGGCGACGCGCGCGGCGTCGGAGGACGAGACCAAGGCGATGCTCGCCGGCCTTCCGCCCGGTGAGCTGTCGCTCGCCAACACGGTGCTCGCGAGCTTGCTGGCCGGCACGCTCGGCGTCCTCGTCGCGCCGATGACGCAGCTGGACCCGACGACGATCCCGCTCGCGGTGGTGCCAGCCCTCGGCGCCGCCCTGCTCGCGCGTTTCACGTCGTTCGGGATCGCGGCCACCGCCGGCATCGCGATGGGCGTCGTCGACTCGCTCGTCACGTACTGCGCCAGCAAGCCCTGGTTCCCGACCTCGGCCGGGATCGCGATCCCCGGGGTCACCGAGCTCATCTACTTCCTGGTCATCGTGGGCGCGATGTACCTGCGCGGCGGCCGGCTGCCCGAGCGCGGCATGCTCACCGAGGCCCGCCTCCCGACCGCGCCGCGGGCATCGAGGATCCTGAGCCCGGCGCTCGCGTTGTCGGTGGTCGCGGTGCTCGCGTTCCTCGTGCTCCCGTTCGACTTCCGCCAGGCGCTGACGAACTCGCTGATCGGCATCGTGGTCTGTCTCTCGCTCGTGGTGACCACGGGGTTCGTCGGGCAGGTGTCGATCGTGCAGGTCGCGCTGGCCGGCGTCTCGGGATTCATCGTCTCGAAGCTCGCCGTCCATGCCGGTATCGGTTTCCCGATCGGTCCGCTCCTCGGCGCCGCGGCGGCCACGGTGGTCGGCCTGGTCACGGCGGTTTCGGCGCTGCGCGTGCGCGGGGTGAATCTCGCGGTGGTGACCCTGGCCGCGGCGGTCGCCATCGAGGAGTTCGTCTTCGCCAACCCGACCATCGGCGGCGGCGAGTCCGGCGCGCCGGTCCCCCCACCGCACCTCCTCGGAATCGGTCTCGGCCCGACCGCCGACTTCCCGATCAACGCGGACAGCCCGCCGAGCCCGGTGTTCGGGATGGCGTGCGTCGTCGTCGTGGCCGTTCTCGCCGGGCTCGTCGCAAGCCTGCGCCGCAGCGAGCTGGGCCAGCGCATGCTCGCCGTGCGATCCAACGAGCGGGCCGCGGCGGGCGCCGGGATCGACGTGCGGGCGGTGAAGCTCGCCGCGTTCGGGATCTCCGCGTTCATCGCCGGCATCGCGGGTGCGCTGTACGCCTACAACTTCGGCTCGGTGACCGCGGGGCGCTTCGGCATCGTCACGGCGCTCGCCTTCGTTGCCTTCGCCTACCTCGGCGGGATCACTACCGTGTCGGGGGCCGTCGTCGGCGGGATGCTGGTGACCGAAGGCCTGGCGATCCACGCGGTGAATCGCTGGTTCGGGGTGCCCGTCGACTACCAGCTGCTCATCGCCGGCCTCGCGCTGATCGTCACCATCGTCTTGAACCCGTTGGGGATCGCCGGAGCGGTCGCGGCGGACATCCGGCGCCGCGTGCTGCCCGCGATCCGGCGCCGGCGAATGCGGTCGCCCCCAGTGGGCGAGCGAGGCGTTCAGACAGGGCAACCATGACCCACGTCTTGCGCACCGAGAGGCTGTCGGTCCGATACGGCGGCGTCCTCGCCCTGCGCGAGGTGGATGTGACGGTGCCCGCGGGGCAGCTCGTCGGGCTGATCGGACCCAACGGCGCCGGCAAGACCACGTTCATCGACGCCGTTACGGGATTTGCCCCGTCGAGCGGGCGGGTCTGGCTGGGTGGTGACGACGCGTCGGCGCTCATGCCACATCACCGCGCGCGCCGGGGCCTGTCGCGGACCTGGCAGGCGGCCGACCTCTTCGACGACCTCACGGTCCGCGAGAACCTGCGCGTGGCCAACGGGCGCCCCTCGCTGCGACGCCTGCTGCGCCAGTTGTTCAACGCGAGTGAGGACCAGCGCGAGAGCGTCGATCGGGCCCTCGAGCTGCTCGGGCTCACGTCGCTCGCCGATCGCGGCGCGGACGAGCTCACCCAGGGTCAACGCAAGCTCGTCGGGGTCGCCCGGGCACTCGCTGCGGAGCCGGCCCTGCTCTGCCTCGACGAGCCTGCGGCGGGACTCGATGCGAACGAGAGCCAGGCACTCGGACAGCACCTGCGCGAGATCGTCGACCGGGGCACCGCGGTGCTGCTCGTCGACCACGACATGGGCCTCGTGCTCTCGGTCTGCGACGAGGTCGTGGTGCTGGACTTCGGCAAGGTGATCGCGCGAGGTTCTGCCGACGAGGTTCGCCGGAACCCCGCCGTCGTGGAGGCCTACCTCGGACGTGCCGCCGCGGAGGCCGGGGCCCGATGATCGATCGGCTGCTCGAGATCGGTGACCTGAGCGCCGGCTACGACGGGGCGACGGTCGTCCGAGGCCTGAATCTGCGGGTCGCCGCGGGCGAGGTCGTCGCGTTGCTCGGTCCGAACGGCGCCGGCAAGACCACGACGTTGCGTGTGGTCTCCGGCATCGTGCGTCCGATGGCCGGGAGGGTCTCGGTCCTGGGGCGCGACGCGGCTCGCAGCTCTCCCCACCGGATCGCCCGCGCAGGCGTTGCCCACGTCGCCGAGGGCCGCAGCGTGTTCTTCGATCTGACCGTCAGGGAGCACTTCCGGCTCGGCCATCGGGGTGAGCGCCTGGACGCGCAGCGCGCTTACGAGTACTTCCCCAAGCTGCGAGAGCTCGCCGATCGTCGCGCTGGCCTGCTGTCCGGCGGCGAGCAGCAGATGCTCGCGCTCGCCCGGGCGCTCGCGAGGGCGCCGAAGCTCCTCCTCGTCGACGAGCTCAGTCTCGGCCTCGCGCCCGTCATCGTCGAGAGGCTCCTCCCCGTCGTGCGCGACTACGCGACCGACACTGGCGCGGGCGTGCTGCTCGTCGAGCAGCACGTCGAGCTCGCGCTCGACGTCGCCGACCGAGGCATCGTCATGTCGCACGGCGAAGTGGTGCTGGAGCGCGACGCACGCGCACTGCGAGATGACCGACAGCTCCTGGCGGCGAGCTATCTCGGCGGGATGTAATCCGGTCTTCGTGCCGTCGGAGGCGACGGCCGCCGTGTTCTCGTGGCGCGAGGCGATTGATGCCCTCGCCGACACGTACGCCGCTGTGGCGAGGCAGTCGTCGGTGCCTCCGCGCGCCGTTGGAAGTGACGATGGGGCGTGGCTGCGCGTCCTGCCGGCGCTGCCTGCCGGCAGGCGCTTCTTCGGCGCCAAGCTGATGGGCATGGCGCCCGGTGCGCCCGAGCCGGGCGTGGAGTACGTGGTCGTGCTCTACGACCGGGCGACGAGCCGCATCGCCGCGTTCGTCGATGCCCATCACGTCACCGCCTACCGGACCGCTGCGACGTCGGCCGTCGCCTTGGATCGGCTCGCCCCGGCCCAGCCGATCCGGCTGGCCGTGCTCGGCAGCGGCCTAGAGGCGAGCATGCACGTGCGGGCTTTCGCGACGGTCCGGCCGCTCGAGCGGCTCACCGTGTTCAGCCCGACCCCGGAGCGACGGGAGGCGTTCGCCGCCGCGGTGGTGGCCGAGCTGGCCGTGCCGGCCGAGGCGACGGAGAGCGCGCAGGCGGCGGTGGCTGGCGCGGACGTGGTCCTCGCTGCCGCGCGCTCCCGCGGGGAGGTGCCGATCTTGCACGGCGACTGGCTGGGAGCCGCTTCGGTGGTCGTCTCGATCGGCTCGACCGTACCGTCCCAGCGCGAGATCGATGTCAGCGTGGTCGCGGCCTGCGACCTGATCGTCTGCGACGCCGTCGACGAGGTGCTCGAGCAGACCGGCGACATGCTCGCGGCAGCGCGCGCTGGCATAGCGTTGCGCGAGAAGGCGTTCTCGTTGCACGAACTGCTCGCCGGCGACCTCGACGAGCGCCTGGCCGCCGCGCGGCGACCCATGTTCAAGTCGGTCGGGGGTGGGCTGCAGGACGTCGTGGTGGCCGAGGTCGTGCTGCGCAAGGCGCTCGACGCCGGCCTGGCCACGCCGTTGCCGATCCGGTTCGACACCAAGCGATAAGGGGGCTGCAAGATGGCCGACTACACCCGTGACGAGGCGCGCGCGTGGGCGCGCGAGCACCTGACCGGCTGCTCGGCGGTGACCATCCCCACCTTCACCGCCGATCTCGAGCGCCTCAACGAGGCCGCCATCCGGCACGACATCGCCCTGACGATCGAGCACGGGTTCTCGTACACGCTGCTGATGACCGAGACCGCGATCACGCCGCAGGAGGCCGGCCGGTTCACGGCCATCGCCCGCGAGGCAGCGGGCGGTCGCCTGCGGCTGTTCGCGCACGCCGCGTTCGGCACGATCGCGGACAACGTCGAAGCGCTCCAGTACGCCGAGCGCGAGGGAGCCGATCTCGTGCTGCTGCCCTACCCGCCGCAGCTGTGGGCGACCTCGCACGAGGAGGTCTACGACTGGACGAAGGCGATATGCGAGGCCACCAGCCTCGGCGTGATGCTGTTCGCGCTGCCGCTGTGGGGGTTCGAACGCGTCCACCCGGCGGGCATGCCGGTGCAGTTCGTCCGCCACGTCCTGGACACGATCCCGAACATCGTCGCGATCAAGTCCGAGCAGGGGTTCCCGATGGTCGCGGGGCTGTGCGAGATGTACCACCACTTCCGTGACGAGGTCGTGATCAGCTGCCCGATCGAGTCCGACGCGATCCCGCTCATGAGCCTGATGGACCTGCGGTTCTCGGGCACCAGCAACACGCAGTGGATGAGCGACTGGTACCCGAAGACGTTCGAGCTAGCGCGGACCGGACGCTGGGAGGAGGCGATGGAGCGCTTCTGGCAGGTCAATCCCGCGCGGCAGGCCAACAGCGTCGCTACGCAGTCCTATATCGCTGGCGCCGGCGTGCTGAACCGGACGATGTGGAAGTACCAGGACTGGCTTGCCGGCTACAACGGCGGTCCGCTGCGGGCACCGGCGATGCGCGTCCCCGACCGGTTCATGAAGTCGCTGCGGGCGGGCCTCGAGGCCTCCTCACTCCCCGTTACATCGGACCCCGCCAGCGAGTTCATGGTCGGGCGCAACCCGGCTTAACGCAGACGTTGCGCTGACGTCCGAGACCGGTGATCTCGCCCTCGATCACGTCGCCGGGCCGCAGCCAGCGGTTGCCGTGATGTCCTGCGTTGCCCGCCGGCGAGCCGGTGAGCAGCAGATCGCCCGGGAAGAGCTCCGCGATCGTGGACGCGTAGCTCACCAGCTCCTCGACGCCGTAGATGATGTCGTCCACGGATTCGTCCTGCATCACCTCCCCGTTGACGGCGAGCCGGATGCGCAGCTTCCGAGGGTCGGGAACGAACTCGCGCGGGACGATGTACGGGCCGGTGGGGAAGAAGGTGGGCCGGCTCTTGGTCATGATGAAGTCGGTCATCGGAAAGCCGGGGCGGTACATCACGTCGCGGGTGCTGATGTCGTTGCTGATCGTGTAGCCGGCGACGTACTCCATCGCCTCGCCGACTCCGACGTTCCTCGCGCGGTGGCCGATGATCACCGCGAGCTCGAGCTCCCAATCGTGCTGCTCTCCCGGGCCCCAGAGCACGACGTCGTCGCGCGCGCCGCACAGCGCGCTGGTCAGGCCAGGGAAGATGAACGGGTCCTCGACGTCCAGTCGGCGGCGCGTGACCTCCTCGGCCTCGGCGCGCAGCTCGTCGTCTGAGCGCTCGTCGCCGCTGTTCTTCCTGAAGCTGAAGGTGATCTCGCGGACATGGTCGAAGTAGTTGGCGCCGGCGCACAGCACCTGGCCGGGGGGTTGGACCGGCGGTAGCGGGCGCAGCTGCTCGAGCGGCACTCCGTCGTCCGCGGCTGCCGCGGCGAGCTCGCGCAGGCGCTCGCGGGTCGCCTGCCAGTCCTGAAGCAGCGAGAGGGTCGTCGTGTACGGCCCGAACGCGAGCCGCAGATCGGCGACGCTGTCCCCGACCACAAGCCCGGGAAACGCCGCGCCGTTCGCAGCGGCGAAGGTCCCGAGCCCGAAGGGCGGCGAATCGGTCACCGTTGCCGCGCGAGCGTGACGACGTCGAGCATCCCTGTGCCCTCGAAGACCGTTCGCTGCAGCTCCGCGGCGACCTCGTTCAAGCGGTCGGCGCGCTGCGCGGACCAGCCGACTGTCGTGCGCAGCGGCCGCGTTCCGGCGGGAAGCTCGACGAGCTCGGCGATCGCGTCCGCCACCTCCTGCGGATCGCCGGGCGCGGGCCGGCGCGACGCCATGTCCTGGCTCAGGCGGTGGAGCGGGCCGTACTCCGGGGCCCGCTGCGGGTCGGCGGGACGGTTCGCGCCCGCGTTCTCGAAGAAGCCCGTTGCGTAGACCCCCGGCTCCACGATGATCGAGTCGACGTCGACGCAGGCCAGCTCGTACCGGTAGGTCTCGGCGATCGCCTCGACCGCGAACTTCGTGGCGGTGTAGAGGCCGTTGAAGGGCAGGACGATGCGGCCCAGGCCCGAGGAGATGTGCACGAGGAGGCCGCTGCCCTGCTCGCGCATCTGCGGCAGCACGGCGCGGTTCATGCGCAGCATCGAGAAGACGTTGGTCTCGAACAGGTCGCGTGCCTGCTCGGGCGTGAGCGTCTCGAGCAGGCCCAGATAGCTCGTGCCCGCGTTGTTGACCAGGACGTCCAGCCGGCCCGCCGTGGCGATCGCGTATTCGACGGCCGCCGCCGCCGAGTCGTCGTCGCGGACATCGAGATCGAGCACTGAAAGCGGCAGGTCCTCTCGGTTGGCGAGGTCCGCGAGCTGCGACGCGGCGGGTGCGTTGCGACCGTCGACGTCTCGCATCGAAGCGAACACTCGGTGACCGCGGCGCGCGAGGGTCTCGCTCATGATGCGGCCGAAGCCGCTGCTCGAGCCGGTGACGAGGATGGCGAGAGGCATCGTCAGCCACCTCAGAACGGGGCGGCAAGGGCGCCGAAGCTGGCGTTCGACAGCGCCGCCGGTTCGGCCTCGGGATCGTCGGGGTGCTTCTCCCACTCACCGAGCTGAAGCGAGTTCTCGACCACGAGCCGGCAGCGCTCGAAGCGCCGATCCATGAAGGCCGCGAGGGCGCTGTCCAGGTCGTCGTGCGCCCCGAGCACCTCGCCGAGCACCTCGCCGAGCACGACCGCGTCCTCGATCGCGATCCCGGCCCCCGCCGCCAGGTGCGGCGTCGTCGCGTGCGCGGCGTCGCCGATCAGCAGCACGCGCCCCGTGTGCCAGGGCGCGGGGAGAAGGATCGCGTGCAGCGGCCGCCGGTCGATCTTGTCCGGATCGGTCATCCGCTGTCGCGCCCAGCCGATCACGGCCCCGTACTCGACGAGCTGCGCCTGGATCATCCGGGGCCAGTCCTCGCGCGGCGGCCGCGTGATCTCGGGCGTGTTCTCCACCACGAAGATGTACATGTGGGTGTCCGACACCGGGTTGCACCCCGCCTTGTTGCGCGGGCCGTAGTACATCCCGATGTCATCGCCAAAATCGTCGGGCCGCGGTACCACCGCCCGCCACACGGTCTGGCCGGTGAAGAAGGGCTGAGGAGCATCGGGGAACACGAGCTCGCGCACCTTCGAGTGCAGCCCGTCGGCGCCGACCACGAGGTCGTAGGTCTCGGCCGTGCCGTCGCTGAGCGTCACCTCGACAGCGTCGGCGTGCTCTTCGATCGCCGTCACCGTCGTCGCCAGGCGCATGCGCGTCCCCGCCCGTTCCGCGGCCTGCGCCAGCAGCCCCCAGAAGACGGGCCGCATGATCCCGAACCCCCCCGGGTACTCGGGCCCGGCCGGTTGGGGCATCACGACACGCTCGAGCACCTGGCCGTCGGCGGTGCAGAACCTCAGCGCGTCATGACCTGCACCCTGGCGAACGCAGTCCTCGAGCGCCTCCTCGTCGACCATGCGCAGCGCGCGCAGCGTGGGCCCGGTCATCGTCAGCCCGGAGCCGAGCGGCCGGATCTCCCCGTTGATCTCAGCGAGCTCGGCCTGGATGCCGCGCTTGTTGAGCACGGTGGCGGCGGAGAGGCCGGCGGGGCCGCCGCCGACGATCAGGACCTTCCCGACCGTGGCCATCAGTGGGCCGCTCCCTGAGCCCACGGGTTCACCGCCGCCTCGGAGGGCACCTGGCTCGGCGTCGCCGGCGGGAACGACTCGAGCATCGAGTCCGGCAGGCTCAGGTTGCGGTACATCGTGTTCGAGCCCTGCGACGGGAGCCACTTCACCGGCTCCCAGTCCGGCTGGTAGTTGCGGTAGCCGCCGGAGTTGACCTCGAGGCGCATGCCGCCGGGCTCCCGGAAGTACAGGTACGTCTGCTCGCCCATGCCGTGGCGCCCTGGGCCGAACTCGATCTCGGTTCCGGCCTCCATCAGCACGTCCGCGGCGCGCAGGACGTCCTCGACCGCGTCCACCCAGAACGCGAGGTGGTTGATGCGGCCAGGGACGTCCGTGAAGTCGATGACGAGCCCGAGGTCGTGCGACTTCTCGTTGGTCGTGACCATCGAGAAGACGATGAGGTCCGGGTCCTCGTCGAGGCCGGTGTACTCCATGAAGCGATAGCCGAGGACGTCGCGGTACCACTCGCTGTCGCCGTACGGGTTGCGAGTCACCACGGTCACGTGGTCGAGCTGACGGGCCGCCACGCCGCGCGGCGCGTGCTTCTGCGGGCGAGCCGGGAACGTCGAGCGCTGGTCGGGTGGCGCCGCGTGTCGCTCGACCTCCCAGAAGACCTCCTGGACGTGGCCGCCGGGGCCGCGGTAGCGAAATGCCGGGCCGTGGCCGCGCTGGTCGTCGGTCCACCCCTCGCCGACACCGGCCTCCTGGAGGCGCTCGACGGCGCGCTCCAGCTGGGCCGGACCGTCGGTCCGCCAGCCGACGTGTCCGAGGGCGGGCTGCGGGGCCTCCGTGAGCTGCACGCTGTGGAAGAAGAAGTCGCCCCAGCAGCGCAGGTAGATGGATCCGCCATCGCGGCCGCTCTCGTCGAGCCCCATGACGTCCGTGAAGAATCGGGCCGACTCCTCGGGAGTCGGCGTCAGCAGCTCAACGTGCGCCAGCTGCGAGATCAGGCGCTCGTACATCTTTCCTCCTGTCCCTGAACATCGTCCGCTCGATCTAGATACAACCACGATAATTGTCTCATGTCGAGAAATTGGATATAACACTCCTCGCTGGACACTTCATTGCGTCGGATGGCACGGGCGCAGTGGCGCGACCGGACACGTGGTATCTGTGGCCATATGGAGCGAGCGGTCGCGACCGGACGGTCACGTGACGGGCAGCACGTCGCGCTGGTCCACGAGCGCTTGCGCAACGCGATCCTGCGCGGCGAGGTCCCTGCCGGCTACACGGCTTCGCAGGCCGCTCTGGCCAGCCAGCTGGAGGTCGGTCGCACGCCGCTGCGCGAAGCGCTGCGGATGCTTCAGCGCGAAGGGCTCGTCGTGTCGGAGCCCAACCGCCCCGTGCGCGTCGCCGGGCTCTCGAGCTCCGATGCCGAGGAGCTCTACGTCATGCGGATCTCCCTCGAGGCCGTGGCGATTCGGATCACCGTCCCGCGAGTCGTCTCCGCCGATATCGCCGAGTTCGAGGGCCTGCTCGCGCAGATGGACCACTACATGCGCTCTCGCGACAACACCGGCCTGCGCACGCCGCACCGAGCCTTCCACCTCGCCCTCGTGGCCGGTTCCGGGCCTCGCGTGAGCGAGACGATCGGACAGCTCTTCGACCATGCGGAGCGCTACCGGCTGGCATTCGGCGCGGCGACGCCCGAGATCCTCGACCAGCGCCGCGAGGAGCACCGCAGCATCGTCGATGCGGTCGCCGCCGGCGACGCCGACCGGGCCGCTCACCGCCTCGTCGCGCACTACGCGCACACCGCCGCCCTCGTCTTCGCCGGGCTCGATCCAGGGCGCGACCTCGCGCGCCTGCGCACGACGATCGCCACGGTCGCGCCGGGGGCGGAAGACGCGCTGGCGGCGAGCGCGAGCCTTTGATCCAGTGACCCGACGCCCGTGTCGGGTCACCGGGTCGCAGCGCCTAGAGGTGGTGCAGGTACTCGGCGATCTCCCAGTCGGAGACCCACTTGCGGTGGCGGTCGGCCTCGAGGCGCTTCATCGCCGCGAACGTGTCGACGATCTCCGGGCCCAACGCGTCGCGCAGGAACGCGTCGCGCTCGAGCGCGTCGAGCGCGGCGTCGAGCGACGTCGGCAGCGCCTCCCCGGCGTCGTCGCCGAGCTCGTACGCGTCGCCGGCGATCGGGCCGGGGAGCGGCAGCTCCTCCCGTAGGCCGTGCAGGCCGGCGAACAGCACGGCGGCCGTGGCCAGGTAGGGGTTCGCGCTGCCGTCGCCGACGCGAACCTCGACGCGCGCGGCGCGGCCGCGCTCGGGGGGAATGCGGATGAAGGTCGTCCTGTTGTCCCAGCCCCAGTTGGCCCGCGTGGGCGCGAGCGAGTCGGGCACGAGCCGGCGATAGGCGTTGACCGTCGGATTCAGGAACGCCATCAGCGCCGGCGCGTGCGCGAGGACTCCGGCGGTGAAGCGATGCAGCTCGGTCGAGACGCCGCGGTCGTCGCGGTGGTCGGCGAACGCGTTGCCGTCCTCGCGGTCGGCGGATACGTGCACGTGGAAGCCCGAGCCGCCCTGATCGTTGAACGGCTTGCCCATGAAGGTGGCCACCAGCCCGCGCTGCGCGGCCAGGTCCTTCACGGCCGACTTCAGGCGAAACGCGCGGTCGGTCGCAGGCAACGCCGGGCCGTGCCTGAGGTTGATCTCGTACTGCGAGGTCATGAACTCGTGGGCGGCTGCGAATGTGCCGACCCCGAGCTGCGAGAGCGTCTCGGTGATCGCGCGGACGACGCCAAGCGGGTCGGCTTGCGGACCGACCGTGTAGACCATGCTCTCGGTGTCGACGTATCGGCGCACGCCGTTCGGGCTCTCGGCGTCGCGGACGCACAGGAAGAACTCGAGCTCGGGCCCGATCACGGGCGCGAGGTCGAGCTCCTCGAACCCGGCGACCGCTCGCCGCAGGGCACCGCGAGGGTCGGCGGGCCGCGGGCCGTCCTGCGTGACCGGATGCACGTCGGCGATGCACCAGGCGACCCCCGGCTCCCAGGGCAGGTGCGTCATCGAAGCGAGGTCGGGGATCGCGATCAGGTCGGGGAAGCCCTCCGCGCCGCCGACCACGGGCGTGTGGTTGAGATCCGTGCCCATGATCGCCGCGCAGAACGTCAGCCCGTGCTCGGCGATGTGGTCGAACTCGCCGATCGGGACGTCCGTGCCTCGGGGGTAGCCGTGCAAGTCGGGGTACACGACACGCACCGACGTCACCGAGCCGTCCGTGAGTCCACCCGCTCGCGCCACCCGGGCAGTCTCCTCGATCACGATCCCTCCCTGGAAGGCCGCCCTCGGCAGCGATGCGCTAACCTACAACCGAGTGGTTGTAGGTGAGCTGACCGACGAGGCGGTGGACCATCTGTTCCACGCTCTCGCCGACGCCACCCGCCGCGACATCCTGCGCCGCTCGGTCGGGGGCGAGCTGTCGGTGTCGCGGCTGGCCGAGGCCTACCCGGTGAGCTTCGCCGCGGTGCAGAAGCACGT
>JBKPBS010000128.1:0-11916 GCA_046726915.1 Actinomycetota bacterium
GACTTCGGGCGCCCGAGGAGCTGCTGGCGCTCGAGGTGCGGCACGTGCGGCGCAACACCCTGCTCGTCGAGCAGCGGAATATTGACGGCAAGATCATCGGCGGACAGAAGGTGCGGGGCTTCAACCCACGCGCGATCGACCTCCTCGATCCAGTGCGCCGCGACGTGCGTGAATACATGCTCGCTCACGGAATCCGCGAAGGGCTGCTCTTCCCGCGCAGAGACGGCGAGCCCTGGCGGCTGCACGACTACCAGAACTGGCGCCGTCGGACGTGGCATCCAGCGCGAGCCAAAGCAGGGATCGAGAGGCTGCCGCCCTATGACCTGCGGCACGCGTTCGCCTCGCTTCAGATCCGAGCCGGCGTGTCGATCCCTGAGCTCGCCGAGCAGATGGGCCACTCACCTCAGATGACCGTTGGCACGTACACGCATGTGATCCGCGAGCTGAAGGGCCAGCCGATCATGGCCGCCGAGGACCAGATCGAGCAGGCCAGTCGGGAAGCTGGTGGACGCCTGGTGGACGTCGACGCCGTCTGAGGCGGTACGCAGGGACTCCGAACACCACGGGTAATCCCTGCAAACGAGGCGATAGCTCCGGGAGGATTCGAACCACCGGCCTCACGATTATGAGTCGTGCGCTCTAACCGCTGAGCTACGGAGCCGCGGCTAGCGAGTCTAGCCTTCAGGTTCGTGGACGCTCCGCCGCTTCTCATGACGGTCCCGAATGTCAGCGAGGGTCGCGACCTAGCCACACTCGAGGCGATCGGGCGGGCGTTTGCGCCGGCGCGCTTTCTCGATCTCCATACCGACCCCGATCACGATCGGGCTGTCTTCACGCTCGCCGCTCGGCAGGGGGAGATGTCGGAGGCGCTGCTCGGCGGAGCGCGCTCGGCTGTCGCGCGCATCGACATCAGCGCTCACACCGGAATCCATCCGCACGTGGGCGCCCTGGACGTGATGCCGGTCGTCTACCTGGACGAGGAGCGGCGCGGGGCGGCGATCGCCGAGGCGCTCACGGCGGCCGCCCTGATCGGCGATGAGCTCGGCGTGCCGGTCTTCCTCTACGGGGAGCTCGCCACGCGGCCCGAGCACGCCGAGCGCGCCTGGATCCGGCGCGGGGGGCCGAAGGAGCTGGCGCGACGCATCGAGTCGAAGGAGCTCGTGCCCGACTACGGCCCGGCGAAGCCACATCCGACTGCGGGAGCGGTCCTGGCCGCCGCGCGGGCGCCGCTCGTGGCGTTCAACGTCGACCTCGTGACCGACGACCTCGCGGTGGCGAAGCAGATCGCCGCCGGCCTCCGCGAGTCCGGCGGCGGCATGCCCGGCGTGCGGGCGCTCGGGCTCTACCTCGCCGACCGCAACCGGGCGCAGGTGTCGACAAACGTGCACGACCACCGCGCGGTGCCGCTGCGCGAGATCGTCGAATACGTGCGCGAGCGAGCCGAGGTGGCCGAGGCCGAACTGATCGGGCTGGCCCCACGCGCCGCGTTCGAAGGCTTCCCGGCGGACGTGCCGCTGCGTGGCTTCGACCCCGAGCGGCACATCCTGGAGGACGCCTTGCGCGCCGTGGCGTAGGGAACAGAGCCCTGATAATCCGATTGACGATGAGACGGATCAGTGCAAAGGAAGCCGCCACGGGCCGCGCCGTTAAGGATCTGCTGCGCAGGCCGGAAACGCCGCCGGTAGTGGACGCCGCCGTCCGGTAACGTCGCCCTCCATGGCGCAGACCAGGCGCAAGCGCACTCGCAAGCATCGCGGCACCCCTGCCGGGACGATCGAGCGTGCCGGGCGCACGGGGCGGCCTCAGACTCGCGAGGACGCCAAGCAGATCTCGCGCCAGCGCCGCCAGGAGCGGCTCGACACGCCGCCCACCTGGCGGAGCGCCGTCAACCGCGCCGCGATCGCGGCGGCGCTGTTCGGCGTGCTCGTGGTCGTCCTGTTCAAGAGGAGCGTCGCGCAGGGCGTGATCCTCGCCGGCTTCATGTTCGTGCTCTACATCCCGCTCGGATATGCCACGGACATGATGATCTACCGCTTCCGGCAGCGCCGAAAGACGGGAGCGCGCTGATGGACGTGCGGATGTTCACGGTCGGCCAGATCGCGGAGAACACGTACCTCTTTCGTCGCGACGGCTCGGACCGCGCGCTGATCGTCGACCCGGGCGACGAGGCCGACAAGCTGCTCGCCGCGATCGACGCGCTCGGCGTTCGGCTCGACGGCATCCTCCTGACGCACACGCACTTCGACCACGTCGGCGCCGTGGCGCCCGTGGCGAGGGCCACCGGCGCCGAGGTCTGGGTGCCGAAGATCGAGGCCTTCGTGCTCGCCGACATCATGAAGTTCGTGCCGTGGCCGGGCTTCGGGCCCTTCGAGTCGTACGAGGCGGAGCACACGCTGGAAGGGGGCGAGAGGCTCGAGCTCGCGGGCTTCGAGATCGACGTCATCTTCACACCCGGCCACAGCCCGGGCCACGTGACGTTCTCGATCCCGGACGAGCAGGCGATCTTCTCGGGCGACGTGCTCTTCCAGCAGTCGATCGGCCGCACCGACCTCCCGGGCGGCGACTACGGGACGCTGCTCGAGTCGATCCGGACGCTGGTAGACACGCTCCCGGAGGAGACCGCGGTCTACCCCGGGCACATGGGGACCACTACGCTGGGCGCGGAGCGGGCCACAAACCCGTTCCTGGCCGAGCTGGCGAAGTGAAGAAGCTGCAGGCGCCTCGCGGCACGCTGGACGTGCTGCCGCCGGACGCGCGCCGCCGGCTCGGCATCGTCGCGATCGCGGGGGAGGTGCTCGGCCGCGCCGGTTACGAGCCGATGGAGACGCCCGTGTTCGAGGACACGGAGGTGTTCGCGCGCGGGGTCGGGGAGTCGACCGACATCGTCCAGAAGGAGATGTTCACCTTCGAGGACAAGGCAGGGCGCTCGCTCACACTTCGCCCGGAGGCCACGGCCGGGATCTGCCGCGCGTACATCGAGCACGGGATGCACAAGCTGGCGCAGCCGGTGAAGGTCTGGTACGCCGGGCCGTTCTTCCGGCACGAGGCTCCGCAGGCGGGCCGCTTCCGCCAGTTCACGCAGATCGACGCCGAGGCGCTCGGCTCGGACGATCCCACGCTCGACGCGGAACTGATCCTCCTGCTAGCCGAGATCTTCGAGCGGGCCGGCACGGGTCCGGCGCGGCTGAGACTGTCGAGCCTCGGCACCCCCGAGACGCGCGCGGGCTACCTCGAGGAGCTGACCCGTTTTCTACGCGCGCGCGAGGATGAGCTGTCCGAGGACGTGCGCTCGCGGCTCGACCAGAACCCACTGCGCGCCTTCGACGCCGACCACCCCGGCACCCAGGCCGTGATGGCCGAGGCGCCGCTCCTGATCGACCGCCTCTCCGCGGAGGACGCCGAGCACTTCGGTGAGGTGCGCGCCCTGCTCGACTCCGCGGGCCTCGAGTACGAGATCGACGCCACGCTGGTGCGAGGCCTCGACTACTACACGCGCACGGTGTTCGAGTTCGAGTCGGACAGGCTCGGCGCGCAGGCCGCGCTCGGCGGCGGCGGGCGCTACGACGGGCTGGTCGAGGAGCTGGGCGGGCCGGCGACCCCAGGGGTCGGCTTTGCGGCGGGGATCGAGCGGATGCTGCTCGCGGCCGGGGACGCGGCCACCGAGCCGGCCGGGCGCGTATTCGTGGCCGTGGCCAAACCCGATGCGGCCCGCGCCGCGTTCGGGCTCGTTCGGCGGCTCCGCTCGGCGGGGATCCGGGCGGAGATGGAGCAGGCAGGGCGCTCACTCAAAGGGCAGCTGAAGCAGGCCGACCGCATCGGCGCGCGAGCGACGGTGATCCTGGGAGACAGCGTCGAGGTGAAGGACATGCAGAGCGGCGAGCAGCGCGAGGCCGCGGGCGACGACGATGTCGACCGGCTCGTCCGGGAGGCGCTGTCGTGAAGGCCCCGCGCTCCAACCGCTACCGCAGCCACTGGGCGGGCCAGCTGCGCGCCGACGACGTGGGCCAGCGAATCCGCGTGGCCGGCTGGGTCCACCGCCGGCGCGACCACGGCGGACTCATCTTCATCGACGTGCGCGACCGCACCGGTCTCCTGCAGCTCGTCTTCCGGCCCGAGGAGGCGCCGGACGCGCACGCGGCGGCAGGCGGGCTGCGCGGCGAGGACGTGATCTCCGTGAGCGGCGAGCTGGTCCGCCGCGACGAGAGCGCCATCAACCCCGAGCTTCCGACCGGTGAGGTCGAGCTCGTGGCCGCCGAGCTCGAGCAGCTCGCCGACTCCCTGACGCCGCCCTTCCAGATCGACGAGGACGACCCGGTCGGCGAGGAGCTTCGCCTGCGCTACCGCTACCTCGACCTCCGCAAGGAGCAGATGCGCGACAACGTGATCCTCCGCCACGCCGTGGTGAAGGAGATCCGCGACTTCCTCGCCGGCGAGGGCTACGTGGAGGTCGAGACGCCGATCATGACTCGCTCGACCCCGGAGGGCGCGCGCGACTTCCTCGTGCCGAGCCGCCTCATGCAGGGGTCGTGGTACGCGCTGCCCCAGTCGCCGCAGCTCTTCAAACAGCTCCTGATGATCGGCGGCTACGAGCGCTACTTCCAGATCGCCCGCTGCTTCCGCGACGAGGACTTCCGCGCCGACCGCCAGCCCGAGTTCACGCAGCTCGACATGGAGCTGGCGTTCGTGGAGGAGGAGGACGTCTTCGAGGTGACCGACCGCCTGCTCCAGCGCGTGCTTGCGCTGGCAGGCATCGAGGTGTCGCTGCCGCTCGACCGGCTCACCTACGACGAGGCGATGCTGCGCTACGGGTCGGACCGGCCGGACCGGCGGCTCGGGGTGGAGATCGTCGACATCTCCGAGCCCTTCCGGTCCTCCGAGTTCAAGGTCTTCGCCGGTGCCCTGGCGTCGGGTGGCGTCGTCCGGGCGCTGAAGGCCGGCGGCGACTGGCCGCGCAGCCGCTTCGACCAGCTCACCGAGAAGGCTCAGTCGCTCGGTGCGAAGGGGCTGGCATGGGCGGTCGTCGAGGAAGAGGGCTGGCGCTCGCCGATCGCAAAGTTCGTCTCGAAGGACGAGATCGCGCGGACGAACGACGCATTGAATGCGCAGGAGGGGGAGGCGATCCTCATCGTCGCCGACACCGCGCAGATCGCGGCAAAAGTCCTGGGGGCGCTGCGGCCCGAGGTCGCCATGGGCGAGCCGGAGGGGCACGACATCTTCTGGGTCGTCGACTTCCCCGCGTTCGAATGGAACGAGGACGAGGCACGCTGGGACCCACTGCACCACCCATTTACGAGCCCGACCGGCGACCTCGACGCCGACCCCGGCTCCTGGCGCAGCCGCGCCTACGACGTGGTCTTCGACGGCTGGGAGCTCGGTGGCGGCTCGATCCGAATCAGCGACCCCGCGGTGCAGCAAAAGGTCTTCGACGCGATCGGCATCGGGCCGGGGGAGGCGCAGGAGCGCTTCGGCTTCCTGCTCGAGGCGCTCACCTACGGTGCGCCGCCGCACGGCGGGATCGCGTTCGGGATCGACCGCCTGGTCGCACTGCTCGCCGGCGCCTCATCGATCCGCGACGTGATCGCGTTCCCGAAGGCAGCAAGCGGAGCCGACCCGCTGACCGGCGCGCCCGCCCCGGTCGACGAGCGCCAGCTGAGGGACCTCGGCGTGAAGGTGATCGTGCCTCCGCCGGCCGACCCGAGCGGCTCGCGCTAGCCGACACGCGCGAGCCGCGCTAGCCTCGACATCGGCCCGAGCCTGTTCGCGAGTTGGTCGCACATGTTGAGCCGAATAAAACCGGTATGGGAGTTCGCCTCGCGGTAGGGCCGTGGTCCGCCGCGGAGGACACCCACCTGCTAGCTAGCAGGCCCAACCACCGGGACCAACAAACGGCAGGCTGGGGCCAGCCTTCGGCTGGGGCCAGGTAAGGCAGGTACCGTTGCTCCTCAGTGCGGTCATTCGCCGAACATCTGAGCGCGCCCACTGGCGAGGGCGCCCTGAGGAACCACCCCCACGCGGGCGCGGCCGGAGGCGCAGCCTGTGGCGATCTCGTGCGCATCGCGGTACAGGTCGAGGGCGATCGTGTGACGGCGGCGGGGTTCGACGCAGAGGGGTGTGGCGCCCTGACCGCGGCGGCCAGCGCGATCGTGGAGAGCATTGAGGGAGAGTCGTTCCTCGGCGCCTGCCATGTGGGTGTGGGCCGGCTTGTGACGGGGCTCGGTCTCAGTCCGGCTAAGCGACACGCCGCGGAGCTCGGCATCGACGCGTTGCATCGTGCCCTCGGAGCAACGGCAAAGGAGGGGGCGGTGAAGGTCGAGCCAAGCCCCCGGCGCACGCTCGTGGCCATGAGCGGCGGCGTCGATTCGGCCGCCGCGGCTCAGCTTGCCCTGGACGCCGGTGACGAGGTCGTGGCGGTCACGCTCGAGCTGTGGTCGGACCCTGGCACCGACGGCGACAAGAGCTGCTGCTCGCCGCAGGCGGTGCGCGGCGCCCGTGAGCTCGCGCATCGCATGGGGATTCCGCACATCACGCTCGACCTCCGGGAGCGCTTCAGGGCCGAGGTCGTGGATCGCTTCCTCGACGGCTATGCCGCCGGCCGCACGCCGAACCCGTGCGTGCGCTGCAACGGCGAGGTCCGCTTCGACGCGATGCTGGAGCTCGCCGGCGCGCTGGGCGCCGCCCGGCTCGCCACCGGCCACTACGCGCGCATCGCCCGGGACGACCGCGGTCCGCTCATCCGCGCGGCAGCCGACCCGAAGAAGGACCAGAGCTACATGCTCGCCAAGCTCGACCCCGCGCTGCTCGACCGGCTCAGCTTCCCGCTCGGCGGCCTCACGAAGGACGCCGTGCGCGCGCTCGCGCGCGAGGCGGGACTCCCGGTCGCCGACAAGCGCGAGAGCCAGGATCTCTGCTTCGTCGCGGGCCTCGGCGGCCGCGCGTTCCTCCAGCGCCACGGCGGCCCGCGCCTGCGGAGGCCGGGGGAGATCGTCGACCGCCAGGGCACCGTGCTCGGCCGCCACGAAGGGCAGCACAACTACACCGTGGGCCAGCGCCGCGGGCTCGGCCTCACGAGCCCCGAGCCGCTCTACGTCATCGAGAAGGACGCAAGGACGAACAGGGTGGTGGTGGGGCCGAAGGCGGCGCTCGCGACCACAACCGTCGCGCTCGAGGACGCCACCCTTCACCGCCCGGCGACAGAGGTCGAGACCGTCCGGCTGCGCTACCACGCCGAGCCGCTAGCGTGCCGTGTGCACGTCCAGGACGACGGAGCGCTCGAGCTCGATCTTGGCCAAAGCGCGAACGGAGTCGCACCGGGGCAGCTGGCCTGCCTGATGCGTCAGGATCGCGTCGTGGGCGAGGGCACCATCGGAGAGCCGCGTTGACAAACCAGCACGAACGCATCGAGCTCGAGGCGCCCCTGTCGGGCGACTTCCAGGCCGTCGTTCGACTCATCATCGGCGGCATCGCCGAGCGCGTGGACTTCGCGTTCGAGGAGATCGACGACCTCCAGCTCGCGGTCGAGCGCCTGCTCGCCGAGGCCGGCCAGGTCGGCAGCGTGCGGCTCTCCTTCGAGGTGGGCGAGTCGAGCATCCGCACGCGCGTCGGCCCGCTCTCCGAGTCCGCGGTCGCCGAAGCGCTCCGCGACGGCGATGCTCCTCCCGGCCAGCTCACGCTGAGGCGCATCCTCCAGACAGTGGTCGACTCCTTCGGCGTGGAGGACGCCGGGGCCGGTGCCATCGTCGTGCGGCTCGAGAAGCTCAAGGGCTTTTCGTGAACGTGCCACAGCGCCGCTCGCCGGCGGCGTCTGAGAGGGCGCGCGAGGAGGACCGGGCACTCCTCCGCCGCTACCACGAGAAGGGCGACACCACCGCGCGCGAGGAGCTGATCGAGCGCCACCTCCCGCTGGTCCGCTCGCTCGCCCGCCGCTACGCCGGCCGCGGCGAGGCGCTCGAGGACATCGAGCAGGTCGGCGCCATCGGGCTGATCAAGGCGATCGACCGCTTCGAGCTCGAGCGCGAGGTGTCGCTCGCCACGTACGCCACCCCCAACGTGGTCGGCGAGATAAAGCGCCACTTCCGCGACAAGGGCTGGGCGATCCGGGTACCGCGCGCGCTCCAGGAGCTCAACGCCTCCATGTCCGGCGCGATCGAGCGGCTCACCGGCCGCCTCGGCCGCTCCCCGAGCATCGCCGAGATCGCGGACGAGCTGAAGACCACGCCGGAAGAGGTGCTCGAGGCGATGGAAGTCGGCTCGGCGTACTCGACCGTGTCGCTGTCCACCGGTCCGGGCGGCGACGAGGAGCTCGACCCGCTCGAGACGATCGGCGGCGAGGACGCGGAATTCGAGCGCTCGGAGCACCGCGCCGCGCTCGAGCCGGTGCTCGACCGCCTGCCCCCGCGCGAGCGCGAGATCCTTCGGATGCGGTTCGAGGAGGGGCTCCCGCAGACTCAGATCGCGCAGCGCGTCGGCCTCTCTCAGATGCACGTCTCGCGGCTGATCCGCAAGTCGCTCTCGATCATGCGCGAGGAGCTGCTCAGGACTCCTCCAGGGGCCGCCTAAGCCAGCGTTAAGGGCACATTTTGGTGCCCGGATTACGCATGAAAGCGGCGAAGCAAGGGGTATCTTGCCGCCCGGCGGGCATCTCTCGCTCGTCGAAACGAAAGCTGGAGGGAGTTGTATGGGAAAGCTCGGTAGACGCGCGCTGGTGCTGCTCGTCGCCTGTTTGTCCATGTTCGTGATCGCCGCCTGTGGTGACGACGACGACGACGGCGGCGGTGGCGGGGGCGGCGCAGCGAAGGAGGGCGGATCGATCACGATCGCCCAGACCTCGCAGCCCGACTATCTGGACCCGGCGCTGAGCTACACGGTCAACGGCTGGGAGCCTCTCTCGACCGTCTATGCGGGACTGATCGGCTACAAGCGCGCCAACGGCCAGGAGGGGTCGGAGCTGATCCCGGTCCTGGCGCAGGACCTGCCGACGGTGTCCAAGGACGGCACCGTCTACGAGCTGACGCTCCGCAAGGGGCTGAAGTACTCGGATGGCTCGGCGGTCAAGGCCTCCGACTTCGAGCACACGATTCAGCGCGTGCTCAACCTGGAGTCTGGCGGATCGGCCTTCTTCCTCGGCATCAAGGGCGCCGAGGACTACGTCAAGAACGGCAAGGCCGAGGCCGACATCCCCGGCATCGAGACCGACGACAAGGCCGGCACGGTCACGATTACCCTGAACGCGCCCGACGGGACCTTCTCGAACGTGCTGGCGATGCCGTTCGCCACGTTCGTTCCGGGTGACACGCCGTTCAAGAACCTGACCAAGGATCCGCCTCCAGGCGTCGGCCAGTACAAGATCACCGACTCGGTTCCGAACCGGCAGTTCGTGATGGAGAAGAACAAGTTCTTCCCCGACGACATCCCGGACGACCCGCCGGCCAAGATCGACAAGATCACGACGCTGATCGTCAAGAACGCCCAGAAGCAGGCCCAGGACGTGATCTCGGGCAAGCTCGACTACATGCAGGATCCGCCGCCGGCCGACATCAAGCCGGAGGTGAAGGCGAAGTACTCGGACCGTTATAGGGAAGTCACGACGGCCTCGACGTACTACTTCTTCATGAACACCCGGGTCCCGCCGTTCGACGACCCGAAGGTCCGCGAGGCCGTGAACTGGGGCATCGACAAGCCCGGTCTCGCGCGCATCTTCGCGGGCGAGGTCACGCCTGGCTGCTCGTTCCTGCCGCCCGGCATGCCGGGATTCGACGAGGACATCGACGTCAAGGACTGCCCGTTCGGCGATCCGAACAAGCCGCCCGACCTCGAGAAGGCGCGGGCGCTGATCAAGGAAGCCGGCGTGGACGGCATGGACGTCACCGTCTACGGCAACAACGACGACCCAACCGACAAGGTCACCGAGGCCTACGCGGACATGCTCACGAAGATGGGCTTCAACGCCAAGCCGAAGATCCTCGACGGAGGGGTCTACTTCCAGACCATCGGCAACCAGAAGACGAAGGCCCAGACCGGCTTCGCCAACTGGTTCCAGGACTTCCCGCACCCGAAGAACTTCATGTTCCTCGTGGACGGGGCGTCGATTCAGGACACGAACAACCAGAACTTCGGGAACGTGGATGACCCGGAGATCACCAAGGGGATCGCCGAGCTGAACAAGGAGCCGGAGGTCACCGACGAGGTTGCCGAGAAGTGGAAGGACCTGAACGACAAGCTCGTCGAGCGGGCGTGGATTGCCCCGTACGGCCACCGCAAGCTCGCGACGTTCTTCTCGGAGCGGATGGACTTCGACAACTGTTCGAACTTCTCTCCGGTCTGGAACAACGACTACACGAGCTGGTGCCTCAAGTAGTTCGTTGATTGGCTATCCGGCTCGGGGAGGGCGCTTGCGCGCCCTCCCCGGTCGGGTAGTGTGTGCCCGCGAGGGAGTTTTGAGGAACTCAAGTGGCCACTGAGCCGGCAACCGAGACCACCCTGCAGAGGCCGGCGGCCTGGGAGGCTCAGGCCGAGAAGGAGCACGTCCACGGCCTTGGCCCGTGGAGGCTGGGGCTCCGGCGGCTGCGGCGCAACAAGGTCGCGCTGCTCTTCGGCTTTCTCTTCGTCCTGCTGGTTCTGTCGTGCGTGCTGGCGCCCGTGTGGGCTGACAAGGTGGCGAAGACGACGCCGAACGCCAACCACCTTTCGGACGTCATCACGGTCGACGGCAAGGAGAAGAACGTGGTCGGCCTCGACGGCGTGCCGATCGGCCCGCAGTACCTCAAGGCCGACGGCAAGTTCTTCCTGGGCGCGGACCGCAACGGCCGCGACATCATGGTGCGGCTGCTGTACGGCGGCCGCAACTCGCTGGTGATCGGGATCACCGCGGCGCTGATGACTACGCTGCTGTCGATCATCCTGGGGATCGTTGCGGGCTACTTCCGCGGCGCCTCGGACGCGGTCATACGTGGCCTGCTGGACATCCTGTGGTCGTTCCCGGTGGTCATCCTCGGCACGGCGCTGGGCGTGGCGCTGGCCCTCGGCGGGCTCAAGATCGGGCCGATAAAGATCGCCGGGGACTCGCTCCTGATACCGATCTTCATCATCGGGCTCGTCTACATCCCCTACATGGCGAGACCGGTGCGCGGCCAGGTGCTGTCGCTGCGCGAGAAAGAGTTCGTTGAAGCCGCCCGCGCTCAGGGAGCGGGCCCGATCCGGATCATGTTCAGCGAGGTGCTGCCAAACCTCGCGTCCACGATCCTCGTCTTCTTCACGCTCCTGATCGCGAATGCGGTTCTGCTCGAGGCCGCGCTGTCGTTCCTCGGGGCCGGCGTTCAGCCGCCGACCCCATCGTGGGGCACGATGATCGACGAGGGGGTGGACCGCGTCGCGACGGCACCGCACCTCGCCATCGTGCCGGGCGTGATGCTGGTCCTGACGGTGCTGTCGCTGAACGTGTTCGGCGACGGCGTGCGCGACGCACTCGACCCGCGGGCGAAGGTCCGCTTGGAGCGCTAGCGGATGGCCAGGTTCGTCGTCCGCCGGTTGATGCAGATGGCGCTTGTGATGTTCGCGGTCTCGATCCTGACGTTCTTCATCTTCAACGTGATTCCGAACGGCGACCCGGCCGTGCGGATGGCGGGCAAGCAGCCGACCGAGACGCAGATCGAGGCGATCCGCAAGGAGTGGGGCTTCGACGACAACATCTTCGTCCAGTACTTCACGATGATGAAGAAGGTCTTCACGGGCGACCTGGTCTCGTATTTCACGCAGCTGCCGGTGGGTGAGGAGATCGTGAAGGGCCTGCCGCGGACGATGTCGCTGGCGGTGGGGGCGGCGCTGCTGTGGATGTTCGTGGCGATCTGCTTCGGTCTCTACAGCGCCGTCAAGGCCGGCAAGTTCGCGGACCGCTTCCTGACGATCATCGCGCTGATCGGC
>JBKPBS010000129.1:0-8993 GCA_046726915.1 Actinomycetota bacterium
GGTTCCACCGGGCGCTAGTCAGCCCACCAGTCGCGCTGACCCTCCACGTCTTCGCGCGGATCCTCGCCGAGATTGGGCGCGCCGAAGACGAGGATCTCGAGGCCCTCCGGCCCGCCCTCGTAGCCTCGCCACGTACCGGGCGGGACGCGCACGACGTCCCACTCCTTGACCTCGACGATCTCGTCGTCGAGCTTCATCCGCCCACTCCCGCGCACGACCACGTACACCTCCTCCTGCTCCTTGTGCTTGTGGCCGTACGGGAAGCGATAGTCGGGCGGGATGCGCTGATAGCTAAGGCCGGACTGCTCGAGCTCGAGCACCTTGGTTGCGAGGCGGAACTCCAGGTCCGGCGCGCCGTCGAAGTTGGACCCGACATCCTCCAGATCCTCCTTGAGGTTCCTGAGCGTGAACGGCACGGGCCGCGATCCTACTGTTCTATCTCCACCTCGCCGGGCCCCGCTGGGTCTCTGTGCGACGCGCCCGTCAGGACTCAAACCTGAGACCTTCGGTTCCGTAGAAGGCCGCTCTAGCGTCCCGCAATCCCAGTCCTGATGGGAAATCCCTGCACAGCCACCAAGCCCGAGCGGACACGAGCGGACACAAGGAGTCACGAGGGGACACGATTTGTTCCCACCCTGTTCCCACCCGAAGAGCCGGTCGGCTTAGGTTAGCGCCTACTCGCGTGGTCCTTCGAGTTTTCTCCACAGCAGTCCGCAGGAGCGGGAGCTCGTCCGTCACGATCTCCCAGACGCGTTCGAGATCGATGTCGAGGGTCGAGGTGCGCGGCGATGTTGCGGAAGTTGTAGACCTCCCGCCATCGGACTACCTGTCTGGCGATCGTTGAGCCCCGAGCGTTCACGCCCCACCTCGGCGACGACCGGGTTCAACCTGGCCGCCATCGTGAACGCTGGTTCGAGCAGATCGTCGGCGCCGGGCAGACCTTGCAGCTGTGGCTACCCGTGACATGTCGAGGTGGCCGGCCCGAGGAACGTCGAGCCGACTGGCTGATGGTCGAACACGAAGATACGGACCGTGAACACGCTCTCGTAGTTCGGCGCGTCGCCCTGTGACACCGCGACGAGCCGGACCGGCATGTCGAATGCGGTGGTGCCGTTCGCGAATGTGAGCGAGGGCGAGTCGAACTGACCGTTCGCCCGGACGTCCCGCAGATAGTCGTTTCCGAGCGAGCCGGTCGCCTTGACCGTCATCGTGAAGAGTAGGAAGAAGTGTGTTCCGGCCTGGCTCTCCTGATAGGTGGCGTGGCCGGGCCCGCTGCCGAAGACGAACTCGCCGTTGCAGGGAGACGGGCCGCCGAATGGGCCCACGAACTTCTGCGTCACGGCCCCCGCGTGCGCGGCTCCGGCCGTCACCACGGCCAGGGTCATCGCGCCGAGCGAACCGGCTGCGAGGCGTCTGAGGTTGGCTGCGAGTCGATGCATTCCTGCCTCCTTTCAAGGTCAGAAGCTGACCGTCACCTCGTTCGAGCAGACCGCCGCCCCGGTCTGGCAGATCTTGTAGCGGTAGGCGCCCGAGCCCTTGCGGTTCAGGTTGTCGGTGTAGTTGCCGGCCGCGACGGTCGCGATCCGTGCGCCGTCGCGAAGCACGTCGTAGCTCGTTCCGGGCGCGCCGTTCCAGGACAGGTCGACTTTCTCTAGGCCCTTGAGCTTGTAGCCGCGCGCGGTCAGGCCGCTGATCGGCGCGATCGCCTGCGAGGCGGTCTCGCCGGCGCCACCGTCGTCTGTGACCGTGAGCGTCACCGTGTAGGTGCCGGTCTGGGTGTAGGTGTGCTGGGCCGTCTGGCCGGCGCCGATGGCGTTGTCGCCGAAGTCCCAGCGGTACTCAACGATCGTCCCGTCCGGGTCGGCGGACCCGCCGCCGTCCAGACTGCAGCTGAGCGCCACACAACCGACGGTGAAGCTGGCCGTGGGAGGGTCGTTCGGTGGGGGCGGCTTCGGGGCGAAGCTCGCGGTCACCGAGCGCGTGGTCCATCGTGACCTGGCAGCTTCCGGTGCCCGTGCAGTCGCCCGACCAGCCCGTGAAGATCGAGGATGTGTCGGGAGTCGCGGTGAGGGTGACCCCGGTGCCGGCGTCGAAGCTCGCTTGGCAGGTCCCGCCGCAGCCGATCCCGGCGGGGCTCGAGCTCACCTCACCGGAGCCGTCCCCCTGCTTCGACACCGTCAGGGCATAGGGACCGAGGGAGTACCACTGCGCCGCCGGCGCGTCCCACCAAGCAGTTGACGAGTAGGGAGGGAATAGGTCGCCCTCGGACACGAGGGAGTCGGAGTAGGCCTCGCCGTAGAAGACGGCATTCGAACCGTCCCAGTAGAAATAGTCGGTCCAGTTCTGCGTCTCCCAGGTGCAGTACCAGCAAAAGCCGTTACACGCTCCCGAGGTGCACGGGTTGTCATAGAAGGTGTCCTCGTAGCTGCAGCGGTACTCCCACCAGGTCGAGCAGATAGTGAGAAAGCTGTCGTCGCTAGTGCTGCCGCCAAGTCGCTTCGGTCGTCCGCGGATGACCATGACGATGATCCACGAGACGTGGCACATCACGACCATCGCCTTTCTCACCCTCGGATCCGCGCTCCTCCTTTCGGGTTCGGTCCGCCCACGGCGAAACAGCCCCACGGGGTGGCCTTGGTCGCCGCCCGACGGGTCCACCGGCTTCGCCGCGGTCGCCGTGGTGCTGGTGCCACACAGTCCCCTCGATCCCTGGCATCCACCCTGGCCCCGCCGTGCTTAGCGCCACTGCAGCGCTGGCGTGGTGGAGACTCTGAAGAAGCTGGGCGCTCTTAGCTCGGCGCGGTCAGCTCGCGTGACGCGACAGCCGGCGAGTACCGGTCAGCTTCTGTTGTGGACGATCAGCGAGCGTCTGACCTGACGGGTCGCGTGATCGCTCACAACAGATAGCGATCGCGCGAGCCACGTCCCGCAACATGACTCATCGTTGACAAGCGAGCCGCAGGACGGCACGGCGTGGACGAGCAGCACCTGGGCAAGTGCATTGGGCGCCCGTGGTGGAGCTACTGGTGCCTGAACCGACGCTCTATCTCGGGTGAGCGAACGCTCTGACCCGGCGACGACTCCATCCCCCGACCAATCGGCGCAGTCCTTTCCCACCTTGTTCCCACCCGGCGGTGCCGAGCTTGGGCCTCTCCGCTGAATTCGGCTCTGTAGAGCCCTTTGCGAAGCGCGCCCGTCAGGATTCGAACCTGAGACCTTCGGTTCCGTAGACCGCGGCTTAGGGCCATGGTTTGGCTTTAGAAAGCCAAATCAAAAGCCCTAGGTCGCCAAATGTCGCCAGAAATTCAATTCCAACGCCCCTTCCGCATGGCGGCGCTGAGCGGGTCCCGCCACGCGCGGAGCGCGTACGCGCGCAGCGTCGGCCCGCGCCGCTGCGCGCCTCCGCGTCCCGCACCAACTTGATCGCGCGCCCCGCGAGGGTCGCAGGGACCTGGCTAGGCCGGCACGTCGCCGAGCAGAGCCGGCACGTCGGCTATCGACTCCACTGTGGCCGTCGGGTGGATGCCGCTTGCCAGCACCGCGTCCTCTCGGTACTTGCCTGTGCGCACGAGAACACTTGGAAGGCCGGCCCCTAGGCCGCCGCCGATGTCGCTCTCGATGTCGTCGCCCACCATGACGGCCTCGTTCGGCTCCGCGTCGACGGTGTCAAGCACATGTCGGAAGAACGCCACGGCAGGCTTGCCAACCACATGCGCTTCGCACGCGGCGGCGTATTCGAGCGCCGCGACGAACGGGCCGACGTCGAGGCACATCCCGTCCTCGCGGTGCCAGTAGCGGTTCTTCTGTAGCGCCACCAACTCCGCGCCCGCGAGTAGCTGCCGGAAGGCGCGATTGAGCACGTCGTACGCGAACCGCTCGCCAAGGTCTCCCACGATGACCGCATCCGGCTCGTCGTCGTCCTCGTCGAGCTCGCCGAACTCCGCCTTGACGTGATCCCCCATCACCAGCGCGACGCGCTGATGCCCGCGCTCGCGGCAGTAACGCAGCGCGAGCAGCGCCGGCGTGATCAATTCCTCGTCGCCGACTTCGAAGCCGAACGTGTGCAGTTTCTCGAGCGTCGCCGCCCGCGAGTGAGCCGTCGTGTTGGTGACGAAGCGCAGCATCAGGCCGCTCGCCCGCATCCGCTCGACCGCCTCCACCGCGCCGGGCAGTGGCTCCCCCTCGACATAGAGCACGCCATCGAGATCGAGCAGCACGGCTCGCGCCGAGAGGGTCATTAGGCCGGCGAGGCTACCGGCGCGAACGCCGCCAGCTCGACGAGCCTCGTGGAGTACGGCACTCCTTGTCGTAGCTGACGACCAGTTCGATAGCGGCTTACGCTTGAGGGCGGAGCGCCGGGAAGCAGCGACCGCCCGACGTTGGAGCGTTTTCTGTCGCCGACGGAACGCGCCCGACAGGATTCGAACCTGTGACCTTCGGTTCCGTAGCCGGATTTGGCTCTAGAAAGCCAGATCTAGGGTCCAGGTCGCCAAATAATCGCCAAAAAAAACAGAATCGGATACGAGTTGAATAAGGGCGGCTGACAGCGGCGGACTTCGGCCTCGTCCGGCTGAGTGTGCCCGCGGGCCGCTGTCAACTGGCGGCTTGGAGGGGCTGCTGCTGGAACGCGCGGCGAAGGTCGGCGAAGTGTTCGACGGTCCCTCACCCAGACCGCGCCCGACATCATCTCGACACAAGCCTGGACGTCCGGGCCCAGACGGGCGACGAGGCGCAGGAGGCCGTCCTCGTCCGCCGGCATTGTCGCCTCGGCAGCAAACTCGCCGTGCTCTGAGATCGCGCACCACCTGGCGTGGCGATACGCCCAGTCGATCCCGACATACTGCATGGGGGCCTCCTAGCGTTGGATGCAATCCACGTTGGATTTCAGCGCGGGGGGCCCTTCTTCATGACATTCACGGCTTCGAGTGCCGCCTGGACGCTCAGCGGCGAATCTTGATCAGGGCCAGACCGGCGGCCAAACCGTCGTTGTCGTTGAAGGTCGCTCCCAGCAGGGCGCTGCGGCCGCGCTGGAGCAGGGGCGGCCCGGCCATCAGGCCCCGTAGTCGGAGCGGCTTGGCCGCAATACATCCGGTGGCGTCGTAAGGGATCGCGAGACTGTCGAACCTGGCCCCCGCGGTCACGAGCACGCCCCCGTCCGGCGTAGGGGCGCCGCCGCGGGTGAATGAGGCACGAAGTCGAAGCAGTGGATCGCCGCAGTCTCTGCCGAACGTTGGGTCCAGCGAACCGTCGGGAAGGATGCGGCGCACCGCGGGGGCCGGACGCTGGTCGACGTCGACGTCGCCGGTCATCAGCAGCCCGCCGTCGCGAGTAGGTACCAGGTCGACCAGCTGGTCGAGGACATCGAGCCCAAGCCGCACCGAGCCGGTGGAGCGCAGCGCGGCGGCCGAAGAGCCGTCTGCGGCAAAGCTGTGGAGCCACCACGCCTGCGACTCGCGCGTTGGCTCCCCCGGCCCCTCATTACGGGACACGACGCTTGCGAGACGGCCGTCGGCCAGCCGCGCCCAGCCCAGAAAGTACCCGCCGTCCCAGTCCAACTCGGCGAACCCCCCATCCGCCAAAGACTGGTCTACCGAGCCGTCCGCCCCGAAGCGCACCAGCACGACGCGCTGCCACGACGTATAAGGAAGCCCGGAAGTTCGCTCATCGAGCGTGGCGGCGACCAGCAGCCGCCCGTCCGGCTGCGGCAGGGCCAATCTCGGAGAGACGTCCATCAATTCGTTGGCGGCACGCCACGGGGGGTTCCACGCCACGAATCCGTTGGTACCGAACGAGCGGTCACGAGACCCGTCGGGTAACAGCCTGACGATTCCAAGCTGGCTCGGCTGATGATAGAAGTAGGCGTATCCGCCGACCGTGCCGACCAACAGGATGCGCCCGTCGCGCTGCGCCAACACCGTCAGCGGTTGGAACTGAAAGGGAAAGGTGAGCCGCAGTCGTCCGCGGCGCCCGAACGTCGTGTCGAGCGCGCCGGTGCGGCCGAACCGCGCGAGGTAGACCTCAATCGCGAGGGTGTGGTCGGCGTCAGGCTGTGCCGCCACAAGCACCTTGCCATCGGCCTGGCGAACCGGCCGAAGAGCGCCAGCCAAGAACTCTCTATGAAACTTGAACGGCATCCGCGCGACACCGCCATCGCCAAAGCGGGCGTCCAGCCGCGGCGCCGCGACGGCCGGCGTGGCTAGGAGCGACAGCACCGCGGCGATGACGCACCCAGCACATGCCAACCTGCGCGGCCTCATACGACTACGGTAAGCCAGAAGCGATCCCAGCCGGCGGCGGTGTCGCGTTCGTCTCTCGAAGTCCGAATGTCCGCCCCCGTTAGCTCCCCGGCCGCACACAGCCCCGCAAACGCGCGTTGAGCGCTCGTGCACGGCCCATCGGTAGCACGCATCGGTCCACCGAACCGACAGTCTCCGTTCCGTATCCCGCTTCCCACCTAGGCTCAACGCCTCTCTCTACCGCCAGGTCCGCAGGGTGGTCCGCGTCGTGACCGAGATCCCGCCTAGCTTCGAAACCCGAAACCCCGAAACCACCAGGGCGCCTAGGCCGGACTAACCCCGAGTTCTCGCAACGGGTGCGAGCGCGATAGCGATGTCTTGAAGTGGGACGCGCCCGGCCATGGCCGGGCGCGTCCGCGTGCTCGCTCACGCTCCTCGGTGCCAACCAGAAGAAGCTCTGAAAGGAGCGAGCCGTGACGGAGGATGACGTGCTGTTCGGATTCCGTGTGCGCTGCCTGACGTTGGCCGAGGAGCTCGGCAACGTCTCTGCGGCCTGCAGGGCGATGGGGATCGAGCGCTCGACCTATTACCGCTGGAGGCGCAAGGTCGACCGCTGGGGCCTGGAAGCGCTTCGGGTGAGAGAGCGCAGGCGACCGCGGATGCCTAACCAGATCGGACCTCATCTCGAGCAGCGGATCCTGGCCTTCGCGCTCGCGCGGCCCGGCTTGGGACCGCGGCGTGTCTCCGCGGAGCTGGGGCGCGAAAAGTGGGGCGGGATCCGGATCTCAGAGCACGGTGTCTGGCGGGTGCTCAAGCGCTACAACCTGAATACCCGCTCGAAGCGTCTGGCGCTCGTCGCGCGCCACGCCGAGCCCTACGAACGCAAGCCCGACCTGCCGCCGCCAGAGCGCCACATCGACGCGTCTAAGCCCGGCGAGAAGGTGCAGCTCGACTGCTTCTTCGTCGGCCGGCTGTCCGGCTCAAAAGGCACCGTCTGGCAATACACCGCCTCCGACGTCGCCTCGGGTTTCATCTGGGCCGAGCTGCACTCCTGCGAGCGCAACCCCAGGGCCCTGCTGGACCGCAGCGCTGGTCCATCGGGTTGCCCGCGAGCTCAAGGCCGCGGGCTGGAAGCTGGGCCAGGTGACGACGGATAACGGCTCCGAGTTCGCCTCGCGCGAGTTCGGTGCGGCCTGCGAAGCCGAGGGCGCTCGCCAGTGGCGGATCAAGGCCGGAAACCCGAACTCCAACGGCTGCGTCGAACGGGCCCAGCTGACCATTCTCGAAGAATGCTGGCGCCCGGCATTCGCCCGCTCGCTCGCCCCGAAGATCACCGCGCTACGGCGCGACCTGGCCGAATACCTCGACGAGTTCAACTACGACCGCGCGCACAACGGCCGCCTCACCAAAGGCCGCGTGCCCGCAGATATCGTCTTCCGCGCCCGCAAGATGGGACCCGTGAGATGAGCCCCAACTGTCCCAACAACCCAGGGTTAGGACGGCCTAGGGCAGGGGGACGGGGCCTCGCGGTCGCTCTCGCTCCACACTATGTTCATGCCCACGCTCCGCATCTTTCCCCTAAACGGCTCTTTGTATAGCGCTGTATAGCGTTACTCCGTAACTACCCTCCTGACGGTATGGCGGGTAGTAATCAAACGACTGTGGGGCGGCCGACGCGAAAGCCCCTTGGCGCGGTGCCAATAGCCGATCCCTCACACCCCGGTGGCGGGAAGGGGAGGGTCTCGGCTCCCGCGCGATCCGTTCTCTAGGAGTCACACGCCCCTCAGGCATTTTGCTCCAGCAAAGGCGGCTTCCAGCCGGGGCTATTCCCGCCGCCCCACGACTTCGAGGCGTCGAGAGGGCAGCCGCTCACGGCGGTCCGAATCTACGCATGCAGGCACCTTTCTCCGTCCATACGCGGCAATACATCTGTCCGGCAAACGCTACGCCCGGCTTCGCGCACTCCACCAAGGCGTCCCCCTGCTCCGCGCAATACCAGGGAGGTGTGTTCCTGCCGCGGTAGTAGTTCTTCAGTACGAGGTGCGCCTCGCGACAGCGAAGGACACCTTCGAACGCGTCGATCCTGATGCGGTAGCCGCCCGGCCCCTTGCGGTGGTAGTCGCCGCAGGCGTACGGGCCGCCCGCTGCGTCTACGCGGCCGCCCTGGCCAGCTTCGATCCTACGGCAGAGGGCTCCTGTCGGCGATTCGGGGCAATACAGGTGACCGGCGAACGCTACCCCCGGCTTCGCGCACTCCACCAACGCGTCGCTCTCTCCCCCGCAAGCCCAGGGAGGTTGGTAGTGGCTGCCGCGGTAGCGGTTCGTCAGTACGCGCTGCGCCTCGCGACAGGGAACGACACCTTCTAGCACCTCGATCCTGACGTGGAAGCCGCCAGGCCGCTTGCCGTGGTAGTCGCCGCAGGCATCGGGGGCATTCGGTCCGGCTACGCGGCCGCCCGCTCCGAAGGCCGACGTGATCACTTCGGTCTCGGTCGTCGCGGTCTCACCGTCGTCGTCGCACGCGACCAGCCCGAGCGCGCCGACGGCAAGCAGCGAGAGCAGCAGTGCAAACCGCGTCATCCGCGTCCTTCATAGGAGCGGGGTGACGCCAGTCTAAGCCGCGTCGACCCTCTCCCAGTGCGCGAGCAGTCGTCTGACAACCTCCACGCTCTCCTGCGACATCGCCTACTGAGTATCCGCCCCGGTTCCCTCGTCGTGAAGGGGGCGAGAATCCTGAGCCCGATGCTTAGCGCGTTC
>JBKPBS010000130.1:0-22806 GCA_046726915.1 Actinomycetota bacterium
GTCCTCCAGCCAGTGGCCGAAGAGGATTGAGACGACCGCGTCCGCGTCGCCCGCCTCCCAGAACCGACTCGGGGTCAGGGCCCGGAAGTCGACCTCGGGATGCAGGAGCTCGAGCATCCGTCCGGCGTCCTTGTCCGTGAAGGCGCGCGCGAAGTCGGCACCGAGTGTCGTCCGCTGTGGCACCGGGCCAATGCTTGCAGACCGCGCCTACCGGGCGGTAGCTCGGCCCCGGTGTTTACGAGGAGCGTCGCCGTGGCCATCGCCCGTCCGCTGGACGAGGTCTTCGCCTTCGTCTCCGACGCCCGCAATCGCCCGAGCTGGGACGAGAGCGTCGACAGCGAGGAGACACCTCGCCGGAGCCGATCGGGGTTGGCAGCACCGTTTGCGCGGCTGAGGGAAGTCCTCGAAGGCGGCTCGTGAGGCCGGGGCTAGTGCGCGCCGGGTGTCCATTTCCTGGACCGCCGTTCGTCTCATAGGCGACCATCCGCTAGAAGGAGGAAGCCATGAAGTACCTGCTGCTGATTCATCAGGGCGACGCGCCGACCCCGCGCGACCCGGAGGCGTGGGCAAAGCTGCCGGAGGACGAGCAGAAGGCGGTCTTCGCCGACTACCAGGCCATCAACCAGACCCCCGGCGTGACCCCCGGGCTCCAGCTCGGGGAGCCCGAGACTGCCACCACGGTCCGGGTCGAGGACGGCAACACGCTCACCACCGACGGGCCGTTCGTGGCGGTCAAGGAGGCGGTTGGCGGCTGGCTGGTGTACGAGGCCGACGACCTCGACGCGGCAATCGAGCTCGCCGCGCGCATTCCGGCGGCCCGGCTCGGCGGTGCCATCGAGGTGCGCCCGGTGGTGGAGCGATAACGATCCTCGACCAGGTCTTCCGCGACGAATGGGGACGCGTCCTCGCGACTCTGATCGGCTTCCTCGGCGACTTCGAGCTCGCCGAGGACGCCGCTCAGGAGGCGTTCGCCATCGCGGCCGCACGCTGGCCGCGCGACGGGACGCCCGACAACCCGCGCGCGTGGCTCGTGACCACGGCCCGCAACCGCGCTATCGACCGAATCCGGCGCGACCGCACGCTCGCGGAGAGGACCCGCTTGCTCGACGTGCCGGTAGCCGTGGAGGACACCTTGGATGACACGACCATCCCCGACGAGCGGCTCGAGCTGATCTTCACGTGCTGCCATCCGGCGCTCTCGCTCGACGCACAGGTCGCGCTCACGCTGCGGACGCTGGGTGGGCTCAGCACCGAGGAGATCGCGCGCTCCTTCTTGGTCCCCGAGCCGACCATGGCGAAGCGCCTCGTCCGCGCAAAGCACAAGATCCGCGATGCCGGGATCCCGTTCCGCGTGCCGCCGGCCCACCTGCTGCCCGATCGGCTCGCTGCGGTGCTGGCGGTCGTCTACCTGATCTTCAACGAGGGCTACGGCGGCCGCAATGAGCTGGCCGCCGAGGCGATCCGGCTCGGCCGGGCGCTCGCCGAGCTGATGCCCGACGAGCCCGAGGCGCGCGGACTGCTCGCGCTGATGCTGCTGAACGACGCGCGCCGCGAGGCTCGCTTCGCCGAGGACACCGTGGTCCTGCTGCGCGACCAGGACCGCTCGCTGTGGGATCTGGACCAGATCGGGGAGGGGAGGGCCGAGCTCGATCGCGCGCTGGCGCTCGGCGGCCGCGGCCCTTATGTTCTCCAGGCGGCGCTCGCCTCCCTGCACGCCGACGAGGACCAGGACTGGCCGCAGATCGCTGCTCTGTACGGCGAGCTCGCCCGGCTGACCGGCTCGCCGGTCGTGGAGCTCAACGAGGCCGTGGCGGTCGCCGAGGCGGGCGACATCGAGGCCGGGCTGGCACTAGTGGAACGGCTCGACCTCGAGAGCTACCACTACCTGCACGCCACCCGCGCCGAGCTCCTGCGGCGGCTCGATCGCGTGGACGACGCCCGCGCCGCGTACGACCGCGCGCTCGAGCTGGTCCATTCCGACCCCGAGCGCCGCTTCCTGGAACAGCGGCTTGCTGAGCTGAAAGGCTGACCGCATATGACCGAGGCGGATCTCTCACTCATCCCGATTGGGCGGGTCGAGTCATCTCTGACCGACGCGGCCGAAGCGCCCAAACAGGGTTTCGAGGGCGCGCCCGACGCCTGGCTGGTGCTCGAGCCGCGCGTGCACGAGGCCCTCGACGGAATTCAGCCAGGCGATCGCGTGATCGTCCTGACCTGGCTGGACAGGGCGCGCCGCGACGTCCTGCGCGTGCACCCGCGCGGCGACTTGCGAAACCCGGAGCGCGGCGTGTTCGGCACGCGGTCACCCGACCGGCCGAACCCGATCGGTCTCCACGAGGTCGAGGTCGTGTCGATCGAGGGGGACCGGGTGCACGTCCGACCGCTGGAAGCGCTGGACGGCACGCCGATCCTCGATCTGAAGCCGGTGATCTAACGGCGGCCGGCGACCGCTTCGCACACCTTGAGTGCCGGCGGCCACGGGTCTAATCTCGTCTTACGGTGAGCGCTTCGGATGGCGACACCACCGCCCGCCTGAAGGTCAGGGGCTTCGATCTCGAGGTCGGCGCGTCGGCGGGGTCGAGCGTGTCGCCCGCGCCCGGTGCGGCGCCGGCGCCCGACCCGGAACTCGGGCGCGCGCTCGCTGAGGTTGAGGACGCCCTTGTCGCCGAGGAGGCGACGCTCGGCACAGCTGTCACCGCGGGCCTGGACAAGGTTGACGAGGTCACGTCGCAGGTCGAGCGAGCCACGGAGCTGTTCGAGATGTTCGCCAAGGATGCAACGCTCGACCCGACGCAGTTTCGCCCCGAGATCGACTGGCTGCTGGACAGGCTCGCGGAGCACGATGACAGCGGAAGGTTGGCCGAGGCGCTGCGTTTGGCGCGCGCGCTGGAGAAGCTGCTGGCCCTCATCGAGCGCTGGCAAGCGCTGGGCAAGTCGCTGACCACCGCCCTGCGGGCGGCTCGGGTGCTGAAGGACAAGCGTTCCGTCGCGTGGGTCCAGCACGAGCTCGGCACGCTCCAGCTGGCCGCCGGCGACCCCGTTGCGGCGGACCGCAACCTGAGCGCAGCGCGCGACCTTCGCCGGCAGTTGGAGGACCACGCGGGACTCCGGGTTACCGAGGGCAACCTGCAGTCGCTCTGTCAGGAGCTTCGCCAGGAGCTTGAAGATGGCCGTCTCCGGCGGGTGCAGGGACGGGGCATCGGCCGCGGGCTCGCGCTGCCCGTGGCGGCAGCCGTCGCGCTGCTGATGGCGGGTGGGGTGGCGGGGGCTGTGATCAGCGGTGGCGACGACTCGAGTGGCGGCGGGGACGGCCCGGTTCAAACCGACGGGACGGGGACCACGGCGCCGGCGAACGAGCACGAGCTCAAGGTCGACGTGAGCCCCGGCGGCTCGGTTCGCAGCCGCCGCGGTGACATCGCCTGCCCGAAGGGCCCGTGCAGCGCCCACTTCGAAGAAGGCGCGAGCGTCGCTCTCGTCGCGACCGAGGCTGAGGGCTTCGAGTTCGAGCGCTGGGGAGGGGACTGCACGCCGGCGCCCGCGCCGGTGTGCGAGCTGATTCTCAGCCGCGATCGCGCGGTCAGCGCCAGCTTCGTGGAGAGGGGGCCGGCGACCGCGACCCTCACGGTGACCGTCACCGCGGAGAACCTGAGCGTGGGGAGCGACCCGGGGGGGATCGCCTGTCCAGAGGCGTGCATCCTCACGCAGCCGCTCGGAACCCCGGTCAGCCTGGTCGCCATCCGGACCAGCCATACCTCGCCCAGGCAGCTCTTCGCGTGGGGCGGCGACTGCGGCGGGACCCCCGGCGACACCGACACGTGCGGGCTCGTGCTCGACGGCGACAAGGAGGTTTCTGTCGGCTACCAGCCGCTGCCCCCGCCGCCGCCCCCGACGACGACCACCAGCCCCCCGCCAACCACCACTCCCCTCCGGTAGGAGAGCTGAGATGGAGGTTCGACGAATCGCATGGCTCGGGGTTCGCACCGACCGCGCGGACGCCATGGTCGCGTTCCTCCGGGACGTACTCGGGCTGGCGCTCGAGCACGCCGCCGAGGGCCAGTGGGTGTTTTCGCTGCCAGACGGGGCCAAGGCCGAGGTCTTCTCGTCGGATAGCCCACACAACACCCATTTCGAGGCTGGTCCGGTCGCCGGCTTCTACGTCGACGACGTTGCCGAGGCGACGGAAGAGCTCCGTGCGGCCGGCATCGAGATCGTCCACGGACCGGTGATCCTCGACGACGATGACGCCGCATGGGTCCATTTCCGGGCGCCCGACGGCAACCTCTACGAGCTGACGCAGGGAAGCGACCTGGAGCCGCAATGAGGAGGCCATACGAGGTCGATTCAGCCACTCGGACAGACGCCGACATGCTGGCCTCCACGTTCAGAGCCGCGCGAGAGGCAGCGATGCCGTGGCTTCCGAAGCTGCACAGCGAAGCCGACGATCGGCGCTATTTCGCCGAGCGCGTGATCGACGAGTGCGAGGTGCTCGTGGTGCGGCGCTCGTGTTCCCCGGCTGGCTTCCTGGCGCTCAAGAGCGACATGGTCGAGCACCTCTATGTGTGACCAAACCGGACGTGCTCCTCGCCTGGACGGGAACAATGCAGAGCCGACCCGGCTAAAGGCCGCGGGGTTCCGGCCGATTACGCGGTTACGTTCTTCCTCGTGAGAGCCAGGTCATTGACGCTCGCGGCGCTCGCGGCGCTGGCGGGCGTCCTTCTCTGTGCGCCCACCGCATCCGCCGCTTGCAGCGGCCGGACGATCAAGGGGACACCGAGGGCCGACGTGCTCCGGGGCACGTGCGGACCGGACCGGATCCTGGGGCGTGGGGGCAACGACAGGATCGTCGGCCGCGGCGGCAACGACAGGCTCATCGGCGGAGGCGGGAACGACAACCTGAAGGGTGGCTCGGGGAGAGACACGCTCACCGGCGGCGCGCGCAGCGACACCCTCAGCGGTGGTACGGGCAACGACAAGCTGAACGGCGGCACGGGGAACGACACGCTCACGGGCGGCGCGGGCAGAGACAGGCTGACGGGCGGTGCGGGCGACGACACAGCCAACGGCGACGCGGGCGACGACACCGCGGCCATGGGAGCGGGGACCGACATAGCCAGCGGGGGCGCGGGCGACGACACCGTCTCGATGGGTGCGGGCGATGACACGTTCCTGTCGGGTCCGCGCGACGGGGGCGACGTCGTCGAGGGCGAGGACGGCGTGGATACCGTGCACGTGAATGGATCGGATGCCGTCGACGTTCTGGCGGCCTCGGCGAATGCCGGCCGCCTGTCGCTCACGCGCGGCGGCGCGAGCGCGGTGAATGGCGCAGGCCTCGAGCGAGCCTTCTTCACGCCTGCCGGCGGAGCGGACGCGCTGACGGTGGGCTCGCTCGCGGGCGCCGGGGTCACCGCGGTCCAGCTCAACCTCGGGCCTGACGGTGCGGCTGACAACGTGATCGCGGGCGGAACCGATGGCCCCGATGCCATGCAGGCGGTCACCGGGCCGGGGAACGTCGTGCAGGTCACCGGGGTCGCGCCGCCGGTCGACATCCTCGGTTCAGAGGCCGCGAACGACCGCCTGACACTCAACGGACTCGGCGGCAACGACACGCTCTCGGCGCTCACCGCGCTGATCCAGCTGACCCTCGACGGCGGCGACGGGGACGACACGCTCGCTGGAGGCGACGGCTCCGACACCCTGATCGGCGGAGCCGGAACGGATGCCGCCGACGGCAACCAGGGCGCCGATACCGCCTTCCTCGGCGCCGGAAACGACACGTTCACGTGGGACCCCGGCGACGGCAGCGACATCGTCGAGGGAGAGGGCGATCAGGACACCTTGCTGTTCAACGGCTCTGCCGCAGCGGAGCTGATGGCGGCGTCCGCCAACGGCGCCCGCCTGAGGTTCACGCGGGACGTCGGCAACATCGTCATGGACACCGCCGGGGTCGAGACCCTCGCGGTGAACGCCGCCGGAGGCGCCGATTCGCTGACGATCGGGTCGCTTGCCGGCACCGGCGTGACCGCCGCCAATGTCGACCTTGGCGTGGGCGGGGCCGGCGACGCCGCCGCGGACTCGGTCACGGTCGAGGGGACCGGGGCAGCCGATGTGATCCAGGCCGCGGTGCTCAACGGAGCCATTCAGGCCACGGGCCTCGCCGCGGCGGTCAACGTGGCCCATCCGGAGGCTGCCGGCGACAGGCTGCTTGTCAACGGCCTGGGCGGGAGCGACACGATCTCCGGCAGCGTCGGGCTCGCTGCACTGACTCAGCTCACGCTCGATGGCGGCGAGGCCGACGACACGCTGAACGGCGGCAACGGCGCGGACACGCTCATCGGCGGGTTGGGCAACGACACCGTCGACGGGAATGGCGGCAACGACGTGGGCTTCATGGGCGACGGCAACGACACCTTCGTCTGGGATCCAGGGGATGCCAGCGACATCGTCGAGGGCCAGGGCGGGAACGACACGCTGCGCTTCAACGGCTCCGCAGGCGCGGAGATCTTCACCGCATCGTCGAACGGCGGTCGGCTCCTGTTCACACGCAACGTCGGAAACATCGTCATGGACGTCGACGACGTCGAGAACCTCGACCTGAACGCGCTCGGAAGCACGGACACGATCACGATCAACGACCTCGCCGCCACCGACGTGGACGCGGTGGACGTCGACCTCGGCGTCAACGGAGCAGGGGACGGCGCCGCCGACGCGGTGACGATCAACGGCACCCTCGGGGTCGATCTCGTGGGCGTCTCAGGAAGCGCCGGCTCGGTGGCCGTCAACACCACCAGCCTCACCGTCTCGATCGCCAACGCGCAGCCTGCGAACGACACGCTGACGATCAACACCTCCGGTGGCGACGACGTGGTGAGCGCGTCCTCGCTGGCCAACTCGAGCATGGTGCTGACCGTCAACGGCGGCACCGAGGACGACATCCTCGTCGGCAGCCAGGGCAACGACACGATCCACGGCGACGACGGCAACGACCTGATGTTCGGCGAAGCGGGCAATGACACTTTCACAGGCGGCGCCGGAACGGACACCGCGACAGGCGGGGCCGGAGCCGACGTCGACGGCGGCGGCATCGAGACGTTCAATCAGTAACGGCGCCCGCTCCGGGAAGCCGCGCCTACCCGACCGTCGGTTCTCCGCCAGCGGTTGGCGGATCGCCCCCATAGCGGTATAGACAGCCAGCCGGGACGCTGGGCGCATGCTCACGTCACGCAGGTCCCGCTTCGCCCTGCTCACCGTCCTCGGCGCTCTCCTTGCCGCGGCGTCGACTGCGCCGGTCGCCTCGGCGGCTGCGCAGCGCTACGCCAGCCCGACCGGCTCGGGGACGGACTGCAGCTCCGCCAAGCCCTGCGACATCAGGAAGGCGATCGAAGCTGCGCAAGGCAATGACGAGGTGATCGTGAGGCCTGGCGACTACCCCCTGACGGCGACACTCGCCACGCCCTACGCGATCACCATTCACGGCGTCGCCGGCCAGCCGCGCCCGCGGCTCCTGTTCAGCCAGGGCCAGAGCGGGTTGCGAGTGTTGTACGGCTCCACCCTGCGCTACGTCGAGATCGATCAGGCGTGGCAGACGGCGCCGGCGCTCTACGCGCAACAGTCGTCTGTCGACCAGGTCATCGCGACGAAGGCGTCCGCCGACTACTGGACGGCGAGCATCGACAACAGCACGATCCGCGACAGCATCGTGGTCGCATCCGGCGCCAACGGGACCGCGCTCCAGACTTCCTCGAACGGCGCCGGCAGCTTCAGCACCTACCGCAACGTGACCGCGATCGCGAGCGGGAGCGGAGGGATAGCGGTCCGGGCCTGGGCGGTAGGCGCAGCCGATAACGCGGCCATCCAGGCGATCAACGTGATCGCCCGCGGCGGCTCCGGCGGCCACAGCTTCTTGGCGCGCACCGAATCGGGAGGCTACGCGACGATCAGCGTCAGCCGCTCCAACTGGCAGGACGGGTGGGTCGAGGGAACGAACGCCTCGGTCGTGAACGGCGGCGGTAATCAGGGCACTGCCCCTGCCTTCGTCAACGCGGCCGCGGGCGACTACCGCCAGGCGGCCGGCTCCCCGACGATCGACGCCGGCATCGACTCGGCCAGCAACGGCACCGTCGACGTGGGCGGCGACCCCCGCATCATCGGCACCACCGACATCGGCGCCGATGAGTTCGTCGTCGCCCCGGTGGCGATCACCGGCCCCGCCGGCGCGGTCACGGATCAGTCGGCGACGCTGAGCGGGAGCGTCAAACCCAACGGCGCTCCGACCAGCTACCACTTCCAGTACGGCCCCACGACCGGCTACGGCAGCTCCACCCCCAGCGCCGACGCGGGCTCCGGCACGGGCGTCGTGGCGGCCTCCGCGACACCGACCGGCCTGAGCCCGGCGACCACCTACCACTACAGGCTTGTCGCCAAGAACGCAGGCGGCGTCACCCACGGCTCCGACCAGACCTTCACCACGACGGCCGCCCCGGCCGTCCCGTCCTCGCCGCCGCCGTCTTCGTCGCCGCCGCCGTCGACGCCCACCTCTTCGACCACGACGTCCCCGACCCCGCTCGCCGCTCCAGCCCCGACGGCGGCCTTCGGCGGCGTGACGCTCGTGTCCACGAGGCTCAGCTACGCGCGCCGGTTCGTCACGCTCCGCCTGAGCTGCCCTGTCGAGACCATCGGTGCCTGTTCAGGCCGGACGAAGCTAACCGCCAGGCGAGCGGGCTCGCGCGCCGCGACCACGGTCGTCCTGGGCCGGGCCCCGTTCTCGATCGCGCCCGGCAAGCAGGCCAGAGTCAGGGTTCGCGTCACGCGCGCCGGCCGCCGCCTGCTCAGCGGAGCGCGCCGCCTGAGAGGAAAGGACACCAACGCCGCCCGCAGCGGAGCGGGCCAAGCGAAGACGACGGTGGCCGCCGTCACGATTCGGCGTCGCCGATAAGGTGCCCGCAACCTCAAGCGAAAAGAGAGCAAATGGACGGCGATCCATCCCACATCCTGCAGGTTGGGATGGGGTTTTGGCCCTCGAAGACGGTGCTGTCTGCGGTAGAGCTCGAGCTGTTCACGCAGCTCGGCGCCGAGTCGATGACCGGCGAGGAGCTCGGCGAACGGCTCGGCCTGCACCCGCGAGCGATTTACGACTTTCTCGACACGCTCGTCGCGCTTCGGTTTCTGGAGCGCGATGGGGACGGGACCGATGGCCGGTATCGCAACACCGCTGACACCGCGGCTTTCCTGGACAAGAGCCGCCCGACCTACATCGGCGGAATTCTCGAGATGGCGGGCGCCCGCCTCTATCGATTCTGGGGCGACCTCACCCAGGCGCTGCAGACGGGCAAGCCCCAGAACGAGATCAAGCACACCGGCAAGCCGATGTTCGAGGAGCTCTACAGCGACCCCTCGAGGCTCGAGCAGTTCATGGCGGCGATGGCGGGGATCTCGCTCGCCAACTTCCAGGCGCTGGCCGACAATTTCGACTTCTCCAGGTACGAGACGGTCTGCGATGTCGGCGGCGCCACCGGCCAGCTCTGCACGATTCTGGCCACCCGCCATCCCCATCTTCGGTGCACGAGCTACGACCTGCCGGTCGTTGCCCCAATCGCCGAGAAGGCAATCGCGGCAGCAGGACTGAGCGACCGCGTGGCCGTCGCGTCAGGCGACTTCTTCGCGGATCCACTCCCCAAGGCGGACGTGATCACGATGGGCCTGATCCTTCACGACTGGAACCTGGACCGGAAGCTGGACCTGATCAGGTCGGCTCACGAGTCCCTGCCCGAAGGTGGCGCGTTCATCGTCATCGAGAACCTGATCGACGACGCTCGCCGTGAGAACGCGTTCGGGCTGATGATGTCGCTCAACATGCTGATCGAGTTCGGCGATGCCTTCGACTACACCGGAAGCGACTTCGCCGGCTGGTGCCGGGAGGTCGGGTTTCGAGAGGTCGAGATCCTGCCGCTGACAGGCCCCGCCAGCGCCGGCATCGCCTACAAATAGCTATCTCCCTGGCCGGGCCGCCGCCAGGCTGCGCTCGAGGTTGTCGAAGGCCTTGCCCCATCCGTCCTCGTGCGAGCGCACCGACTCCTCGTCCCACAGGCCGCTGTGGGTGAAGCGGACCGTGGTGGCGCCGTCGGCCTCCTCGAAGTCGAGCTCGATCAGCTGCCGTTTGGTGTCGCCGTCCCAGATCCAGGTGAAGGCCAGGCGGGTCGGAGGCTCGATCTCGGTGTAGCGGCCGCCGCCGCCGTACTCGACGTCCTCGTGCGGGTTGCGCATGACCACTCGCACCGCGCCGCCCACGCGCAGGTCGACCTCGGCCTCGGTCGTCTCCCAATCATGCTCGGCGTGCCACCAGCGCCGAATCACCTCCTCGCTGGTCCAGGCGTCGAAGACGGCCTGGGCCGGCGCCTGGAAGGTGCGCTCCATTCGCAGGGTGGTGTTCTCGGTCACGTGCGGTGAGCGATCACTTGCCATTGTCGTACTCGTCATGCAGGTTCCACCACTGGTAGGGCGGGGTCTGCGGGTAGCCCTGCGGCGAGTCCTCCCACTCCTCCTGGCGCCCGAGCGCGGTGATGTCGAGGTAGCTCCAGGTGCTGCCCATCGCCTCGTCGCCGCGGGACTCGATGAAGTAGGTGCGGAAGACCTGGTCGCCCTCGCGGATGAAGGCGTTGGTGCCGTGCCACTCGCCGACGCCGAAGTCGGTGTCGAAGTCGTCCGTGATCGTGTACCAGGGCATGTCCCAGCCCATCCGCTCCTTCCAGCGCTTGATGTCGGCCTGCGGCGCGCGCGAGACGAACGCGAGGGTCGTGTCGCGGGCGTTCAGATGGGCGAGGTGGGCGACCTGGTCGGCGAGGAAGGAGCAGCCCGGGCAGCCGTGCTCGGGGAAGCCGGCTACGCCTTCCTCGTAGAAGAAGCGGTAGACGATCAGCTGCCGGCGCCCCTCGAACAGGTCGAGCAGGCTCGCCGGGCCGTCCGGGCCCTCGAAGCGATAGTCCTTCTCCACGGCCATCCTCGGCATCCGGCGGCGCTCCGCGGCGAGCGCGTCGCGCGCGCGGGTCAGCTCCTTCTCCTTCACCAGCAGTTCCCCGCGCGCGGCCTCCCACTCCTGCGGCGACACGATCGGCGGCATGTTCATTTGGACCCTTCCTCCTTCAGAAACTCATCGACGACGTCGAACATTCGCCCCCAGAGGGCGCGCTGGCGATCCATCCAATCGGCCGCCTCGCTGAGCACGTCGGGCTCGAGCGAGAGCCGGTGCGTCCGGCCCTCGACGACGCGCGTCACCACGCCCGTCTCCTCCAGAACCTTCAGGTGCTTGGAGATAGCCGGCTTCGACACGCCAAAACCGCTGGTGGCATCACCCACCGTTGCCGGACCGGCAGCGAGGCGCTCGACGATGCCGCGCCGGATCGGATGCGACAGCGCCTTGAATGAATCGTTAACCACAGGGTTAACAGTATCAGGCGCCCTTTCTGCGCTCCAGGAAGCGGCGCTCCGCCTCGTTCTCCGTCAGGGCGATGGCGGCGTCGTACGCCGGCGCGGCGTCCTCGTGGCGGCGGAGGCGTCGGAGGAGGTCGGCGCGGATCGCGTGGAATAGGTAGTAGTCACCGAGCTCGAGCTCGTCCACGACCGCGAGCGCCGCCTCCGGTCCCTCGACCTCCGCGAGGGCGACGGCTCGGTTCAGGGCCACGATCGGGCTCGGCGCGAGTGCCAGGAGCTGGTCGTAGAGCTGCAGGACCTGTCGCCAGTCGGTCTCGGACGCGTTGGGCGCGTCGCTGTGGACGGCGTTGATCGCCGCCTGGATCTGGTACGGCCCGGGCCTGCCGAGGCGGAGGCAACGCCGGACGATGGCCTGGCCCTCGGCGATCAGCGCGCGATCCCAGCGGCCGCGATCCTGGTCGGCCAGCTGCACGAGCTCACCGTCCGGGGTGGTGCGCGCCGCCCGGCGCGACTCGATGAGCAGCATGAGCGCGAGCAGCCCCTTGACCTCCGGCTCGTCGGGCATCAGCTCGGCCAGGAGGCGTACGAGGCGGATGGCCTCGGCGCAGAGATCCTCGCGGACGAGCCGGTCGCCCGAGCTCGCGCTGTAGCCCTCGTTGAAGATCAGGTAGACGACGGCCAGCACGGCCCGCAGCCGCTCCGGCAGGTCGGCCTCGTTCGGGACCCGGTATGGGATCCCCGCGTCGCGAATCTTCCCCTTGGCCCGGACCAGCCGCTGCGCCATGGTCGGCTCGGGCACGAGGAATGCGCGAGCGATTTCGGCGGTCGTCAGCCCACCGAGGAGCCTCAGCGTCAGCGCGACCTGGGCGTGTGTGGCAAGGGCGGGGTGGCAGCAGGTGAAGATCAGGCGCAGCCTGTCATCGCGCACGGGACCCTCCTCGCGCGGCCCGTCGCGGGCGCCCCGCAGCGCGGCCTCAGCGTGCCGATCGTCGCGGGACGCCTCGCGCCGAAGGCGATCGATCGCCCGATTGCGCGCCGTGGTGATGATCCATCCGGCCGGACTCGGAGGTAGGCCGCTGGACGGCCAGCGCGCGGCTGCAGTGGCGAATGCATCCTGCACCGCCTCCTCTGCGATGTCGATGTCACCGAAGACGCGGATGAGGACGGCCACTGCGCGCCCGTGCTCCTCGCGGAACACACGCTCGATCTCCGAGGCGGGTAGCGCCGCCACGCGCCCGTCAGGCCTCCGCGTCGCCTTGGAATGGGCGCACCTCGACCGGGAGCGTCGTCGCGCGCGCGAGCTTGCGGCCCCACTCGAGCGCGGAGTCGAGGTCGGGCGCCCTGACGATCGCGAGCCCGCCGACGTGCTCCTTGCCCTCGGCGTAGGGACCGTCGGTCATCAGGATGTCGCCGCCCTGGGACCGCAGCACCGTGGCGGTGCTCGGTGGATGGAGCCCGCCGTTGAAAACCCAGACGCCGGCGGCCCGCATCTCCTCGTCGAGCTCGGCGACGTCGCGCATCACGGCGTCCATGTCCACCGATTCCGGAGGCGGCCCGTCGGGCTGCTGGATGCTGAGCAGGTAGTTCTTCATCGGAGGCCCTTCTACGCGGTTGCCGGCCTATACGTCAGTAGCACACCGCCGGTGCTCGTCGTCTTCGAGTCGACCAGGCTCAGCTTTCCGGGCTCATCCGCTTCCCGGAAGAGCCGCTTGCCGCTGCCCAGCACGATCGGGAACACCGCCAGGAAGTACTCGTCCACCAGGTCGTGCGCGATCAGGGTCTGAACCAGCTGCCCGCTGCCGAGCACGGCGATGTTCCCGCCCGGCTGCTGCTTGAGCTTGGCGACGTCGTCGGCCACATCGCCCTCGAGCAGGGTCGAGTTCTGCCACTCCAGCGTGTCGAGGGTCGTCGAGACGACGTACTTGGGCGTGCTGTTCAGGTGCTGGGCGTAGGGGTCGTCGTCAGGCGCCGTGGGCCAGTAGGCGGCCATCTTCTCGTACGTCTTCCTCCCGAACAGGTAGGCGTCCGTGGCGGCCATGCCCTCGGTGGCGGTGCGGCCGAGCACGTCGTCGACGTACGGCTGCTGCCAACCACCGTGCCGGAACCCGCCCTCCGTGTCCTCCTCGGGCGACCCGGGCGCCTGCATCACGCCGTCAAGCGACAAGAACTCGATCACACGAAGCATCCTCATTTGCGTCACCTGCTCCTTCCGTCCGTTCACCGGCACCGCGCCGGACTTTCACCCTCTACACGATCGAGGTCCGGCGAAATCGACACGGGAGCGGAATCGGACGATCTCAACCGCCGTCAGGGTCAAGCGCTCGTACGGCCCCGCCCCGGCGAGATAGGCGCGTGCTCGAGGTCTAGCGCGCTGGCGAGAGCCGGGTCACCGACGACTCACGATCATGCCGTCACCGCCCGGCCCGCCGGAAGCGGGGGCTCGAGGGGACGCATCGGACTGCGGGCCGGCATCCGCGCCGGCGCGCGGGAGGCCGCGTAGACCTTCACCGCGAGGCGGATGTTCTTCAGCCGAAGCGGCTCGAGACCCCGCCAGCGCGTGGAGGCGACCTGGCCGGCCTGGACCCTGGAGGTCTCGGTCACGAGCACCTGGCCGGGGTCGGCGGCAGCGGCGACGCGCGCCGCAATGTTCACCGTCGCGCCCCACCAGTCGTCCGCGCGCCGCACGGCCGGTCCCGTGTGGAGACCGGCGTGGATGGCCGGAAGGGCCGGGTCCTGGCTGAACTCGTTGACCAGGTCGAGCGCGAGCCGGATCGAGTCGGCGGCGTCCTCGGTGCGAACCATGACCGCGTCGCCGAGGCTCTTGACCAGTTCGCCGCCGTGGATGCTGGCCAGGCTCGACGCCCGCGAGAGGAAGTACACGGCGAGGTCCGCTGCGGCTTCGTCACCGTGCTGATCCGCGACGAGCGAATAGCCGGCGATGTCCGCGAAGAGAAACGTGTGGAGATTCTGTTCCGCCATCTGCGGAAGAGGCGTGACAAAGCATGGAACATCGTTCCTGCAACGCGAAAGAACCCTCCCGTGGGAGGGCCCTCTCGTCGTGCTGATGCTGCGCCGGAGCGCTGGGCGGAACTAGTGGGTCCGCGCGCCGGGCCCGTTCTCGCTCTGCTGAGCACGCTCGGGCTTCTGGGCCGGGTCGCCACCGCTGTCGCCGGTCGCCGAGTTCATGCTGTAGTCCTTCACGGGGTGCTCCTGCTGGCGCGGGATGGACTGGGGCCGCCCGGTGGCCGGGTTGGAGCCGCCGTACCGGAGCGACTGGGCCGAGCTGGCGGCCTTGCTGGGCTGATCCGCGTCGGTGGCGAGGATCACGACCCAGACGGACAGGCCGACAACGGCGATCGTCGCGGCCACGAGCAGCGCCCGGACCAGCTGGAAGTGAGAGCGAAGAACGACTGCGGGGTGCTGCGCGGGGATTGCGCTTCCCATGACTGCCTCCTGTACTGGGTGGACATCGGCGCCCATGGTGCAGGGGCGTGCTTGCAGGACGGCGAAGGGGCGGTAACAGGGCGGCAACAGCGCTTGGCCGGGGCGTGCGGGCTGCGGTACCGTGGGTTCGACTCCCGCACCCCCACTCGCATGGACTTCCGCATCCTTGGCCCGCTCGAGGCCCTCGACGAGGGCGGCGTGGTCGCGCTCGGCGGGAGCAAGCAGCGCGCCCTGCTGGCCTTGCTTCTGCTCCACGCCAACGAGACGCTCAGCACGGACCGGCTGATCGACGAGCTCTGGGGAGAGCGCCCGCCGGCAACCGCGGCCAAGACGGTCCAGGTCCACATCTCGCGCCTGCGCAAGGCGCTCGCCGCCGGCGCGGCCAACGGGTCCGACGGGCTGGTCGTGACCCGCGAGCGCGGCTATGAGCTGCGCCTCGATCCGGAATCTCTCGACGCATACCGCTTCGAGCGGCTGCTCGCCGAGGGCCGCGGTCAGCTCGAGGCGGGGCATCCCGAGCACGCGGCCTCGACCCTGGAGGAGGCGCTCTCGCTGTGGCGGGGCCGGCCGCTCGACGGCCTCGCCTTCGAGGCGTTCGCCCAGCGCGAGGTGGCCCGCCTCGACGACCTTCATATCGCGGCACTCGAGCAGCTTGTGGAGGCGAAGCTCGCGCTCGGCCGCCACAACGAGGTCGTCGCGCAGCTCGAGACGCTGATCGCCGAGCACCCATACAGGGAGGGCCTGCGTGCTCAGCTGATGCTGGCCCTCTACCGCTCGGGGCGCCAGGCCGAGGCGCTCCAGGCCTATCAGGACGCGCGCCGGGCGCTCGTGGAGGAACTGGGCATCGAGCCCGGCGAGCGCCTGCGGGAGCTCGAGCGGTCGGTGCTGGGTCAGGATCCGGCGCTCGCGACCCCGGTCGCCCAGCCGGCTCCGGTCGCGCCCGTGCCGCGCGCCCCGCTGCCGGCGCTGCCGACGCGCACGATCGGTCGCGACGAGGACGTGAAGGCGGTTGCGGCGCTGCTCCGAGACGAAGAGGTCCGCCTGGTCACGTTGACCGGGCCCGGCGGCGTGGGCAAGACGCGGCTGGCACTCGAGGTGGCGGTCGCGCTCGAGGGCGATCTGTTTGACGGGGCCTGGTTCGTGTCGCTCGCTTCGACCTCGAGCGCGGAGCACGTACCGAGCGTGATCGCGCAGGGTCTGGGCGTGACTCCGCTCCAGGGCGAGACGCCGCAGGAAGCGCTCGAGCGCTTCCTCGCTGCGAAGCGAGGACTGCTCGTGCTCGACAACTTCGAGCACCTCCTGCCGGCGGCGCCCCAGGTCGCCGGTCTGCTCACCGCCTGCGCCGGGCTCGTGGTGCTGGCCACCAGCCGCGAGCCGCTGCATCTCCAGGCGGAGCAGCGCTACGCCGTGGAGCCGCTGCGGGTCCCGGCGGACACTGATCCGGCCGCCGTCGAGCAAGCACCCGCCGGCGCGCTCTTCGCTGACCGCGCGCGCAGCCACGACCGGCACTTCGAGCTGGGCGAGGGCAATGCCGGCGCCATCAGCGAGATCTGCCGCCGGCTCGACGGGCTGCCGCTCGCGATCGAGCTCGCGGCCGCCCGCACCGCGCTGCTCGGGGCCGAGGAGCTGAACGCGCGCCTGGGCCAGGCGCTGGATGTCCTCGGCACCGGTCCGCTCGATGCGCCCGACCGGCAGCGCACGCTGCGCGCCACCATCGAGTGGAGCCACCGGCTCCTCAGCGAGCCCGAGGCAGAGGCGTTCCGGCGCTTCGCCGTCTTCGGAGGAGGCGCCACGATCAAGGCGGCCCAGCGGGTGACCGGCGCCGACCTCGATGCACTCGAAGGGCTGGTCGACAAGCAGCTCGTGCGCCGCCACGGCTCGGGCGCCGACACCCGCCTGCTGATGCTCAAGACCGTCCGCGAGTACGCGCTGGAGCAGCTCGACGCCGATGACGGCGCGGACGTCCACCGCCGTCACTCCGGGCACTATCTCGCGCTTGCCGAGCGCGCCCAGCCGCAGCTGTTCACCCACGGCGAGGCGACCTGGCTCGCGCGGCTCGACGCTGAGGTCGACAATTTCCGCGCTGCACTCGAGTGGACCCTGCGGCATGACCCGGTCGCCGCCCTCCGCCTGGCCGGCGTGCTCGTGTGGTTCTGGGACATCCGAGCCATGTACGACGAAGGGCTCGAATGGGTCAGCGCGGCGCTCGACGCCGCCGGCGACGCCGCGCCGATCGGCGAGCGAGCGGGCGCGCTCCGGGCGCAGGTGGATCTTCAGGCCGGCAAGGGATCGTTCTACGACTGGGAGAGCTCGCTGGAGAACGCCCGGGCCGGAGCGAGCGAGGCGCTCGCGCTTTCACGACAGGTCGGGGATCCCGCAGGCATCGCCCACGCCCTACTTGGCCTGGCGCAGTTGGAGGTTGCCGAACCGCTTCCCCAGCGCCGGCGACGGGCGCTGGCGGAAGAGGCCCTGGCGCTCGCCCGCGAGAGCGGCGACGAGCGGCTCGTGGCGTTTGCCCTCAGGGCGCGCGCGCTCGCTCGCTCGGAGGCGGAGGGGACAGCGGACCTCGACGCCGCCGTCGCCGCGCTGCGCGGGATCGGCAGCTCTCGAGAGCTGGTGGGGCTGTACTCCGACGCCGCCTACAACGCGATCAAGGAGGGCAATCCCGAGCGTGCACGCCTGCTGCTGGAACGGGCGCTCCCGCTTGCCCGTGACCTGGGGGACCCGGAGCGTCTCGCCTTCGTGTACGGCAACCTCGGTCTGGAGGCGCTCTTCAGCGGCGATCTCGAGCGCTCACGCGCCGCCTTCTACGAGCAGCTCCGGATCTGCCGAGAGCACGTCCTCTGGGTCGCCGCAGAGGGGCTGTCGGGCCTGGCAGCCATCGCCGCCCGGCGTGACGATCCCAAGCTCGCCGCCCGGCTGCTGGGAGCGGCAACCGCAATCGGCCCGTGGGACGCGGACGCCGACGTAGGCGATGCGCTCGAGCAGCAGTTCTTCGCGCCCGCTCGCCTGAGCTACGGCGAACCTCGATGGAGCAAGGCAGATGCCTCCGGCAGCCGCCTCACCTTCGAAGAGGCGATCGACCTCGCGCTCGGGGCCTGAAGGCTGAGATTGCCTACCAATAGGGCTGGATCTATGATCGTGATGGCGTCGCCCCTATGGGCAAGCGACAACAAAGCAAAGCTGGGACTCGCACCCTCGCTGGGCCGGCCTGGGCCTCCTTCGTGGGTCGTGAGCGGGAGCTGGACGAGCTCAGAACGGCCCTGACCGCGGCGCAATCAGGCCGTGGCGGCTTCGTGCTCGTGGCCGGCGAGCCCGGGATCGGCAAGACCGCCCTCGTCGGCGTCCTCGCCGAGGAGGCTGCCGCCAGGGGCGTGCGAGTCGTCTGGGGTCGCTGCTGGGAGAGCGGTGGCGCTCCGCCGTTCTGGCCCTGGGGCCGCATCGTCGACGAGCTCTACCGGGACCGGGACGAGGAGTGGCTGGAAGCCAGGCTCGGCGGCGGCGCTCGCCGGCTCGGCCTGATGGCGCCGGAGCTGAACGAACGGCTGGGAGGCGACCCGCCGTCGCCACCGGAGTCCGAGCAGGCACGGTTCGCGATGCTCAACTCCCTCGCCGCGTTCCTTCGTGCCGTCAGCGAGGACGAGCCGCTCCTCCTGGCGCTTGACGACATCGACGCCGCCGGCGCGGACGCCGTGCTCGCGCTCGAGTTCGTCTCGCGCGAGCTGCGCGAGGCGCCCGTGCTCGGCGTGGCGACCTACAGGCTCGAGGCGAGCCGCCTGCGGCCCGAGACGGAGCCCGTCCTCATGGGCCTGATGCGCACCTGCCGGAGGATCGACCTTGCCGGCCTGCCCGAGGCGGACCTGGCGCTGATGCTCGAGCAGATGACGGGCGCCGCGCCGGCGCAGGAGCTCGTACGCGCCGTGAGCGTGCTCGCAGCCGGGAACCCCTTCTTTGCCGGAGAGGTGGTGCGAACGCTCGCCGCGGAGGGAGGGCTCGACACGGAGGCGGGGTTGCCGCCGGGCAGTGTTCCGCTTCCGTCGGGAGTGCGCGACGCGATCTCTCGCCGCATCATCGCCCTTCCGGAGGATGCGCAGCAGTTGCTGACGTCAGCGGCGGTGATCGGGCGCGAGTTCCCCGTGGCGATCCTCCAGAGGACAGCGCGGATCTCCCGCGCGGAGCTGCTCGAAGGACTCGACCGGGCGCTCGTTGCAGGACTGATCGTCTCGCGCTCCCCGGCGGGCACGACGTTCGCCTTCGCCCATGGGCTGGTGCGCGAGACGCTCTACGCGGGGCTCGGGACGGTCGAGCGCGGGCAGCTCCACGCCGCGGTGGGCGAGGCGATCGAGCAGGTCTTCGAGGGTGACCTCGAGCCGCGCCTGGCCGAGCTGGCGCACCACTTCTTCGAGGCGGCGGTCGGGGGCGATCCGGCCAAGGCGGTGGCGTACTTGACCCGGGCAGGCGAAGCCGCGCTGCGCGCGCTCGCGTGGGACGAGGCCGCGCGACTCTTCGAGCAGGCGCTGACGGCGCTCGACCTCGGCGATCCCGACCCCACCCGCCGCGCGGAGCTGCTCGTCGAGCTCGGGCGCGCTCAGGTGCACGCCGGCTCCGCGGAGGCGCGTGAGACGCTGCGCACGGCCGCGCGGTGTGCCTCTGCCGTCGAGCGGCCCGACCTGCTCGCCCGCGCCGCGCTCGACTTCGGGGCGTTCGCGCTTTCTCCGGGCGTGGTCGACGAGGAGCTAGTGAGGCTGCTCGAGGCGGCGCTCGCGGCCCTCGACCCCAGCGACAGCGCGCTGCGGGTCCGGCTGCTGGCACGGCTCGGCGTGGCCCTCTACTGGTCTCCCGACGTCGAGCGGCGGCTCTCGCTCACAGAGGAGGCGGTCGCGATCGCGCGCCGGCTGGGCGACCGCGCCACGCTCGCCTACGCGCTCGCGAATCGCCAGGGTGCGATGTCGTCCCCGGATCGCACCGAGGAATGTGTCCAGATCGCTCACGAGCTGTATGGCCTCTGCGACTCGCGCGGCGAGCTCGAGCTCGAGCTGCCGGCGCGGGTGCGCCAGATCGGGTACCTGCTCGAGCTGGACGACCTCGCGGGGTCGGACGTCGCGCTCGAGACCCTGGAGCGCCTGGCCGCCGACTCCCACGACCCGCGCGCCCAGGCGTACGTGCCACTTGAGCGCTCGCGCCGTATAGCCCTCGAGGGGTCGTTCGCCGAAGCGGAGCAGCTGACCGCCGAGGCCGGAAGGCTGGCTGCAGATCTGCGCGACTCCACGATTCCGATGCAGACCGTGGCGCAGGTCGTCGGCATGCGCTGGGCTGAGGGGCGCATGGGCGAGATGCACCAGCAGCTGAAGCGATTCGCGGACGGCTATCCCGCGATGCCCGTCTTCCGCGCCGCGCTCGCACTCGCCTGCTGCGAGACGGGCCGCGACGCCGACGCGCGGCGCGAGCTGCGGCTGCTGGCGGAGCGGGATTTCGAGGGTGTTCCGCGCGACAACGTCTGGCTGCTCGCGATGGCACTGCTCAGCGAGACGTGCGCGCGGCTGGAGGACGCGAGCGCCGCGGAGGTCCTGTACCGGCTCTTTGCTCCCTTCGACGGCCGAAACGTGACCTCGCCGGACGCGATCTTCGCCGGCCCGGTGGCGCGCTACCTGGGGCTCCTCGCGACGGCCAGCGGCGACGGGGAGGCCGCCGAGCGCCATTTCGCCGCTGCGTGGGAACAGGCGAACCTCGATTTCGCCCGGCCGGCGATGGCACGCACGCGGCTGGATCACGCACGCATGCTGCTGGCGCAGGACGGCAAGGCGGAGCAGGCCCGAGCGCGCCAGTTCCTGGATGAGGCGCACGCACTCGCGGAGGAGCTGGAGCTCCCGGCGCTGCTCGAGTGGATCGCCGCGGCGCGAAAGGGCCTGGGCGAGGCGCCGGTCCCACCAGAGCAGCCCGCCGCAGAGCCTCGCGCCGCGGTCATGCAGCGGGAGGGCGAGGTGTGGCGCTTCGACTTTGGCGGGCGCGTCATCCACGTGCGCGACAGCAAGGGAATCCGAATCCTCGCGGTGCTGCTGGGCGCGCCCGGAGTCGAGATCGCAGCCGTTGACGCCGAGGCCCGCGCGGGCCAGTTGGGCGACGGCGCTGTCGCGGTGGACGCGCCGGCCGCTGCCGACGCCGGCCTGGCGGTGCAGGCCTCCGCGGACACGGCGCTCGTCGGGCTCGATGCGACGGCGAAGGACGAGTACCGCCGCCGGCTCGAGGACCTGCGCGAGGAGATCGAGCAGGCCGAGGCGTGGCGGGATCCCGAGCGCGCCGCTCGGGCGCGCGAGGAGATGGAGATGATCGGGTCCGAGCTCGCCGCCGCTGTCGGCCTGGGTGGCCGTGACCGGCCACTCGCCTCGGGCGCCGAGCGCGCGCGCGTCCGGGTGACCCGGACGATCCACAACGCGATACGCCGGATAGGCGAGCAGGACGACGAGCTCGGCTACGAGCTCGGCGCGACCGTACGAACCGGCAGCTTCTGCGTGTACGAGCCCGATCCGCGCCACCCGATCGAGTGGCGCGTCGAGAGCGGGTAACGGTGATGCCCCCGCGCGACGAGGAGACCTTCGACGTCGTGGTGGTGGGCTCTGGTTTCGGCGGCGCCGTGACCGCCTACAGGCTTGCGACGAGCGGGCGGCGCGTCGTGGTCCTCGAACGAGGCCAGCCGTACCCGCCCGGCTCCTTCGCGCGCACTCCGCCGCAGATGCGGCGGGCCTTCTGGGACCCGGAGCGCGACCTGCATGGGCTCTTCGAGCTCTGGCGCTTCAGCGACCTCGACATGGTCGTCTCGAGCGGGCTCGGCGGAGGGTCGCTCATCTACGCGAACGTGATGATCGAGAAGGACGAGGAGACCTTCGTGCGCGAGGACCTCAGCGCCGGCGGCCGCGAGCACTGGCCGATCGGCTGGGGCGACCTCGAGAAGCACTACGACAACGTGCGCGCGATGCAGGCGCCGCAGCGCTTTCCGTCCGATGTGGAACCCTACGCCTCGACCAGCAAGACCGTCGCCATCGAGGATGCCGCGCAGACGCTCGGGCTCAGCGCCGAGCGCCCCGAGCTGGCGGTGCTGTTCGCGCCGCCCGGCGGTGATCCGGTCCCGGGGGCTCCGGTGCCGGGCGACAATCTCCACCACCGGCCGCGGACGACCTGCGTGCTGTGCGGCGAATGCGACCTGGGCTGCAACTTCGGGGCGAAGAACACACTCGACTACACGTACCTGACGGACGCGCAGCGGGAGGGGGCCGAGCTGCGCACCTGCTGCGAGGTGCGGACGATCGAGCCGCTGGACCGAGGAGAGGGCTACCGGATCGGCTACCGGCAGCACGTCGAGGCACGCGCGGGGCACCACGAGGACCTGTTGGACCCGAGCCCTGACCGGGAGCGCACGGTGCGCGGCCGGCGTGTGATCCTCGCCGCCGGGGCCGTGGGCACGCCGCGGCTGCTGCTGATGAACCGCGCCGCCCTGCCCGGGCTCAGCCCCGCCACTGGCAGGCGGGTGTCGGCGAACGGAGACGCGCTCGCCATGATCCGCGACGCCGACCGGCCACTCGACCCCAGCCGCGGCCCCGTGATCACGGTGTCGATCCCGGTCGGCGGCGGCGACTCGGCGAGCGGGAGGGCCTACGAGGTCCAGGACGGCGGCGCGCCCGTGATCGCCGACTGGATGTGGGAGTCGCTCGACCTGCCCAAGGTGCCGTGGCGCATGCGCCGCACGATCCTGCGCGAGATCCGCGGCGCCCTCGTTCGCCGGCGCGACACCAACCTGAGCGCCGAGCTGTCCGAGGTCTTCGGCGACAGATCGGCCAACCTCATGCCGGTGCTCGGGCACGGCCGCGACATCCCCAACGGGCGCTACGTGCTCGAGGGCGGCCGTCTCGACCTGGATTGGAGCTCCAGGCCGTCGGAGGGCTA
>JBKPBS010000131.1:0-5645 GCA_046726915.1 Actinomycetota bacterium
CAGGTTGTAGCAGTAGGTTGGGCGCCCAGCCTTGGCGTACAGGCTCCAGCCGGCGAAGGCGCCGCCCTGGGCGAGGATCACGCCTTCGGCGCCCGCTTCGGGCACGACGACCTCCGCCGTGACTGCGTGGGACTTGTTCTTGATGTTGAGGAGGCTGTTCTCGCTGAGGCGTCCCATGCCGCCGAAGAGCAGCTGTGAGTTTCCCTTCACGAGCTCCGGGCGGCCGACGAGCTCCGCGTTGAAGCGCTCGATGCGCCGGTCGTCGAGCGGGAGCACGTTGTACTTGCGGGCCTCATCGAGCCAGAGCTGTTGCAGCTCGGCGAGCTTCTCCGGCATCTCGACGGCGAGATCGTGCGCCTGGCTCCAGTCCGTATTCGTGTCGTAGAGCTCCCAGACGTCGTCCGCGAACGGCGGCAGAGCTCCCATCACCCACGGCACGCTGTGGTTGGTGACCGCGGTCCAGCCGTGGTGGTAGATGCCGCGGTTGCAGAACATCTCGAAGTACTGCGTCTCGTGGCGGTCAGCCTCGGTCGTACCGTCGAACGAGTACGCCATGCTCACGCCCTCGATCGGCTGCTGGGTGACCCCATCAACGGTCGTCGGCTGGGGGAGCCCGGCGATTTCGAGCACAGTGGGGGCGACGTCGATCACGTGGTGAAACTGCGAGCGAACCTCGCCCCGGGCGGCGATCCCGCGCGGCCAGTGGACGATCGTGCCGTTGCGCGTTCCGCCCCAGTGCGAGGCGACCTGCTTCGTCCACTGGTAAGGCGTGTCCATCGCGTGCGCCCAGCCGACCGCGAAGTGGTTGTAAGCCTTCGGCGTGCCGAAGTCGTCGATGTGCGCGGCCAGGAACTCGGGCGTCTCGAGCTCGGCGGCGCCGTTGAACAGGAAAGTCTCGTTGAAGCTGCCGTTGATCCCGCCCTCGGCGCTCGCCCCGTTGTCGCCGATGATGTAGTAGACGAGCGTGTCCTCGAGCGCGCCGAGATCGTCGAGCGCGTCCACGAGCCGTCCGATGTGGTGGTCGGTGTGCTCGAGGAAGCCGGCGTAGACCTCCATCTGGCGGGCCAGAATCGGCTTCAGATCATCGGGCATGTCCTCCCAGGCGGGAATCTCCTCGTGCCGCGCCGTGAGCACCGTCTCCGCGGGCACTACTCCGAGCTCCTTTTGCCGAGTCAGGATCTCCTCGCGCAGCGCGTCCCAGCCCTGGTCGAAGCGCCCCTTGTACTTGTCGGACCACTCTGTCGGAACGTGGTGCGGGGCGTGCGTCGCCCCCGGTGCGAAGTACATGAAGAACGGCTTGTCGGGCATGAGCGACTTCTGCTGGCGCGTCCACTCGATCGCCTTGTCGGTCATGTCCTCGCTGAAGTGGTAGCCCTCCTCCGGCGTCGCCTCGGGCTCGACCGGCGTCGTGCCCTCGTAGACGGCTGGGTAGTACTGGTTCGTCTCTCCGCCGATGAAGCCGTAGAAGTACTCGAAGCCTCCGCCGCCGGTCGGCCAGGCATCGAACGGGCCCATCGGGCTCGTCTGCCAGACCGGCACCTCGTGGCACTTACCGAACTGGGCCGTTGAATAGCCGTTCAGCAGCAGCGTTTGCGCCAGCGGCGCGCAAGTATTCGGGCGCACCGAGCTATACCCGGGCGCCGCGGTGGCCAGCTCCGTGATGACCCCCATCCCCACCGAGTGGTGGTTGCGCCCCGTCAGCAAGGCAGCCCGCGTCGGGGCACACAGCGCAGTCGTGTGGAAGCGGTTGTACTTCAGGCCGTTCCCTGCCAGCCGCTCCGCCGTCGGCGTCGCGCACGGCCCGCCGAACGCGCTAGACGCGGCGAAGCCGACGTCGTCGAGCAAGATGACAAGCACGTTGGGCGCGCCCGCCGGTGGCTGCAGCGGCTCGATCGCAGGGAACGACGCGTCTGGGTCCTTGGCGTCGAATGGGAGCGTTCCTTCGAACGGCCTGTCCGGGATCGGAAGGACGTCCCTTGAAATCTGATTGGTCACTCTCAGCTCCTTTGCGCGCTGCTTAGGTTGCCGGCGCGCGTTCATCGTCTCCGAGGACCATGATCCCGTAGACGATCCACACGCACAGGAAGAAGACGGCCAGCGACCACCACGGGTTCTGGCCGCCGATCGACAGCAGGGCCCCGATTGCACCCAGGGTGCCGCCGATGATGCCGATGACCCGGCCGTAGGTGTTGCCGGCTATCAGCGAGAAGCCTCCGGTCAGCTGGATCACTCCGAGCACGATCAGGACCCAGCCCATCGTGTTCAGGTCGGTGAAGATGTATCTCGTGTCGTTCACGAAGATGTTCGCGCTGTCCAGCGCGCCGATGCCATAGATGATGTTCAGCGTTCCTGCGATCAACAGCAGAATCGCTGCGAATGTGGCTCGACCTGTGCCTCTCACCTCGTACTCCTTGGGTTGATTGCTCGCGTCCGAGAGCTCCCGCGCCTCTCGACGAGAAGCTGCGTAGGTGTAGACAACCTGTCTTCGAGTGCGTCGCTCATGACGCCGCATAGCGTCCGGCCTGGAGGGAGTGCTTGTCATCCCCTAGTCCCGGCTTTCACCTAGGGGATTTCGCGTGTTAGGCGATGACGCGCGGCGCGCGCGTCGCGAGCATGCGATCGGTGATCCGCTACATCCTGACCGACATGCCGAAGCACCGCGGTCGAATGGCGCGGCTGGTCGTGGGCGCGCTCCTGGCCGTCGTCGTCGCCGTGGCCGCCTGCGGTGACGAGGACGGCACAGTCGACGCGAGCCAGGTCGAGAAAGGGATCGAGCAGAGCCTTTCCACCGCGACCACAGAAGTCACCTCGGTCTCCTGCCCTGATGACGTCAAGAGTGAGACGGGCGCCAAGTTCACCTGCAGCGCGAAGCTCAGCGGTGGCGGCTCCGCCAAGGTCGAGGTCACCGAGACCCAAGCGCCGGACGAGTTCACGTACAACTTCAAGCCGGGCACCGTCGAACTGTCAGGCGCCTCGGTCGACAATGCGCTCGAGCAGAGCCTCGCGGCGCGGGGCATCGACGGTGCGACGGTCAACTGCCCGGATCCGGTCAGGGTTCAGGCAGGCACGACCGTGACCTGCCCCGTCAGCGGCGCCGGCGGAAGTGTTGGCACGGTCAGCTTCGAGTTCACGTCCTCCGGATCGATCGACCAGTCGTCGGTCCAGACCGGCGCCTAGCTCCTCAGGCGTCGCTCACGCAGCGGAGGCCGGTGTTGCCCGTGGTCGAGTCGGGCTGCAGTGAGTTGCGGGCGGCTACTCGGTAGCGACGGCAGTAGGAGTGGTGGCACAGATAGGAACCGCCGCGGGTCGACCGATGCGTGCCGCGTGGCGGCCCCTGCGGGTTCGTGTGGCGGTCCCGGGTGTGGAAGTCGGGGCTGTACCAGTCGGCGCACCATTCCCACACGTTGCCGGTCATGTTGTGCAGCCCGTAGCCGTTGGCGGGATAGGCGCCGACCGGGCAGGTGCCGTAGAAGCCGTCTGCACAGGTGTTCTCGCTCGGGAAGGCGCCCTGCCAGACGTTCATGCGGTGCTCGCCGCCCGGCTCGAGCTCATCGCCCCACGGGAACGCCTGTCCCTCAAGGCCCCCGCGCGCCGCGTACTCCCATTCCGCCTCGCTCGGCAGCCGCTTGCGGGCCCATTCGCAATACGCCTGCGCGTCGTTCCAGCTCACGTGCACGACCGGATGGTCCGTCCGCCCGTCGACCTCCGACTGCGGACCCTCCGGGCGGCGCCAGTCCGCCCCCTCCACCTGGCGCCACCAGGGCGCGTGCGCCACCCCCCGCGTAGGCGGGAAGTCGTCCGGTAGTAGACCGGCGAACACGAACGACCAGCCGAAGCGCTCGGCCTCCGTCACGTGGCCGGTGTCCTCGACGAATGCGGCGAACTCGGCGTTCGAGACCGCACTGCGGTCGATCCAGAACGGATCGAGCCGGATCCGGCGCAGCGGTCCCTCGCCGTCACCTGGGTACGCGGAGGGTGTGACGTTCCCCATCAGGAATTCGCCGCCTTCGAGTAACACCATCCCTGGCCGGGACCACGACGCGTCAGCCATCGGCCGGAGTCTAGGGTCACGAGCTCGGGCCGCCGCGCGTCGATCCATGTTGTCGCTTCTTTATGTGCCGGCCATTATTCCGTCGCGGGTATCGCTCGTAGGTCGGCGACCGTCCGTTTCATCAGCAGTTCCAGCCACACGAATGCGGCGACCGTGAGCAGCAGCAGGGGCAGGACCTGCCCAGTCCAGGGGACCGGTCCCCAGAGGATCAGCAGCAGTAGGAGCAGGGCGAGGGCCACTCGTACCACCGCCGGGCGCCGCGCAAAAGTGGGCGCCACCGCCTGTCTCGCCTGGGCTGCACGTGTGCCCGGGCCGGCGAGCCACGCGCCAGTGACGATGATCAGCCCGAGCAGCATTCCGCCTTCCGCGACGTTGACCATCAGCGACGTCGCGATCGACCAGACGTCGTCCGCCACCGCGTGGGCATTGGGCGCATCGGCTAGTGCGCCGACCACCCAATCGCCTGCGAGCTTGCGGACCGCGAGCATGGCGATACCGGCGAGTATCAGGCAGACGCCTGCCGACAGGGTGGTGCGGCGGCGGTCCGGTGCCAGGAAGATTGCCGCGGCGAAGGCGACCACCGCGAGCCCAAAGAGGACCCATCCGATCGCGCGGAACGCGTCGATGGCGGTGCGCACCTTCTCGATCTCCTCGGGCGGTGCGATCTGCAGCTGGGCGATGTCGGGTGGCAGGCGGTCGACAGCCGCGGGCGGCAGACCCGTCTCGGCGGCCACCTGCTCCAGCAACGCGCCGAGGTCGAGGTCGACCGGCACGTCCGCCCCATCGATCGCCCTCAGCAGTGTCTCGTGTGCGGCCCGGTTCGCTTCCTGCCAGGCCGTCAGCGCGGCGGCGCTGCCGAGCAGCCGGGGGGCGTTCCTGCGGGCGATCTCCTTGAGGCCCGCCGCCGCTGGGCCCGCGAGCGGCTGCAGCACGGGCGGCAACGTCGTTTGGAGGCGTTGCTTGACCTGGTCACTGTCGTACAGGCTCTCGACGAGGTAGAGCCCGACCGCGGTCCGGATCGGCTCGTTCTCGAGCAGGTCGGAGCTGGTGTCGACCCATTTGTCGGTGTCCAGCGCCTGGCGCTGGGCCCAGATGCCGATGCCGGCCCCGACCATCAGAAGCGCGCCCACGATCAGCAGCGCCACTACGGCGGCTCCCCGCGTGCGACTGGATCGAATCGCGGCCGGCTCTGCAGGTGCGTAGCTCATGACGCCGGAGCGTCCGGCCTCAAGGGATTGCCTGTCATCCCCTACTCCAGCCTTTCACCTAGGGGATTCCGCGTGCTAGGTGATGACGACGGGCGCGCTCGCCGCGAGCATGCGGGCGGTGATCCGCTACCGCATTCTCATCGACAGCAGACTCACTTCGCGTCTGGCGAGCAGCATCGATGTGGTGGAGCTGGAGCCAACCGGACGCGGTATGGCCTTGCTCGTGGACGTGGCGGACCCGTCGAAACTGGACGCGCTGCTTGAGCGGCTCGGCGACCTCGGAGTGAACGTGGTCAGCCTCGAGCAGGAGCCACAGCCGGCGTGAGCACGGCGCGCTACAGCATCGTCATCCGTGGCGACGTCGACGCCGCGACGCTCGAGCGCCT
>JBKPBS010000132.1:0-17462 GCA_046726915.1 Actinomycetota bacterium
CCCCGGCACCTACCGACTGTCAGGTCCGGTCTCCGACGGAGGGTCTGTCGTCGCAGCCCGCACCTTCCGCTGGAGGCCGGACGTCTCCCCTCAACCGTCCACTAAGTGCGCGAGCAGCTCACCTAGCCCCGCAGCTACGGCGCAACGCCGGTCAGCCGCGGCCAGCGCATCGCCTGCCGCAGGACCGCTCGGCTGCTGGGGTGCGCGGACAGCCTGAACTCCGGCTTGAGCAACGCGGACTGGTAGTACACGGCCATCCGCACGCGCGGGTGCGTCTTCACGAAGCCGAAGAACTGACGGACGAAGGCGGGGTCGTCGCGTCCCCAGACGCCCCACTCCGCGAACGCGAATGGCTTCCCCCGCCAGAGCGGGTAGCTGTAGAAGCTGTCCATCGCCCGGCTCGACTTGTAGGGCGAGTACCAGGTGGTGCCGACCCAGTCGACGTACTGCGCGCCGGGCCAGAAGTTGCGCGGATGGTTCTTCGCGATCTCCGGGTTCCCGAAGGAGAGCGGCACCCACATGAGCGCCACCGCCGAGCGCGGCAGCGCGCCGGCGGCTGTGCGGACCGGCGGCATGTGCAGCCGGCGCAGCTGCGCGTCGATGTCTGTGACGGCGCCACCGCGAGTGATCAGCGCCACCCGCCGCCATACGTTCTTCAGCTGGCCGACGCTGTTCGCGGACCCCCGCGACCGCCCTGAGAGGTCGTATGGCGCGTACGGGTTGTTCGCGTTGTTCATCTCCGAGAGCGGACGCAGGAAGGTCACCTCGCCGTGCTCGGCGAGCAGCCGGTTGAGCCCCACGAGGAAGGCGTCGCCCTTGCCCTGCGCGAGGTCGCGCGGGCTTAGCCCGGTGTCCTCGGGGGCGACCGACAGCATCGCGGCGGTGTCCTGAGCGCGCGCGTCGGCCAGCCGGTAGGACAGCCAGTGGAAGCTCGACTCGCTCGCGTCCCAGGAGATGAAGTAGTTGAAGACCGCCGGGTGCTTGCCCGACTGCTGGGCGAAGTCGCGGATGTGCGCCTGGCTGTAGCCGCCCTGCCCGCCCCAGTAGACCTTCTCGGCGGGCGGGAGGAAGCTCGCGGCGCCCGCGGCGGCGGGCGGGACGAGCAGCACGAGGCCGACAGCAAGGAATGCGACGCGGCGCACCCTCTCTACTTCGGCAGATCCAAGCGAACGTCAAAGCCCGGGCCGCGTCGCCTCGACGGCGTGACGCGGCCCGGGCTTCGTCCCTTATTCGTACGCGAGCGCCTCCAGGATGTTGAGCCGCGACGCGCGCCGGGCCGGCAGGATCGCGGCCAGCAGGCCGGCCACTATCGCCACCACCAGGAACGCCACGAGCGTGCCGGCTGGGATCGAGAACTCGAGCCCCTCGCCCGACAGCGACCGTGTCACGAGGGCGGCCAACACGAGCCCCACGGCCATGCCAAGCACCGCGCCGATGAGCGCCACGATGATGCTCTCGTGGCGCATCATGCGCCTGACCTGGCGCCTCGTCATCCCGACCGCGCGCAGCGTGCCGAGCTCGCGCGTCCGCTCCAGCACCGCGAGCGCCAGCGTGTTGACGATGCCGAACAGGCTCACGATTACGGACAGGCCGAGCAGCGCGTAGAGGATGCCGACGAGGCCGTCGATCCAGCTCTGGTTCAGCTCCTCGTACTCGTCACTCGTACGCAGGTAGGCGCCCGGGTAGTGCTCGACGGCCTGCTGGAGCGAGTGCCTCGACGCCGGATCGCTCGGATCGAGCCTCACGAACACGAGCCGCGGGTCGCGCTCCTGGAAGCTGCGCGAGAACAGCCGGCTCCCAATGCTCACGTCCGCGAGCTCGAGCGGATTGAACCTAGGCCGGTCGTCGATGCCCGCGACCCGCAGGTCGAGCCGCTTGCCCGACGGACTCGTCATCCGGAAGTGCTCGCCGCGCGACAGGTCGTGTTCCTCGGCGAACCTCTCGGTCACGATCGCCCCGTTGCCGCCGAGTGCCTGCAGGTCCGTGCCGGGCCCGGCCTTCCAGTGGAACCGGAGCGCGCTCTGCACCGTCCGCGGCTCGACGCCGCTGACGGTCATCACCTCACCGAACGCCCGAGCCTGGTCCTCGTGGACGGTGGTGACGGCCTCGACGCCCGGCGTAGCCGCCAGCGCGCTGGCGGTCCGGTTCGGGATCGGCGTCCAGCCGTCCTTCGCAGTGACCACGTAGTCCGTCGAGAGCTGCTTGTCCCAGGACGCCGAGAACGACGTCCGCAGGCCCTGGCCGATGATCGCCACGAAGGTCACGAGCGCGATCCCGATCATCAGCGCGGCGGCGGTGGCCGCCGTCCGGCCCGGATTGCGCATCGCGTTCTCGCGGGCGAGCCGGCCCGCCGCCCGGCCGATCCGCTCGGCGGGGCGCCCGACGACAGAGGCCAGCGGCCGGACGAGCCGCGACGAGAACATGGCGACGCCGACAAACAGGATCACCGTGCCGATGCCGATCGAGACGAGCCGTCCCTCGTCGCTCACGCCGCCCGCGAACATGCCGTAGACGAGCGCTCCGACGCCGAGGGCGGAGATGATCCCGCCGGCGATCGGTATGCGGCGCGATCGCCGCTGCGAGCTCACCGCGCCCTCGCGCAGCGCCACGACCGGCTCGACCCGCGTCGCGCGCACCGCTGGGATGACCCCGGCCGCCGTGGTGACGCCCGCACCGAACAGGAGCGAGACGATCAGCGTCCGGTTTGCGAGCACCGTGTCGCTCTCGGGCAGGTCGATGTTCATCGCATGGAAGGCGGCGCTCAGGCCCTGCGTAAGCCCGAACCCGAACGCGATCCCGATGGCCGAGGCCACCAGGCCGGTCACCGCGGCCTCCAGCACCACGGAGCCGAGCACCTGTCGCCGCGACGCGCCGATGGTGCGCAGGAGGGCGAAGTCGCGGCTCCGCTGAGCGACCGTGATCGCCAGGGTGTTGAAGATCACGAAGCCACCCACGAACAGCGCGACGAAGCCGAAGCCAACGAGGAGCTTCTGGAAGATGCCGAGCCCCTCCTTCAATCCGTCGAGGCCGAAGCGGTCATCGTCCTGGGCGCTCTCGACTGTGAGCCCGTGCGGGAGCACCGGCGCGATCGCCTGCCTCAGCTCCGCGTCGGACACTCCCTCGCGCGCGCCAACGAGAATCGAGTCCAGCTTGCCGCGCTTGCCGGTGAGCGCCTGGGCCTGATGCAGCTCGAAGATCGCTGCTGTGGCGCCGCCGATCGACTCAACGGACCCGAACGTCGCCGTCCCGACGATCCTGAAGCGCTCCGCGGAGCCGTGACCCGAGACGCCGACCAGCTGCCCCACGGACAGGTGCTCCTTCTTCGCCGTGGCCGCGTCGATGGCCACCTCGCGGTCGGCGCGCGGGAAGCGCCCCGACTTCAGCTCGAACGGGCTGAGCGCGGCGGCGCCCGGAGTGCGTGTGTCCACCCCCTCGGCGAACGAGGGGGCGCCGCCGTCTCCGCCGATGGCCTTGCCGTCGGCGCCGACGAGGCGGACCTGGTCGGACACGTCGCCGACAGCCACCCCGACCTCGGGGACGGCGCGCACGTCGGCGAGCACCGACTCCGGCAGGGGCGGCCGCTTGCCACCCGATGCGTCGGAGCTCACGTCGAAGGCCGCCCGCGTGGACACGACCGCGCCGACGTTGTCGTAGGCGGCGGTCGAGAGCTTGTCGGCCGCGCCCTGCCAGGTGTCGGTGAGGACGTACGCCGCGGTGACCATGCCGACGCCCATCACGATTGCGAGGCTCGTGAGGATGGTGCGCAGCTTGCGCGCCATCATGCCCTTGACGGCGGTGCGGATCATCGGCCCGTCACCTCCTTCATCGCGGCCAGGACCTCGAACTCGCTGAGCGGCTCGAAGTCGTTGACGACCTCCCCGTCGGCGATGAACAGGACCCTGTCGGCCGTGGTCGCGGCACGCGAGTCGTGCGTGACCATCACCGTCGTCTGGCCGTAGTCGTCCACCGACTGCCGCAGCAGGTCGAGGATGTCCGCCCCGGTGTGCGAGTCGAGGTTGCCCGTCGGCTCGTCGGCGAACAGCACGGTGGGCCGGGTGATGAGCGCACGGCCGATCGCCACGCGCTGCTGCTGGCCGCCCGAGAGCTCGGCCGGCCGGTGCCGGCGGCGGTCCGCGAGCCCGACCTTGTCGAGCAGCTCCTCGAGCCACTCCGGATCCGGCTTCTTGCCGGCCAGCGAGAGTGGCAGCGCGATGTTCTCCTCGGCCGACAGGACCGGGAGCAGGTTGAAGAACTGGAAGACGAAGCCCACGTGGCGGCGGCGGAGGAGGGTCAGCTCGCGGTCGCCCATGGTGGTGATCTCACGGTCCTCGATCGCGACCGTTCCCTCTGTAGGGCGGTCCAGCCCGGCGAGAATGTGCATGAGCGTCGACTTGCCGGAGCCCGAGGGCCCCATGACGGCCGTGAACTGGCCGGCGGGAACCTCGAGCGAGACCCCGCGCAGCGCGTCCACAGCGGACTCGCCCTTCCCGTAGCGGCGGCTGATCTGGGTGGCGGAGACGGCGGGTGCCGGGACCGGAACAAGCTCCGGACCTTCGGCGTACGTCGCGGCTGCGATGACTGACACGGCTTCCTCCTTGGAATTGAGTTGCGGGTTCACGCGGCGAGTGCCGGCGCTTCCTGCTGCGTTTCGACGGCTAGCGCTATACGCGCGACAGCGCTCTGAAGTGCGCCTCCAGCGAGCAGCGCCCGCGTGGCCGGCTCGAGCACGCGACCCACCAGGCCGCGGCCACGGGCCAGGGTCACGGATGCCGTCACGTCGGTCGACCCGCCGGCCGCGGCCGCGAGCCGGTAGTCCACGTCCAGCACAAGCGGGCCGGACGCGCGCAGGACGAGCCGGTCAGGCCCGCCCTCGAAGACCTCGACATCGAACGACACCCGGGCGCCGGCGAGCTTCCCGACCACGCGCGCGCGGCTGCCTTCGACGAGCCGCCTGCCGTCAAGCTCCTCGACCTCGAAGTCGATCGGCGACCATCGGCCGCAGTGCTCCGGGTCGGTGAGCACGGCGAGCACGTCCTCGGCCGGCGCGTGCATCTCGAGCTGGGCGTTCCAGGTGCTGTCTGCGGCGGTTCCCATATCGCCCGGCCAGCCTCCCAGCGGCCCGTGAGGCGACCGTGGAACGAGCGTGAAAGGCGCGTGAAAGCGCGGTTTCGGGAGTAGATTGGGCTAATGCTGCGCGTCCGCCTGATCGGCGAGCTGGCGCTCGAGGTGGACGGCAGCGGCATTCCCCCGCCGGCCAGCCGTCGTGCCCGCTCGCTGCTGGCCTGGCTGGCACTGCATCCCGGTCAGCACGCCCGCGGCGAGCTCGCTGCCCGCTTCTGGCCCGACATGCTCGACGCGAGCGCGCGCACGAACCTGCGCAGCGCACTGATGACGCTGCGCAACGAGCTGGGATCGGCGGCCGGAGCACACCTGGTTACGACCCGCGACTCGATCGGGTTCCCGGGCGACGGGGAGGTCTGGGTGGACGCCGTGGAGTTCGTGGCGCTCCACCAGGCCGGGGACTGCGAGCGCGCCGTCGAGCTCGGGGAGGGCGAGCTCCTGCCCGGCCTGGACGACGACTGGGTGTACGCCGCGCGTGACGAGCATCGGGATCGGCTGATGGCGGCCTACGCACGCCTCGCGGAGGGCGCCGAGGAGGCCGGCGACCTGGCGGCGGCCACCCGCTGGACGCGCCGGCTCGCCGCGCACGACCCGCTTTCGGAGGACGCCCACCGCGAGCTGATCCGGAGGCTCGCGGCGGCGGGCGACCGCGCGGCCGCGATCGCGGCGTTCGAGCAGCTGCGGGAGCGGCTCGCGCGTGAGCTGCACGTGGCGCCTTCGGCGCAGACCCGTGAGCTGATCGAGGCCGTGCGGCACGACTCCGGGCCGGCCGCCGACGCCGCTCGGCCGGAGCCGCCCGCCCGCGCCCTCGCCGAGGCGCTTCCACCCGCACTCGCCCCGCGACGCGGCCCCCCGTTCGTCGGCCGGACGGAGCTCCTCGAGCGCCTCGGCGCCGCGTGGGCGGAGGCGAGCCCGGGGGCTCCGAAGCTGTGGCTGATCGCGGGCGAGGCGGGCATCGGGAAGACCCGTCTGGCCGCCGAGCTTGCCTCGACCGTGCACGAGGCGGGAGGGCGCGTCCTCTATGGCCGCGCCTACCCCGAGCCGCTGGCGCCCTATCAGCCGTTCGCCGAGGCGCTCGGCTTTGCGCGCTTCGCGGAGCTCGTCGACGCCGCAGAGGGCGACCGCTACTCGCTGTTCGAGGCAGTCGCCGTGCAGCTGGCGCGCCCGCCGGGTGCGCTGCTCGTGATCGACGACCTCCACTGGGCCGACGCGCCTTCGCTCCTGCTCCTCCAGCACGTGCTGAGGTCATCCCAGCCAAATCCGCTCCTGATCGTCGCGACGTACCGGAGTACGGACGTCCACGCCGGCCACCCGCTCGCCGAGGCGCTCGGGGATCTCCGCCGCGAGCATCCCTTCGAGCGGATCGTGCTCGACGGCCTCGCCCCGGAGGAGCTGGGCGGCTTGGTCGCCGGCGTGACCGGGTCGAGCGGACCGGAGAGCTTCGTCCACGCCCTCTACGACGAGACCGAGGGCAACCCGTTCTTCGCCGAGGAGGTCCTGAGGCACCTCGCCGAGTCCGGATCGGTGGAGGAGCGCATGACGAGCGGCGCACTCGAGCGAATTGGAGTTCCGGAGGGCGTCAAGGACGTCGTCGGCCGGCGGCTCGCCCGGCTGGGCGAGAACGCAAACCACGTGCTGGCGATCGCGGCGGTCGTGGGGCGGCGCTTCGGTGTGGATGTGCTCGAGCGGCTGTCGGGACTGGGCGAGGATGCGCTGATCGGCGCTCTCGACGACGCGCTCGCCGCGGACCTGGTCGCCGACGAGCCCGGCACACCCGGCCGGTTCACGTTCAAGCACGCGCTCGTCAGGGAGACGGTCTACGACGCGCTCAGCCAGACGCGCCGGGTGCGGCTTCACAAGCGCGTCGGCGAGGCGCTGGCGGCGATTCATGCCCGCGATCTCGACCCGTACCTGGGTGAGCTGGCGCACCACTTCGTCCGCGCGGCCGTTCGGGGCGACGCCGACGAGGCGGTGCGCTACGCGACCGCCGCCGGCGATCGCGCGCTCGAGCAGCTGGCCTACGAGGACGCAGCGCGGCAATACGAGGCGGCGCTCACCTGCCTCGAGCTCACGGACAATCCGACCGACTACCAGCGCTGCGACCTGCTGCTCGCCCTGGGCGCCGCCGAGGCCCGCTCCGGAACCGGAACCCGGGCCCGCGCCCATTTCGAGGAGGCCGCCGACCTGGCGGAGCGTTTCGGCTCGCCGCCGCGGCTCGCCCTCGCCGCCCTGGGTTACGGCACCGACGTGCTCGGCGGGCTCTGGTGGCTGTCGGTGGGAGTGACCGACGAGCGGATGGTCGACCTGCTTGAGCGGGCCCTCGACGCCCTGCCGCAGGAGGGCGTGCTCCGCGCGCGGGTGCTCGCGCAGCGCGCCATGCAGCTCTACTGGACCGCCGAGCGCGAGCACGGCATGGAGATGAGCGCGCGCGCCGTCGAGATGGCGCGGGCCTCCGCCGATCCCGAGACGGTGCTCTACACGCTCGCCGCCCGCCATGCGGCGATGTGGGGCCCGGACGCCGTCCGCGAGCAGCTCGCCGTGGCGGACGAGGTCGTTCGCCTCGCTGAGAGCTCGGGGGACCGCGAACGGGGCCTAGCCGGGCTGGGTTGGAGGATCACCGACCTGCTCGTGCTCGGGGACCGCCCTGCCCTGGACGATGCGATCGAGACGTGCGTGCACTGGGCGGAGTCGATCCGGCAGCCCGCGCACCGCTGGTACGCCACGCACAGCCTCGCCATGCTCGCGATGGTCGACGGCCGCTACGACAGCGTCGAGGACCTGATCTCGACGGCGCTTTCCTTCAACCCTCAGGTGCACGACCAGAGCGCGAGCCAGAGCTGGGCGATCCAGATGTACGGGCTGCGAAGCGAGCAGGGGAGGCTCGGCGAGCTCGAGGAGCTCATGGCCGCAGGCGCGGACCTGTATCCCACGGTGCCCGCGTGGCGCTGCGCGCTGGCCGCCCTATACGCCGAGATCGGGCGCTCCACCGAGTGCCGCGCGGAGTTCGAGACGCTCGCCGAGGACGACTTCGCCGGACTTCCCCGTGACGGCAACTGGCTGACGAGCGCGGCCTTCGCCGGACGCGCGTGCGCCCGGCTCGCCGACGGCGCCCGCGCCGCGGTGCTGCACGAGCAGCTGCTGCCGTACGCGCGGCTGAACGTGGTGATCGGGCTCGGGATCCTCTACGTCGGCTCGGTCGAGCTCTTCCTCGGGCAGCTCGCGGCGACGGCCGAGCGCTGGGACGAGGCCGAGCGCCACTTCGAGGCCGCCCGGGCGATGCACGAGCAGATGCGCTCGCCGCCGATGTGCGCGCACACGGACCACGAGCACGCCCGAATGCTGCTCACGCGCGCCCGCGCCGAGGACCGTTCGCGCGCCCGCGACCTGATCGAGCGCGCGACGGCGTCCGCAGGCGCGCTCGGCATGACCCGCCTCTCGAGGGAAATCGAGGAGCTCGCGGCCGCCCGCGAGCCAAGTGTCACAAAGTAGTCACAAAGTCCTCGAAACATGTACCCTTCGACGCCCGGGTAGAGAGCACTCAAGCGCCGCCCGCCCCATCGCTCTCCCTGGACAACTCTTGACGACGCTCGCTTTGAAAGCATCCGATACCCCCATGCCATTGCGCGTGTTGCGGTATCTCGATTTCGCTGTCCTCATCCTGGCGCTGCCGATCTTCGTCGCGGCGGATCTGCCGCTGCTCGGCTGGGTCGGCGCGGCGGTCGGCTGGACCCTTCAGCGGGCGATCCAGTACGGCATCGAGAAGCGCGCGCGGGCGTCGGACGACCCGCGCACGGTCGCCGGCCTCCTCACCGGCAGCATGATCGCTCGCGGCTGGATCGTGGCCGGCTCAATCTTCATCGTGGGGCTGTCGGAGCGCGAGGCCGGCCTGTCGGCGGCCATCCTCGCCATCACGCTCTTCACCTTCTACTTCACGAGCCAGATGCTCACGCGGCCGTTCGGGGAGAAGAAGTCGTGACCCGCAAGGCCAAGGTCTGGATCGGAGTCGCGGCCTACATCGGCATCGCCCTCCTGCTGTACGTCGCCTTCGGCAGCGAGGGCAAGAACGACGAGTTCAAGCCGCAGGACGAGTTCAAGCTCCACGACTGGATCCCGATCCACATCGGCGGCCTCAACCTGTCGTTCAACAAGGCCGTGCTGTACCTGCTGCTCGCGTGCATCCTGACGTCGGCCGTGATGATCTACATCGCCCGGCGGATGCAGGACCGCCCCAATCGCGTGCAGACGATCGTGGAGGGCGCCTACGACCTCACCTACACGCAGATCTCGAAGGGGAACATGCCCGGCGAGACCGCGGCGAAGTACTTCCCGTTCGTAGCCACGCTGTTCTTCTTCATCTGGTTCTCGAACATGCTCGGCTATATCCCGCTGCCTACATCGCACGAGAAGATCAACATCCTTGGGATCGACTTCCCGGCGTTCGCGCTCTACGCCGCGACGGCGAACCTGTCGGTCCCGCTGGTGCTCACGCTCACGGTGTTCACGCTCTACCAGGTCGAGGGAATCAGGCGGCACGGCCTGATCAAGTACCTCAAGGGCTGGCTGCCCGCCGGCGTCAGCGGAGGCGCTGCTATTCCGATCTTCATCATCGAGGTAATCTCGCAGTTCGTCCGGATCATCTCGCTCTCCGTCCGACTGTTCGCGAACATCCTCGCCGGCCACCTGCTGATCCTGTTCATGGGAGGCGGGCTCGCCGTCCTGCTCGGGATCGCGGCGCTCGGCTGGATCACGCTGCCGGTCGCGATCGCCTTCTTCATCTTCGAGGTCGGCCTGATCGCCACGCTGCAGGCCTTCATCTTCGCCACGCTCACATCCATCTACTTCGGCGAGGCAAGCGCCGGAGGCCACTGAGGGACCACAAGGAGGACCCATGGACCTAGCAGCCCTGATTCCTATCGCCCAGGCGGCCGACCCCACGGACGGCCTCAAGGCGGTCGCCCTCGGCGTGGGCGCCGGCCTCGGCACGATCGGCCCCGGCATCGGCGTCGGTTACATCTTCGGCAAGGTGATCGAGTCGGTGACCCGTCAGCCCGAGATGCGCGAGGAGATCACGAGCATCCAGTGGCTCGGGTTCGCGCTCACCGAGGCGATCGTCTTCTACGCGTTCATCTTCGGCCTGATCGCGTTCTTCCTCTAGGCGATGAACGTTCTGTTCGCAGCCGAAGAGGGTGGAGGCGGCAACTTCCTCGTCAGCCCGGAGCTCGGGCTGATGCTCTGGGCGCTGCTCGCCTTCGGCATCACGCTCCTCCTGCTCAACAAGCTCGCGTTCCCGCGCATCGCCGAGGCGCTCGATCGTCGTCGCCGGTCGATCGAGGAGTCGATCGAGGCCGCGAACCGGGCCAAGCAGGAGGCCGACGAGCTGCTCGACGAGTACCGCGCGCGGCTGCGTGAGGCACGTGAGCAGGCGGAGGACATCGTGGTGCGCGCCCGCAAGGCCGCCGACAACCTCGCCGACGAGACGAAGGTCGCGGCCTCGAAGCAGCGCGAGGAGCTGCTTGCCGCGGCGCGCCGGGACATCGAGCACGAGACCCGCCGCGCGCTCGATGAGCTCCGCAAGGAGGTCGCGAACCTCACCGTGATCGCGACGGAGAAGATCACGCGCAAGTCGCTCACGGATGAGGACCACCGCCGCCTGATCGAGGAGGCGCTCTCGGAGGTCGACTTCTCGGAGCTCGCCGGCTCGGAAGGGAACGGGCGCTAGCGCATGGAGGCGATCGCCGAGGTGTACGCCCGCTCGCTGTTCGAGGTCGCGAAGGAGCACGACGTGCTCGACCGTGTCCACGACGAGCTGGGCGAGTTCGCCGAGGCGCTGTCGGATGACCGCACACTGCAGGTGTTCCTCTTCTCGCCCTACTTCTCGTCCGAGGAGAAGCGCGACGGCGTGCGCAAGGTCGTGAGCGACGCGGACGAGCGCATCGTGAACTTCCTCGAGCTGCTCGCGGAGCGCCACCGGATGCCCGCGCTGTTCCGGATCAGGCGCGAGTTCGACGCCCTCTGGGCCGAGGAGAACAAGCTTCTGCCGGTGACGGTGACGAGCGCGGTCGAGCTGGACGAGGGCCTCGTGGAGGAGATCGGCAAGCGCATCCAGGACCAAACGGGACGCAAGGTCGAGCTGTCGTCGAACGTGGACCCCGACGTGCTCGGGGGTTTGATGGTCCGCGTCGGGAACATGGTCCTCGACGGGACCGTCCGCAACAGACTTGAACGACTACGCAAGCAGGTGGCCAAGGCGGCCTAAGGAGAGTTTCGAGTGCAGATCAAGCCAGACGAGATCACCAGCATCCTCAAGAGCCGCATCGAGGGCCTCGAGGACGGCGGCGCCGACCTCTCCGAGGTGGGCACGGTGCTGTCCGTGGCGGACGGCATCTCGCGCGTTCACGGCCTCGACAACTGCATGTCGATGGAGCTCCTGGAGCTGCCGCACGACGTGACGGGCCTGGCGCTGAACCTCGAGTCCGACAACGTCGGCGCGGTGCTGTTCGGCGAATGGGACGAGATCGAGGAGGGCGACCAGGTGAAGCGCACCGGCCGCCTGCTCGAGGTGCCGGTGGGCGACGAGCTGCTCGGCCGCATAGTGGACCCGCTCGGCCGCCCGCTCGACGGCAAGGGCGACATCGACACCGACAAGACGCGCCCGGCGGAGTTCAAGGCGCCGGGCGTGGTGTCGCGGCAGCCGGTGAAGGAACCGATGATGACCGGCATCAAGCCGATCGACGCGATGACGAACGTCGGCCGCGGCCAGCGCGAGCTGATCATCGGCGACCGGCAGACCGGCAAGACGTCGATCTGCGTCGACACGATCATCAACAACAAGGACAAGGACCTGTTCTGCGTCTACGTCGCGATCGGGCAGCGCATGTCCACGGTGGTCGATGTGGCGCAGCAGCTCGACGACCACGGCGCGCTCGACAACACCGTGATCGTGGCAGCGCCGGCTGACGAGGCCGCGCCGATCAAGTTCCTCGCCCCCTACGCGGGCGCGGCGATCGCCGAGCACTTCCTCTACAACGGCCAGCACTCGCTCGCGATCTATGACGACCTGACGAAGCACGCGTACGCGTACCGGCAGATGTCGCTGCTGCTCCGTCGCCCGCCAGGCCGCGAGGCGTACCCGGGCGACGTCTTCTACCTGCACTCGCGCCTCTTGGAGCGGTCGGTGAAGCTGTCCGACGACCTGGGCGGCGGCTCGTTCACGGCGCTGCCGATCATCGAGACCCAGGCGGGCGACGTGTCGGCGTACATCCCGACCAACGTCATCTCGATCACCGACGGACAGATCTTCCTGGAGGCGGACCTGTTCCGCTCGGGAGTGCGGCCGGCGATCAACGTGGGCATCTCGGTGTCGCGCGTGGGCGGCTCGGCGCAGACCACGCCGATGCGGAAGGTGGCCGGCAAGCTGCGGCTCGAGCTGTCGCAGTACCGCGAGCTCGAGGCGTTCGCCCAGTTCGGCTCGGACCTCGACGCCGACACGCAGGCCACGCTGAACCGCGGCGCGCGGCTCGTCGAGGCGCTGAACCAGGACGAGCGCGACCCGTGGCAGATCGAGGACCAGGTGGCCGCGATCTACTCGGGCACCGGCGGCTACCTCGACCGCATCAAGGTCGAGCGCGTGCAGGAGTTCCACGAGGCCCTGCTCCAGCGCCTGCACTCCGAGAACGACGAGCTGATGGGCAAGGTCGCGGACGGCGACTGGGACGACTCGATCGAGGCCGAGCTGGGCGACGCGATCGCCGAGGCGATCGACGACTTCGGCTGCGACTTCGACGAGGAGGGCACCCCGATCGAGGAGGGCGAGTCGGACCGCATCAAGTCCGAGGAGGAGCGCGAGAGGGAGGCCCGCACCGAGGAGGGCCGCACCACGGCCTCCGGGGATGGGGCCGGCTCCGAAGACGAGCAGGACACGGACGAGGAGTCCGGCGACCAGGAGGCCGAGACCCAGGAACAGGAGACGGCCAAGGCCTAGACGCACGTGGCGAACCTGAAGGACATCCGCGGCCGCATCTCATCGGTCAAGAACATCCGCAAGATCACGCGCGCGATGGAGATGATCTCCGCCGCGCGCCTGCGGAAGGCCGAGCAGCGGATCGAGGCGCTGCGCCCGTACGCGGACGCGCTCCGGCGGATGACCGCGCGCGCCGCCCAGGCCGCCGAGAACATCCCGAACCTGCCGATCCTCCAGGAGAAGGAGGAGGTCAACACGGTCGGCGTGCTGCTGATCACGGGCGACCGCGGTCTGGCTGGCCCGTTCAACTCCCAGATCCTGCGCGCCGGCAACCAGCGCATGCGCGACCTGCACGGGGAGGGGGAGGAGGTCCTCTGGTACGCGGTGGGCCGCCGCGGCGTCTCGTCGCTCGAGTTCCGCGGGCTGGAGGTCGGCGGGTCCTGGACCGGCTTCACCGACCGGCCGGCCTTCGCCGACGCCCGCCGCGTGGCCGACGGGCTCGCCGCCGCTTACGTGGACGGCAAGGTCGACCGCGTCGAGGTCTTCTACAACGGCTACATCTCGCCCGTGAACCAGGAGGTTCGCCACGAGACGCTGCTGCCGTTGCAGCAGGCGGACGTGATTGCACAGGGTCAGACCCAAGATGAGGACGATCCCTCCTCGAGCTCGGAGGGGTCTGACCCCGAGGAGAGCATCCACTCGCGCGCCCTCTGGATCTACGAGCCCGACCCCGAGGAGATCCTCGCCCGGCTGGTTCCCGACTACGTGGAGATCTCGATCTACCGGGCGATGCTCGAGTCGACGGCTTCAGAGCACGGCGCCCGCATGAGCGCCATGCGCAACGCATCCGATAACGCCGCCGAGCTGATCGACGACCTCACGCTCGCCGCGAACCGCCAGCGGCAGGCGGAGATTACGCAGGAGATCATGGAGGTCGTCGCCGGTGCAGAGGGACTTCGATAGGGAATCCAAGGAGATTTGATGGAAGCGGCAACCAAGTCAGAGCAGCAGGAGCAGCGGAAGAACGGGGACGGAAACGTCGGCACCGTAGAGGAGATCCAGGGTGTCGTGATCGAGGTCGCGTTCCCCGATGAGCTGCCCGAGATCTACAACGCCCTCGAGGTAGAGCTCGAGCGCTACGGCGACGAGGAGCGCGAGGACGAGGCGGGCACCGGCCGGCTCGTGCTGGAGGTGCAGCAGCACCTCGGTGACGACCGGGTCCGAGCGGTCGCCATGGACGCCACCGACGGTCTCGCGCGCGGCACCAAGGTCCGCGACACCGGCGGGCCGATCACGGTGCCGGTCGGCAGGGACACGCTCGGCCGCATCTTCAACCTGCTCGGCGAGCCCATCGACGAGGGCGGCGACGTGGAGACCGAGGAGCGCTGGCCGATCCACCGGCCTGCGCCCAGCGTCGAGGACTTGACCCCGACGCGCGAGATCCTCGAGACCGGCATCAAGGTCATTGACCTGCTCGCTCCCTACGCCAAGGGCGGCAAGGTCGGCCTGTTCGGCGGCGCGGGTGTGGGCAAGACGGTGCTCATCCAGGAGCTGATCCGGAACATCGCGGAGGAGCACGAGGGCCTGTCGGCGTTCTGCGGCGTGGGCGAGCGCTCGCGCGAGGGCAACGACCTCTGGCTCGAGATGAAGGAGTCCGGCGTGATCGACCGGACCGTGCTCGTCTTCGGCCAGATGAACGAGCCGCCCGGCGCGCGCATGCGCGTGGCGCTCTCCGGTCTGACCATGGCCGAGTACTTCCGCGAGGAGGGCGGGCAGGACGTGCTGCTCTTCATCGACAACATCTTCCGGTTCGTGCAGGCGGGGTCGGAGGTGTCGGCGCTGCTCGGGCGGATGCCGTCGCAGGTGGGCTACCAGCCGACGCTCGAGACGGAGATGGGCCAGCTCCAGGAGCGGATCACGTCCACGAGGCAGGGTTCGGTCACCTCGGTCCAGGCGATCTACGTGCCGGCCGACGACCTGACCGACCCCGCGCCGGCGTCGGTGTTCGCGCACCTGAACGCGACGACGGTGCTGTCGCGCGCGATCTCGGAGAAGGGGATCTACCCGGCGGTCGACCCACTCGACTCGACGTCGACGATCCTGAAGCCGGACATCGTGGGCGAGGAGCACTTCGCGGTGGCCAACCAGGTCCGCGAGATCCTGCAGCGCTACAAGGAGCTCCAGGACATCATCGCCATCCTCGGAATCGAGGAGCTGTCCGACGAGGACAGGCTGACGGTCCAGCGCGCCCGCAAGATCGAGCGTTTCCTGTCCCAGCCGTTCTTCGTAGCGACTGCCTTCACCGGGCTGGAGGGCAAGTACGTGCCCGTGGAGCAGACCGTGGCCTCCTTCAAGGAGATCCTCGAGGGCAAGCACGACGACATTCCGGAGCGCGCGTTCCTGCTGAAGGGGACCATTGACGAGGTGGTGGAGGCAGCCCGCGGTGGGCGTGCGGAGCAGAAGGAAGAGAGGGAGTCGGAGGAGGCCGAAGGCGAGGGCGACTCGGAAGCCACCGGCCAGTCGAGCGGCGGCGGTGAGGAGTCGGGCCGCGAGGAGCAGGGCAAGGCCGACGACGCCGACGAGGACGAGAAGGGCTGATGCCCTCCTCGTTCAAAGTCGAGGTCCTGACCCCGGAGGGCCAGGTCTTCGCCGACGAGGTGGAGATGGTCTCCACCCGCACCACAACCGGCTCGATCGGAATCAGAGCCCGCCACGCACCGCTGATGGCCATCCTCGAGCCGACCGAGCTCCGCCTCTACAAGTCCGACTCCGACGTGGTGCGCTTCGCCCAGGGTGAGGGCTACCTCCAGGTGGCCGACAACCAGGCGCTCGTGCTCGTCGAGGAAGCGATCCCGCCCGACGAAATGGACCGCGGCGCCTTCGAGTCCCGCCTCAAGGAAGCGCAGCAAGCGCTGGAGCGCGCCGAGGACGACTCCGAGGAGAAGGCCCGCGCGGAGCGCGAAGTGAAGCGCTACGAAGCCTTCCTGGAGGCCGGGCAGGGCTAAGCGCCGCCCCCGGCCCAGCCCCTCCGCGCCCGGCGGCCGAGGCGTTGCTCAGTTCATGTCCGCGTCTCCGCCAGCTCGGCCAGCGAGGCGCTCGAGGTGATGCCCGGGCTCGATCACGATGCGTAGCTCCGAGTCCGCGTCCACCGGTTCCGTCGGCCTTGGGACGATCGGCATCTCCCGCACCCGCTCGAGATCCCATGTTGCACTCGTGTTCCTGAGCGGGCGTAACCAGTAGGCGGGGTACAGCGCAATCGTGCGTTCCCGGGTGATCGGGAGTATCGGTGTCCACCAGTTCGTTTGGGCGTAGATGTTGGACGACCACGTGTCGCGGTGGTAGCCGAGCGTCCCGGTCTCAGCGAAGTCCTTACTTGGATCGATGCCATCTGCTCCCGCTACAGGATGACCGCTCGATCAGATTCCCAAGCGATAGCGTGCGGACAATGTCGCAACAGAACGTCGCAGTCGCGCGCCGATGGGTCGAACTCTTCAATGGGCGGGACGACGTTGACGAGTTTCTCTCGCTACACGACCCCGAGGTTGAGCTCCAAACTCCAGGCGGGCCTCGGCTGCGCGGTCACGACCAGGTGCGCGATTGGTTTGAAGCGGGATATGAGAACGTGCAGTCACGCATCGTCCCGGAGCGCTTCGTAGCAGGAGGCGACACCGTGGTCGGGCTGGGGAGAATCGAGCTCCGGTGGATCGAATCGGGTGAAGTCGCTCACGAGGGCGAGAGCGCGGGGGCCTACTGGTTTCGCGACGGCAAGATCATCGCGTGGCAGCCGTTTGAGACTCATGCCGCCGCCCTGAAAGAGACGGGACTAGGGGAGTAAGTCCCAGGCGCCTGCTCCGGACGAAACTCAACAGTCCTTCCGGGCTCGGAGCTCGCTCGAAAGGAGCACCGCGCGTCGAACAAGCGCGGGGGCTACTAGCGGAGGTGATCGTTCACGCGAACATGCTCGCGGGCGATCTGGTCGCGAGAGGCGGCATCCGTGGCCTCGACTTTGCGTGCCTGGGCCAGCACCTCGTCGATCTGGCCGTCCGGAATCAACACAGCGCCGGAGGAGTCGGCGAACACGTACTGGCCAGGCAGCACGCCTACGCCCTGGAGGACTACTGGAACATTTGCCTGAAACGGCGTCAAGCTATCCCCTCCCCAGCGAGTCGCCTCACCTGAGCAGTACGCCGCGAAGTCGTAGCGGGCAAGCTCGTCGAAGTCGCGCAGGCGGCCGTCCGTTAGCACCCCGGCGCACCCGTTCTGATGGAGCCGCAGCAGCTTTGTGCCCCCGCCCATCGAGGTGTCGGTGTAGCCGTTCGACGCGAGCACGATCACCTTGCCGGCCGGCTCGTCGCCGACCGCTTCGTAGAACAGGTTGGCG
>JBKPBS010000133.1:0-9625 GCA_046726915.1 Actinomycetota bacterium
GAATCCGCTGTTCTGGACGCCCCCGATGCGGGCCCGCGCCCTCTCCGCGGCGCAGCTCGACCAGCCCAGCCTCGACACGGTCGACGTCGGCGCCGGCACTGGCTTCGCCACCGAGGGTGTCATCGAGCATGTGGACGCCGCACGCGTGACGATGCTCGACCAGAGCGCCGCCCAGCTGCGGCGCGCGCAGGCGAAGCCGGCGCTCGCGGCGTGCCGCAAGCTGCTCGGCGACGCCGAGGACCTTCCATTCCCGGACGATGCCTTCGACCGCTACGTCTCCTGCGGCAGCATCGAGTATTGGCCCGACCCCGAGCGGGCGATCCGCGAGGCGCACCGCGTGCTGCGCCCTGGCGGCCTGGCGATGGTGGCGGGCCCGCTGCCACCGTCAGGACGCGCGGCTCGCTGGCTCGCGGACGCCTGGATGCTGTTTCCCAGCCGCGCCGACTACGTCCGTTGGTTCGAGGCTGCGGGCTTCGCCGACGTCCGCGTCCTAACGGTGGACGCGCCATGGGCCGCCTCAGCGGGTGACGGCGCGTACGCGGTGGCGGTCGCCGGTCGGGCCACTCGGAGCGGCGCTCCTGCGCCCAGTTGGAGCGAAACTGTCCCCGAACGCGCCGACGAGCCCTGGACGGTGCGGCGGCTTGTCCGCTTCGCAGCCGGCTCGCTCGCCGGCGCCCTGTTCATCCCCATAGGGATCTTCATGAAGCTGCGCGCGCGGCGAGCGCCGGGGCGGTCCCCGTGAAGGGCTCCGGGCTGGCGGTCGCCGTCGCGGGGCGGGCCTCGCCGCTCGCGGCGGCTCGCACCCTCTGGCGCTTCTTGCGACCGCACACGCTGATCGTTACCACGACAAGCATTTTCGGCATCTACGCCATCGCCGCGGAGACGCTCCCGGGCGCCGCCGTCGGCAACGGTCTCGGTGACCTCGCGCTGACGCTGGTCGCCGGCGCGCTCGTGAACCTCTACATCGTCGGCATCAACCAGTGCGAGGACGTCGAGATCGACCGGGTCAACAAGCCCGGCCTGCCGCTCCCGGCCGGGCTGCTGAGCGTCCGGGCCGCATGGTGGCTCGTGACCGTGTCCGGGCTCCTCGCGCTGGCCATGGCGCTGACCCAGGGCTGGGTCGAGACGGTCGCGGTGGGAGCCGCGCTGGCGATCGGGACGGCCTACTCATCGCCGCCCTTCCGGCTCAAGCGCTTTCCCGCGCTCGCCGCAGCAAGCATTTCGCTCGTCCGCGCGGCCGTCGTCAATGTCGGGGTGTACCTCCACTTCGCCTCCACGCTCGGAGGCCGGCCGGGCCTGAGCGAGCTTCCCGGGCCAGTCGTCGCCCTGACCCTGTTCGTGCTGCCCTTCTCCTTCGCCATCGCGGTGCTAAAGGACATTCCGGACGCCGAGGGGGATCGCCGCTACCGCATCGCGACCTTCACGGTCCGCCTCGGAGCCCGCGCCGCGTTCCTCATGGGAATGACCGCGCTGGCGGGCGCCTACCTCGCGATGATCGTCGCGGCGCCGCTGCTCTTGGACGATGCGTCGGCCGCCATCCTCGTCGCGGGTCACCTTGCGTGCCTCGCCGTGCTGCTGTGGCTCGCACTGCGCGTCGATCTGACCGACCGCGTCGCCTTCACTCGCTTCTATCTGCGCGTCTGGGCGCTCTTCTTCGCGGAGTATCTGTTGATGCCGCTTGCGGTGGCTGTGGCCTAGCGCGGGTCCCTCGCGTTCGTGCGAGCGATGCTCACCATTCGCGGCATTCGCGGGACACCGCCTGCGCCTCGGCGACCGACCCAAGACCCGCGCGTCGCGCGCGGATGAGCCGCTTCCCTTTCGCGTAGTTGCGACACTCGCGGCGTAGGCACAAGCCGAGAGACGCAGAGGTTGGACTCCCATGAAGGCGACACTCCGATCGACGCGGTCGCGGGAGCGCTCCGGGCTTTCCTTCCACGTGATTGCGACACTCTTCGCAGAAGCGGCCTCGTGACAGTGGATGCTTTGTCGGACGGGCGGTAGGTGTATTTGTGGGCTAACGGCAACCCCTAGTGCCACGGCTCCCACGCGTAGCGCATCAAAAGCCGAACCCTCGAGGCGTTTGCAGCGAGCCACCCATACGCCGCAGGCGGTCCGAGGTCGAGCTCGGTGGCGTAGCGGTGAAGGCTCTCGCCGGGCGGGGCGACCCACTTCGGGTCGAGATGGGCGGCGAACAGGCGCGCCTGCTCGGCGTCGGAGCGAAAGCCGCTCGAGATGCTGATGAAGAGCCCAGCCTCCTCGCGCGCCGCCGCGGCGAGCCGGTCGAAGGCGAGCGCGACGTCCGGCCGCATCGGCCTTGCCTGTACGCGAGCGGGCCGTCGTAACCGCCGCCGCTCGCATGGTCCGGTAGTAAAGCGCCGCCGGCTTGTGGCATGAGCTCGGCGGTCGCGTGCGCCCGGATAGAAGAAGCGGAGTACCGCGAGCTCGCCGGGGCCGCCGCGGTCAGAGGGGCCGAGCGGAACGGCGTGCGCCTGCGCGCGAGGGACGTGAGCTTCGGCGGAACCGGCTTCGCGCCCACACGCGTGACGGTGAGGGTGCGGGGCGAAGCGCGCGTGCGTACTGGCTCGGCGCCCGAGGCTGTCGGGCGCATCCCTAGATGCCTGAGGTTCGGGACGTCCGGCTCGATAAACGGCGGCTCGAAGAGGCGCGGATAGAGGTCGCGCATGACCTGCGCGGCACTGATCGCCGCGAGGTCGGCCGCCCGCTGGTACCGCCCCTTGGCACCGAGCGCGTTGCCGAATGCGAACAGCAGCGCGGCCCCGACGAGCACCGCGCTCACGACCCCCAGCACAAGCAGCGACGCCTGGCCGGAGTCGTAGCAGCCGCTCTGCGCGCGATTGGATCGGGGGCGGACCATCGACCGCACCCTCTCCCCGCTCGAGTTGCGGCTCACCGCCGGCCGGCAACAACACGGTCACGAGCGCCTTACAGCTCCGCCTAGGCGATAGCCGTCAACGGCCTGGCGCCGTACGGCCTCAGCGGCGACTGAGGCCGCCCGCGCGGGGCGTACGCTGAAGACGTGGGCACACTCGGGGCGGCTGTTGGCAGCGCGGTGTTTCTCGTGGCGGCGCCCGGTGTGGTCGCCGGTTACCTTCCGTGGCTGCTGACGGGCTGGCGCTCATCGCGCCCGCCGGCCTTCCTTGCCGTGCTCGGCGCCGGGCTCATCGTCGCCGGGGCCGGCGTCCTCCTGCACTCGTTCGCTCGTTTCGTCGTCGAGGGTCGCGGCACGCCTGCGCCGATCGCACCTACGGAGCGGCTCGTAGTCGGCGGGCTGTACCGACATGTGCGCAACCCGATGTACGTCGCACTCCTCGCCACGATCGTCGGACAGGCGCTGCTCCTCGGGCGGCCGTGGCTATTCGCCTACGCGGGAGCGTTCTGGCTCGTGGTCGCAGTCTTCGTACGGGGCTACGAGGAGCCGACGCTGACTGCGCGGTACGGCGAGGAGTACGCCGCTTACCGGCGCTCGGTGCCGGCCTGGCGGCCTCGCCTCCGCGCCTGGTCGGCGCCCCCCGGCGGCGAGCCCGCGGAGCGCCGACGAGCCCGCTAGCGCTCAGCCCGAATCACGGAAGCGACGTAAGCCGGGTGCGCCTACGCCGGGCAGGCGGGTCTCTACTCGCCCCAAAAGTGGGGGATCATCTCGCCGTCCCCCTCGACGTGCGGGCCGAAGATGAGCACTTGGAGACCATCGGGTCCGGCTTCGAAGGATCGCGTGACGCCGGGGCTGACCCGGACCGCGTCGAGCGGCGCGAGCTCCACCAGCTCGTCGTCGAGCTTTACGCGCCCCGAGCCCGAGAGGACGACGTACATCTCCTCTGCCGTGCGGTGGCGATGGGCGAACGCCTCGCGTTGGCCGGGCTTGATGATGAGGTAGTTCATGCCGGTCTGTTCAGCGCCCAGGTCCTGGCGCGGGAACCGCGCCTCCTGAGTCTTCGAGAAGCCGAACTGGAGGGCCATGTCCTGGACGTCTCGAAGGTTCTTCTTCGCGTAGCCCACGGCGCGCGATCGTATCCCCGAAGCGTGAGGTCCGGCCGGGATCGGCTCGTTCCCCGAGTTGGTGTGGCCGGCGAGGTTCGCGACCTGCGCGGAATCGCGCGCGCAGGTCACGCGGACGCGGGTGCGCCGTATGTCCGCGGTCACGCGGAGATCATTTCGTCAGGTCGTCAGCTGACGAAGGTGCTTCGCGGGGGGAGATCACGGTTCGCTCCTTAGGGGTTGGTTCTAAGGAGAAGCCGCGCCGCGCCCCCGGTTTGTGACAGGCGCGAGTGTCGGACTGCGCGGGGCTCTCGCTGCTGGGCGCCCTCGCGGGCCTCGCTACGTGCCGGGCGTGGCTCATCAGGTCGGATACCGGCTACGAATGCTCTGATTGACCCGCTGGAGCCGCCGCTCTACTGTCCGCTCGGGTGGCTGCGCGGAGGACACTGCGCGGTTGCTGCCCTCAGCGCGTGTGCCCGCAGGCGTCGCCTGGCCGGCGCTGATCAGCTCGATCTGCGCCCGGAGCTTGCCGAGCGCCGCCCGCGTGCGGCGCGAAAGCTGTCCTTCGGAGATCCCCAGCTCGTTCGCGACTTGCTTGCGGCTGAGATCCCTCACGTAGCGCAGGTAGAGGACCTTCTGCTCCGCCGGGCCGAGCGCGCGGAAGGCCGCCGCCAGCTGCAGCCGCTCGTCGCTCAGGTCCAACTCGCGTGCGCCGCTGGCGGGGCGAACCAGGAGCGAATCCAGGTCCGCGAAGGCCTGCACGCGCCCGGCCTCGTCGAGGTAGGTCAAGTCGCCGGAGTCGATGTCGAGCTCGGCGGCCAGCTCGCCGTCGGTGGGCGTGCGTCCGAGGCGAGAAGTCAGCTCAGCGCGCGCCTGCGGCAGCCGAGCGCCGGCCTCCTGGAGCGGCCGCGGCAGCCGCACGGTGGCGGTCGGTCTCGGATGTGGCGCTTCATCTCGCCGACGATGGTCGGCACCGCGAAGGCGGCAAACTCCTCGCCACGGCGGCGGTCATAGCGCTCGATCGCGTTGAGCAGCCCGACGGAGCCCGCCTGGATAAGGTCGTCGTGCTCGGCGCCGACGCGCTCGTAGCGGTGGGCGAATTGCTCGACTAGCGGCAGGTAGAGCTGCACGAGGCGGTCGCGTGCCCCGGTATCGCCGCCTTGGTGGTAAGCGTGCAGGAGCCGGACGGTGGCCGTATCTCGCTCGCGGCGTGCGTTCTCAGCGACGGGATTCACCTGGGGGGCTGCTCACAGTACCTGTGATACCAGAACTACACCCCCCGGTACTACGCCATATGCGGGGGTTTTCCCGGTCGTGTTCCCTGGACGGGGGTACTCGGTGACACGAGCGGTTGTTCACTACTTGTCGTGGCTGAACTCGTGCGAACCATGTCCGAATCGTTGCCGAGCTCCTTCCCTTGCAGAGGCCAGGCCGCCGTCAGGGCGTTGTTCCCTGGTCGCGTTCCTCACGGCGCTGCTCTGGGCGGGCGGAGCGCTGCCGGCTCAGGCCACGACGGAGGGGTGCCGGCCACGCCAGACGCTGCATCCGACCACGACAACCAGGGAAGGGCCGCCAGGGTCACGGTGCGGGAGGCGTCGTGGAGCTCCCGGACGCTGCTTCCGACGTCGGCAGCTCGGAGGCAGCGCCTCCGCCGGCAGACCCTGCCCTTGAAGGCGCCAGCCAGGATGGCGGGGCCAACAGCACCTCGGGCCCATACGACCCCGACCCAGCCGACCCCGGGGCGAGCGGTGTGGGAGAGCCGTCGGGGAACGGCAAGAGCACCGACAACAACGGCAACCGCCCGCCTGCCGGCAGCGTCGGGAAGGCCGATTACAAGAACCCGCCCGGTCAGCTTCCCGACGGCAGTGACCACAACAAGGGCTACGAGTGCGACGAGAACGAGGGCGTCGGCAAGATGAACCCCGCGCACTCCGGCTGTGCGCCGGCCGCGCCTTCTCCGACAAGTCCGCCGACTCCCGCCGTAACGCCGCCGACTCCCGCCGTCGCGCCACCGCCTGAGTCGTCTCCGCCCGAAGCAGGTGCCGAGGAGCAGAGCGAGGTGCAGGGCGTAGAGCAGGGCCCTGAGCTGCCGGAGGCGCCCGCGGTACCGCCGACGGTGGGTGCGCTCCCGGTCTCGGCAGTGGTCACACCGGCAGCTGGGAAGCTGGAGAAGCTCCCCTTAACGGGCGGCCAGCCGCTGTTCCTGGGCCTGCTGGGGCTCCTTATGCTCGTCGCGGGGCTCGGCATGGCGCGCCTGCTCAGGACTCGCTCGCACGCCTGACGCCTCCGCCGACGTCGAGCTGGATTTGAACCAGCGCCACACGGCTCTACAGCGCGGAAAACAAATGAGGCACCGGCTTGCCTTGTCTATAGGCGAGCGGGCCGTCATAGCCGCCACCGCTGGCTCGCCCCGGGAGCGCATCGCCGCCCAGCCGTAGGCGCGCTTCGCCTCTCGCCCGAACCGTCACGCGTGTGGGCGCGAAGCCGTCGCCGTCGAACGTCACATCGCCGGCGCGCAGGCGAACGCCGTTCCGCTCGGCTCCCCTGATCGCCGCGGCAACCGCGAACTCGCGGAACTCGGCCTCCTCCAGGTGTCGTGGGTTCGGAACGTCGGGCTCGATGAAGGGCGGAACAGTCGTGGGTGCAGGTCGCGCATCACCTGCCCCGCTACCGCTCAACGCCTTGTCAAACAAGTCCGCTTGACAGCGGCTCGAGCTCGTCGAGCTGGCCGGCACCCGGCGCTAGGCAGCCGCCTCGGCGACCGCCTCGCAGGCGATCCGCGCCGGCCTCGGCAGCAGCCTCGCCATGACGACGATCTCGACCGCGAAGGCGGCCATCTGGACGAGGCTGAGCTGGAACGCCTGCGCGACGTCGGTGTCGGCGGCGCCGAAGTAGACGATCCCGCTGATCGCGACTCCGAGCGAGAAGCCGACCTGCTGGGTCGTCGACAGCATCCCCGATGCGGCGCCGGCGCGCGCGGCGCCGATGTTGCCGAGCACGATCTGCTGGATCGGCGTGAAGCAGAGGCCGATCCCGGCCCCGACCGCGAGCAGACCCGGCACTAGCGCCAGGAGCGAGCCGCCGTCGCCGATCTCGCCGACGGCGGCCGCGAGCGTGCCGAGGCCGCCGACGAGCGCGACGCCGCCGGCGCCGACCACCGCGCGCCCATACTGGGCGGTCAGCTTGGGCGCCGGGCCCGAGGCGATGACGTAGGCCGCGGCGAGGATCGTGAAGACGAGCCCGGCCTGGAGCGGGTTCAGCCCCCGACCCTGCTGGAGGTAGAGCGCCAGGTAGACGAAGAACGCGGCCTGCACACTCGCCAGCGCGAGCTGGGTCGCGAGGCCGGCCGAGAACGTCCGCTCGCGGAACAGGCCGAGGTCGAGCAGGGCGTCGGCGCCGCGGCGGGCAAGGCGCGCCTGGTACGCGACGAACCCGCCGAGAATCAGCGGCGCGGCCGCCAGCGAGAACAGCGTCCACAGCGGCCAGCCATGCTCGCGGCCCTGGATCAGCGGCAGCAGCACGGCCACCAGCCCGGCGGCGAGTACCAGCGAGCTCGCGAGGTCGATTCGCGAGCGCCTCGGCGCGCGCGACTCGGGCACCAGGCGCGCCGTCACAGCAAGCGCCACGAGGCCGATCGGCACGTTGATCAGAAAGCAGCCGCGCCAGCCGAGCCCGAGGACATCGGTCTGCACCAGGGAGCCACCGATCAGCTGGCCGCCGACCGCCGCGAGCCCCAGAACGACGCCGTAGAGGCTGAGCGCGCGGGCGTGGTCCGGGCCCTGGTAGGTGACCGCGATCGTCGACAGCACCTGCGGCATCAGCACCCCCGCCGACGCGCCTTGGGCGATCCGGGCCACGACGAGCGCGCTCGGGCTCGGCGCCAGCCCGCAGGCGAGCGAGGTGAGCGTAAACGCCCCGAGGCCGAGGGCGTAGATGCGCCGCCGCCCGTAGGCGTCGCCGAGTCTTCCGGCCGTGATCAGCAGCGCGGCGAAGGCGAGCCCGTAGCCGGCGACGACCCACTCGAGCGAGCTCGCGCCGGCGCCGAGGTCGGTCGCGATCGCCGGGAGGGCGACGTTGACGATGAAGAAGTCGAGCACGACCATGAAGGCGCCGGCGAGCAGCACCGGAAGCGCCGACCACTGGCTTCGGGTCGAGATGGACGGGGCGATCTGTGTTGGCCCTGCGAGGGTGCCTGTAGCGGTCATGGCTGCAAGGATCCGCGCGCCGCAGCCCCGGGACAATTACCTCGCAGGTAAGTGTGCGGCGGATCACATGGCGCTAGCTTTGCGCCATGGCGAAGACCGCACAGCGGCCCCCGGTGGGGGAGCTGCTCCGCGATTGGCGCCGACGCCGGCGGCTGAGCCAGCTCGACTTGGCGCTCGAGGCAGGCGTCTCCGCCCGTCATCTCAGCTTCATCGAGACCGGGCGCTCGAAGCCGAGCGCCGAGATGCTCGACCAGCTCGCCGGGCGGCTCGACGTGCCCCTGCGGGAGCGAAACCAGCTGCTGCTGGCTGCTGGGTACGCCCCCGCCTACGGCCAGCACGATCTGGCCGATCCGGAGATGGGTCCGGTGCGCGAGGCGATCGACCGAGTGCTGGCAGGGCACGAGCCCTTCCCGGCCCTGGTCGTCGACCGCCACTGGGGCCTGGTGGCCGGCAACCGGGCGCTCGAGCTGCTGACCGCGGGCGCCGCGCCACACCTGCTCGAGCCGCCGGTCAACGCGCTACGGCTCAGCCTCCACCCCGAGGGGATGGCTCCGCGGATCGTCAATCTCGGCGAATGGCGCGCCCACATCCTCGACGGCCTCGGTCGGCGCGCCGTGGTCACCGGTGACCCGGCGCTGTTCGCCCTCCACGAGGAGCTCGCCGGCTACCCAGGCGGCGACCCGGCCGAGGCCCCCGACCTCGAGGTCGCCGAGATCGCAACCCCATTGCGGATCCGCGCCGACGACGTCGAGCTGGGCTTCATCAGCACGTTGACCCGGTTCGGAACGGCGGTTGACGTCACCGTCTCGGAGCTTTCGATCGAGTCCTTCTTCCCGGTCGACGAGGCGACCGCCGAGTTCGTCCGCGAGGCCGTCGGACGCCCGGCCTTCGCCCAATAGGGTTGGGAGCGTCGGTTCTTCCGCCAGGTTCGCTAGGCCGGTAGGCGTGCCCCGAGATGCGAATGGATGAACTGGACGGCCATCGCGCCTTCGCCCACGGCGGTCGCACATCGCTTGGTCGAGCCTGAACGAACGTCGCCGCCCGCGAAGACACCCGGGACACTCGTCTCGAGCAGCTTGTCGGCGCCGGCGGCGGGGCCGGTGAGAATGAAGCCGTTGTCGTCGCGCCCCACCGTGTCGTCCAACCAGTCGGTGCATGGCTCCGCGCCCAGGAAGAGGAACAGAAAGGCGAACGGCAGGCGCTCGCCCGTCTTCAGCGTCACCGCCCGGAGCCGGCCGTCATCGCCGTGCAGAGCCGCGATCTCGCTCTGGTCGCGCACCGCTACCCCGTACCGGTCGAGCTCGCGCACGAGGTAGTCCGACATCGTCTCGCGCAGGTCGGAGCGGCGGTGGAGCAGCGTCACGAGCGCGCCACCTCGAGCGAGCCACACAGCCGCCTGCCCGGCCGAGTTGCCTCCGCCCACCACG
>JBKPBS010000134.1:0-23527 GCA_046726915.1 Actinomycetota bacterium
CGTGCGGCGCGCGGCCGGCCCCGGGCCGGGAGCGGCCCCGACCGCCGTTGCCGCCGTCACGGTCCCGATCGCCGCCGAGCTCGACCTGAGCGCCGCCGTGCTCGCCGCCCGCAGTGCCGGCGATCGTTTTGCGTGCCTCGAGCAGCCCGACCGAGATGGCTTTGCGCTCGCCGGGCTCGGGCAGGCCGTGGTTCTCGAGGCGGGTGGGCCCGGCCGGTTCGCGGAGGTTGCCTCGCGCGCGCGCGAGCTCGGGCGGGCTGCGTTCGCGGACGATCCCGCCGGAGATCCGCTCCGGCCGCCCGCAGCCGGGCCGGTCTTCGTAGGCGGCTTTGCGTTCGCGGACAGCGGGGGGTCGTCGCCGGAGTGGTCGGGGCTGGCGCCCGCGTGCCTTGTGCTGCCGGACCTGACACTCGTGCGCCACGGTGGGGAGGCCCGGATGACCCTCACCGCCGCCGTCCAGCCCGACGACGACGCCGACGCCATCGTCGAGCGCCTGTCGGCGCGAGCGGCGGAGCTGGCGCAGAGGTCCATGCCGCTCCTCGACCCCGACCCGATCGAGCGCACGCGTGTGGCAAGCGCCGCCCCGCCGTCGCACTACGAGCAGGCCGTGGAGCGCGCCGTCGAGCGCATCCGCGCCGGCGAGCTCGAGAAGGTGGTGCTGGCCCGCGAGGTGCGCGCGCACGCGCCCGCCGACCACGACCCCGCCCCGGTTCTCGGCGCGCTCCGGGAGCTGTTTCCGGCCTGCTACTGCTGGTGCGTCGGAACTGCGGAGGCGGCCTTCGTCGGCGCCAGCCCCGAGCTCCTCGTGCGCCGCGACGGCCAGCGCGCGCAGACCGTCGCACTCGCGGGCACCACGCGGCGGAGCGCGGATCCCGCCGTCGACGACCATCTCGGCGAGCAGCTGCTCCGCAGCACGAAGGACCGCGAGGAGCAGGCCATCGTGGCGCGCAGGATCGAGCGGACGCTGCGCCCCGTGAGCCTCTGGGTGGCCGCCACCGACGACCCGGTGCTCGTGAAGGTGCACAACGTCCAGCACCTCGCCACTCCGATCCGCGCGCAGCTCGCAGACCCCGTGCCTGCGGTGGAGCTCGCCGGCCTGCTGCTGCCTACGCCGGCGGTGGGCGGCGAGCCGCGCGAGGCCGCGCTGCCGCTGATTCCGGCGCTCGAGGGGCTCGACCGCGGCTGGTACGCGGGCGCCGTGGGGTGGACCGACCTCGCCGAGGACGGCGAGTTCTGCGTTGCGCTCCGCTGCGCGCTGCTGCGCGGCCGCGTCGCCCACCTGTACGCGGGCTGCGGAATCGTCAGGGACTCCGTCCCGGCCGAGGAGCTGGCCGAGACCGAGGTCAAGCTCCAGGCACTGCTGCCGCTCGTCTCCTAAATCGGGCGCGGTACCCACGTGTGAACGCCCCGTGCACCGGGGTAAGGCCCGTCAATGAGCGCAGTTGGGGCCTCGCCCGCTACTCCATAGGGGGTTTCTGGCGCCCCTTCAGGGGTACAAGAACCGTATGTTTGACCGGTTCAAAAGACATGACGGGAACGGCGACGGCTCCGACGATCGCGGTGCGGTCGCCACGACCGAGCATCCCGCGACGACCCGCGATCGGGACACGAATGGCGGTCGCTTCGTACGTGACGGCGGTGGCACCGGCGTGACGACCCGCGAGACGGTGCGCGCGATGCGCGCGCGGCAGCACGAGGAGTACGGCGGCATCAACTGGGGCGCGGCGTTCTTCGGCTTCCTGGTCGCGGTCGGCATGGCGGCGATCCTGCTCGGACTGCTGAGCGCGGCCGGTGCGGCGTTCGGCTTCACCGACATGAGCCAGGCGACCGCGAACGCGAACGCCGACACGATCGGCCTCGTCGGAGGCATTCTGCTCATCGCAGTTGTGGCTATCGCGTACTGCTTCGCCGGCTACGTCAGCGGGCGGATGTCGCGCTTCGACGGCGCCCGCCAGGGTGCCGGCGCCTGGGCGATCGGCGTCGTGGTGACGATCGCGCTCGGGATCGCGGGCTGGTTCTTCGGCCCCGAGTGGAACGTGTTCGACAAGCTCGGCCTGCCGAACGTTCCGATCGACAATGGCACGCTGACCGTGGGCGCGGCGATCGCTGGGGCCGCAGTGCTGGTGCTCTCGCTGCTCACTGCGATGGGCGGCGGCAAGGCAGGCGAGCGCTACCACTGGAAGATCGACCGGCTCGGCTTCAGGAACTAGCTACAGACTCTGAGCAACTCGCTCCACCAGCTCACGGTGGAGACGGACGTTGTGGCGGCGGTCGGTCCGCACCTCTCTGAGGCCGGGCCAGAGCGCCGCCAGCGGGACCCCCTCCGAGGGGGTCGCGATGTGAGCCTCATAGGCGGCGGGATCGGCGTGCTCGGCCACGGGCAGGAAATCGAAGATCCCGCCGCCGGCGTTGTTGATGCAGACGATCTCGAGCGGCACGCCGGCCCGGCGCGCCGCGAGCAGGCCACCGGCATCGTGCTGCAGGGCCAGCTCGCCGATCAGGACCCAGGTCGGGAGCCCGGTCGCGATCGCGGCCCCCAGCGCTGACGAGACGACTCCGTCGATCCCGTTCGCTCCCCGGTTCGCGAGGAAGCGGAGACGCTTCGGCGACTGCGGGAAGTAGGCCTCGACGTCGCGGATCGGCATCGACGAGCTGACCCAGACCACCGCCTCGTCGGGCAGCTCCGGCTCGAGCGAGGCGAGGACCTTGCCCTCGAACTCATCCGGCGCCGACTCCACCGCCGCCCAGACCTTGGCGTCCGCCTCCTTCCAGCCCCGGAGCCAATCGTCCTCGCGCTCCCCGGCGCGCATCTCGACGGCACCCGCAAGCGACGCGAGTGTGCGCTCCGCACCGGCGTGCAGGACGAGCTCCGCGGTTCTCGTGGGCTCGTGCCAGGCGCCATGAGGATCGACCACCACCTGCGGCGCCTCGCCCACCCAGCTCCGCAGTGGCTTGGATGTGGGCATATCGCCCATGCGCAGCACCAGGCCGGGCCGATTCCGCTCCGCGAACTCCGCGATCCGGAGCAGGACGTCGTAGTGCGCGATGACGTGGGAGCGATCGTGCTCACCACACCTGACTCCCGAGGTCGGCTCAGCGAAGAGCGGCCAACCGGCCTCGACCGCCAAACGCGACGCCGCGTCGGCGACATCCTCCTGACAAGGGCCGCACAGGATCATTCCCCGCGGCTCCGTGGCGATCCTCGTGGCAACCTCGTGCACGTCGTGCGAATGGGGGGCGCTGGCGTGCTCGCGAACCTCGGTCCACGGACTCCCATCCGGGCGCCCGGTCCAGTCGGTCGGGTCGAGCGGGGCAGGGTCGGACTCCGCCCCGGGCCCGTCCTCCCGCGCGGTCCCCGCCTGCACAGGGGCCAGCGGCTCGCGCAGGGGGAAGTTCAGGTGGACCGGTCCGGGGCGGCCGCCGGACGCGGTCCAGTAGGCGCGGCACGCGAGCGCGCGGTGGTGGATCGCCGTTTCGCGGCTTGGGTCGTGGGTCCCCACCTCCACGAACCACTTCGCGGCGGTCCCGTAGAGCTTGATCTGGTCGATCGCCTGGCCGGCGCCCACCTCGCGGAGCTCCGGCGGGCGGTCGGCGGTCATGACGATCAGCGGCACGCGCGCCTCGTGTGCCTCGACGACCGCGGGATGGAGATTGGCCGCGGCGGTGCCCGAGGTGCAGGTCACGGCCACCGGGCGGCCGCTTGCCTTCGCCATCCCGAGCGCCACGAATCCGGCCGAGCGCTCGTCGAGCACCGAGATCGCCTGGATGCCGTCCTGTGCCGCGAGCGTGAGTGCCAGAGGGGCGTTCCGCGAGCCGGGCGAGGTCACCGCGTGGCGCATGCCGCAGCGGTACAGCTCTTCGACGAAGACCTGGAGCGGCGCATAGGTGCGGTTGATCGGGATCATGAGGGAGCGATGGTGCTCTTCATCCCGGGCTTCATGCAGCGTGGCGACGCCTGGCGGCCGGTCGCGGAGCTCCTGTCGGAACGCTATCCGAGCCGGCTCCTCGACCACGCCGAGCACAGCCTCGAAGGGCGTCTCCGCGAAATTGCAGAGGCGGAGGCCGACATCCTCGTCGGCTACTCGCTCGGCGGCCGGCTCGCGCTGCGGGCGGCCCTCCGTTCACCCGAATCCTTCACTGCTGTCGTTCTCGTGGGTGCAACGGCGGGCATCGAAGAAGGGCCGATGCGCGTGCAGCGCGCCGAGGCGGACGAAAAGCTCGCCTCGTGGATGGAGGCGATGCCGATCGAGGACATCGTCTCGCTCTGGGAGCGCCAGCCCCTGTTCGCCGACCAATCGGACTTGCTGGTCGAAGAGCAGCGCCCTGGCCGCCTGTCACACGATCCGCGCACGCTGGCGCTGCTCCTCCGCACCGCCGGACAGGGCGTGCTCGAGCCGGTCTGGCACGAGCTGCGCGCCTTCGAGATCCCGCTGCTGGCCATCGCCGGCGCCCGCGATGCGGGCTACACGGCCGCGGCGAAGCGGATCGCACACGTGGCGCCGCGCGGGCGGGCGGCGATCGTGGAGGAGGCCGGCCACGCCGCGCACCTCCAGCGCCCTGACGAGGTGGCGCGCCTGATCACTGAGTTCCTCGATGTGTGTAGCTCCAGTACCGCATACGAGTAATAGATGGCTCCACACCCCCTCAGGCGATCGTTTCGAGGGTCACGGCCGCCAGGTCGTGCCCCTCGATGCTCACGCCAAGCCCAGGGCCGGCCGGGACCTTCAGGGTCCCGGCGCGCGGCGCCGGGAGCGCGCGCGCCAAGGGCGAGTCGAATAGCTCCAGCGTCGCGAGGCCGCACGCCAGCGTCAGCTCCTCGGCGGCCGCGAGCTGCAGCGCGGCCGCGATCCCCCAGGGGCCGTCGAGGGTGCTCGAGATGAACGCGTCGAGCCCGTGCGAGCGCGCCTCCCGCAAGAGCTCACGGGCGGGCTTGAAGCCGCCTGCGCCGGCGACCTTCACGTTCACGACGTCGCACGCCTCCAGCTCGAGCGCGCGGCGCAGCTCGCGCATGGAGTCCACGGACTCGTCAGCGGCGATCGCGGTGGACACTCGCTGGCGCACCGCGGCCAGCTCCCTGAGGGTGCGGCACGGCTGCTCGACGAACTCCAGGTCGTGCTCCTCCAGCGCGCGGATTGCCTGAACGGCAGCATCGACGGACCATGCCCCGTTGGCGTCCACCCTCAGTGCCGGCCACGGGCCCACCGCTGCGCGCACCGCAGCCACGCGCTCGGGATCGTCTGGAAGACCCACCTTCAGCTTGAAGCACGCGTAGCCCTCGCGCAGCCCGGCACGCGCGCGCTCCGCGACCTCCTCCGGAGGCCCCGCCGCGAGCGTCATGTTCACGGCCAGCGCGTCCTTGCGCGGCTCCGCGAGCGGCCGGTCCTCCTGGCGCGCATGCAGGTCGAGCCGGGCGATCTCCTCGGCGGCGCGCGCCTGCGGTGGGCGCCGTCCGCCACCGCCGGTCAGCGCCGCCGCGGCGCGCTCGAGCGGCACGCCGTCGTAGGGCTCGAACGGCGCCGCCTCGCCGTAGCCCACGGTGCCGTCGCGCGCCTCCAGCCGGAGCAGGAGCAGCTCGCGCGCCGAGACCACCCCGCTCGAGGTCACGAACGGCTCCCGAAACGGGATCGACAGCCGCAGGACGGAGCGCTCGACCCGGGCGCTCACGAGAGCAGGACGCCGCCGGCCAGGAGCAGCGAGAAGACGGCCAAGAGCCGGCCCGTGGCGGCGAGCGCGCCATTGAGAGCAGGCCCATCGGTGCGAGTCGTGACGGTGCGGACGAGCGGCGGCGCCAGCGGCAGAGCGGCCAGCACAAGGAGGAGCCACGCCGACAGCGCCGGCACCAGCGCCACCGGGATCACGAACGCGAGCGCCACCATGGCCACGAACAGCGATCGCGCGCGGTCGCGCCCCAGCTTCACCGCGAGCGTTCGCTTCCCGGCCCGGCGGTCGGTGTCCACGTCGCGCACGTTGTTCACCACCAGGATCGCGGCGGCGAGCAGGCCGACCGGCACGCCCAGCGCGACGGCCTCCCAGCGGAGCTCCTCGACCTGCACGAAGTAGGACCCGGCCACCGCCACGAGCCCGAAGAAGGCGAACACGAACAGCTCGCCGAGCCCCTCGTAGCCGTACGGGCGCGGGCCGCCGGTGTACAGGACCCCGGCGAGGATGGAAGCCGCGCCCACCACGAGCAGCTCCCAGCCCGCTACTGCGGCCAGGTAGAGCCCGGCCGCGACGGCCACGCCGAACGCCACGTACGTCCCCACCAGCACCCGCCGCGGCGGCATCAGCCCGCCGGCCGTGACCCGCACGGGGCCGAGCCGGTCCTCGGTGTCGGCGCCGCGGCGTGCGTCGGAGTAGTCGTTCGACAGGTTGGTGCCGATCTGGATGAAGATGCTGCCGATGAGCGCGGCCACGAACGGGAGCGCCCTGAAGATGTCCTCGGACCCGGCGAGCGCGGTCCCCACCAGCACCGGCGCGATCGCGGCGGGGAGGGTTCGCGGGCGAGCCGCGAGGAGCCAGAGGCGCAGGTGGCTCAAGGCCGCTTGGGGAACTTCCCGAAGTCCGGCCGGCGCTTCTCGCGGTATGCGTCGCGGCCCTCCTGCGCCTCCTCGCTCCCGTAGAAGAGCAGGTTCGCGTCGTGAGCCAGCTGCTGGATGCCGGCCAGCCCATCCTCGGCCGCGTTGAAGCTGGCCTTCAGGAGCCTCAGCGAGAACGGCGAGAGCTCGAGCATCTCGCGGCACCAGGTGACAGTCTCCTCCTCGAGCTCCTCGAGCGGCACGACGCGGTTCACGAGCCCCATCTCGAGCGCCTCCTCGGCCGAGTACTGCCGGCAGAGGAACCAGATCTCCTTGGCCTTCTTCGGCCCGACGATGTTCGCGAGCAGACCGGCCCCGTAACCGCCGTCGAAGCTCCCCACCTTCGGTCCGGTCTGGCCGAAGCGCGCGTTGTCGGCGGCGATCGTGAGGTCGCACACCACGTGCAGGACCTGGCCGCCCCCGATCGCGTAGCCCGCGACCATCGCCACCACCGGCTTCGGCAGCCGGCGCATCTGCAGATGGAGGTCCGTCACGTGGAAGCGCCCGACGCTCGCGCCGCCCGCCATGTAGCCCGTATCCCCGCGCACGTTCTGGTCGCCGCCGGAGCAGAAGGCGAGCGGTCCCTCGCCGGTCAGGATGACCACGCCGACCGAGGTGTCCTCGCGCGCGCGCTCGAGCGCGCTAGAGATCTCGATGAGTGTCTCGGGCCGGAAAGCGTTCCGCACCTCGGGACGGTCGATCGTGATCTTGGCGATCCCGTCAGCGATCTCGTAGCGGATGTCCTCGTACTCGCCGGCCGCCTGCCAGTCGGCCGCGGGGCGGATGGTGCGGGTGGTCGCCATGCGGGGGCGAAGGTTATTGCCCGGTTAGAGTCACGGCCTCATGATCTACGACAAGGACGCGGATCTCAGGAAGCTTGACGGCAAGACCGTCGCCATCCTCGGCTACGGCTCGCAGGGCCACGCGCACGCCCTGAACCTGAAGGACTCCGGCGTCGACGTCGTGGTGGGCCTCCGCGAGGACTCCTCGTCGGTCGAGAAGGCCAGGGGCGACGGCCTCCGCGTGACCACCATCGGCGACGCGGCGAGCGAGGGCGACGTCGTGATGGTCCTCCTGCCCGACGAGAAGCAGGCCGAGGTCTGGGAGAGCGAGATCAGCGACGGGATCGCGCCCGGCAACCTCCTGATGTTCGCCCACGGCTTCTCGATCCACTTCGACCAGATCGACCCCGGTCCCGAGGTGGACGTGGGCATGGCGGCACCCAAGGGTCCCGGTCACCTGGTGCGGCGCCAGTACGTCGAGGGGAACGGCGTGCCGGGCCTCGTCGCGATCCATCAGGACGCGAGCGGCTCCGCGCGCGACCTCGTGCTGGCCTACGCCCGGGGCATCGGCTGCACGCGCGCGGGCGTGATCGAGACGACCTTCAAGGACGAGACGGAGACCGACCTGTTCGGTGAGCAGGCGGTGCTCTGCGGCGGGGTCACGGAGCTGGTGCGCGCCGGCTACGAGACGCTCGTGGAGGCCGGCTACGACCCGCGGCTCGCCTACTTCGAGTGCCTCCACGAGTTGAAGCTGATCGTCGATCTGATGTACGAGAAGGGGATCAGCGGGATGCGCTACTCGATCTCGAACACGGCCGAGTACGGTGATCTGACGCGTGGGAAGCGGATCATCGGCGAGCCCACGCGCGACGCCATGAAGCAGATTCTCGGCGAGATCCAGTCAGGCGACTTCGCACGCGAATGGATAGCCGAGAACCAGGCTGGGCAGGAGAACTTCAAGCGCATGCGCGAGGAGCAGAAGAACCACCAGATCGAGCGCGAGGGCAAGGAGCTCCGCTCGATGATGGACTGGATCGACACGGAGTTCTGATGTGGAGGAGCACGAGGGCACACGCTTCCTTCCGCCGGAGCCGGCCGGGCCCGAGCCCGAGCTAGGCGGACGGCCGGAGGCAGACACGCCGCAGCCTCCTCCTCCGCAGCCGCCGCCGGCCCCGCAGCAGCAGCCACCACCTCCGCAGCAGGCCTACGGCTACCCGCCGCCGCCTCCGGGCTACGGCTATCCGCCCCCGCAGCCTCCTCCCGGCTACTCGTACCCGCCCCAGCAATATGCGCCTCAGTGGGGCTACCCGCAGCAGCCGCCGGTGCCGGACAACGGGCAGGCGGTCGCCGGCTTCGTGTTCTCGCTCGTCGCCATCGGCCTGCTGGTGATCTCCTTCGGCCTCTCCAGCGTCCTATCGCTCGGCTGCGCGATCACCGGTGTCATCTGCTCGCGCAACGGCAAGCGGAAGGTCGCCGCGGGCGAGACGCCGAAGCACCGCGGTCTCGCTCAGGCAGGCTTCATCATCGGCTGGGTAGGCGTCGGGCTCTCGATCCTCGCCACCGCCGGCTGGATCCTTGCGATCGCGCTGGGCGCGCTCGACGACTCGAGCGGGAGCGACCCCTACGGGTTCGAGACCGTTGTCGCGCTTGTGGTCGGCGGCTGACGCTATTCTCGCCCGTTGGTGGCCAACCCGTACGTCAAGCAGTACCTGATGACCGCCGGCCCGACGCCGCTGCCGCCCGCGGTGTCCCAGGTGATGGCTGACCCGATGGTCTACCACCGCGCGCCGGCCTTCGTCGAGGTGTACGCGCGCGTGCTGAGCCGTCTCAAGGACGTGTTCCAGACGGCCAACGACGTGCAGCTGTTCACGAGCTCCGGCACCGGCGCGCTCGAGTCCGCGGTGGCGAACCTCGTGCGCCCTGGCGAGCCCGTCCTTGTTGCCTCATGCGGCAAGTTCGGCGAGCGCTGGTTCGAGCTCTGCGAGGCGTATGGAGCCGAGACCGCCCACTGGGAGACGGAGTGGGGCCGCAAGGTCGACCCCGCGGCGCTCGACGAGCAGCTGAGCGCCAACCCCGGCACCGAGCTCGTGTTCACGACCTTCTCCGAGACCTCCACGGGCGTGGTGAACGACATCCGCGAGCTCACCGAGGTGGCCCACCGCCACGGAGCGCTGATCGCCGTCGACGCCGTGTCCGGTCTCGGCGCCGTGCCGCTGCCGCAGGACGAGTGGGGGGTCGACGTCGTCGTGGCCGGCTCGCAGAAGGCGCTGATGGCGCCGCCCGGCCTCGCGTTCACGAGCGCGAACCAGGCCGCGCTCGAGCGGGCGGCCGCCAGCCCCGGCCGCCGCTACTACTTCGACTGGGCGCGCACCGTGAAGGGCCAGCGCGAGGAGCCGCCGGACAGCCCGTTCACCCCGGCCGTCGGCCTGGTGAAGGCGCTGGATGTGGCGCTCGGCATGATCGAGGCCGAGGGTCTCGAGCGGGTCTTCGAGCGGCACGCCCTGCTCGGGCGCGCCACGCGCGAGGCGGCCAAGGCGCTGGACCTGGAGCTGCTGGGTGGCGCCGCGGATGAGAACGCGAACGTCGTGACCGCGATTGCCCTCCCGGACTCGATCGACGGCGGCAAGGTTCCCAGGCTGATGCGGGACCGCTTCGGGGTGACCATCGCCGGCGGGCAGGGGAAGCTGAAGGGCAAGATCGCCCGCGTGGCCCACTGCGGCTACTTCGGCGCCTTCGACATCATCGTCACGATTTCCGCGCTCGAGATGACGCTGCGGGAGCTCGGGCACGAGGCCGAGCCGGGCGCCGGTGTCGCGGCGGCCCAGCGCGTCTTCTCCGGCGCGGGCGTAGCGCTCCACGCGTGAAGGTACTCGTCAAGGAGAAGATCGGCGAGTCGGGGGTCCAGCTCCTGCGCGACGCGGGGCTCGAGGTGGAGCTCGGGACCGACTGGGAACAGGACGAGCTCAAGCGCCGGATCGGCGAGTTCGACGGCATCCTGATCCGCTCCGCGACCCAGCTCGACGCCGAGCTGCTCGGCCGCGCCGAGCGCCTCAAGGCAGTCGGTCGCGCCGGCGTGGGCGTGGACAACGTGGACGTGGACGCCGCCACGAAGCGCGGCGTGATCGTCGCGAACGCGCCGCAGTCGAACGTGATCACCGCGGCCGAGCACACGCTCGCGCTGCTGCTGGCGCTCGCGCGCAAGGTGCCGCAGGCGCACGAGTCGCTCACGGGCGGCGCGTGGGAGCGCTCGCAGTTCAGCGGAGTCGAGCTGTATGACAAGACGCTCGGCGTGCTCGGCTTCGGGCGGATCGGCCAGCTGGTGGCCCAGCGCGCGCTCGGCTTCGGTATGCGCGTGGTGGCCTTCGACGCCTACGTCTCCGAGGAGCGCTTCCGCGAGCTCGGCGTGGAGCGGGCCGAGTCGTCCGAGGACGTATACGCGCGCGCGGACTTCATCACGGTCCATTTGCCGGTAACGGACGAGACCGAGAACTGGCTCGACGCGGACGCCTTCGCCGCGATGCGGGAAGGCGTCCGGGTCATCAACGTGGCGCGCGGGAAGCTGATGGACGAGGGCGCGCTGCGCGACGCGCTCGACTCGGGCAAGGTCGCCGGCGCGGCCCTCGACGTGTTCCGCGAGGAGCCGGTGACCGACCACCCGCTGTTCGACTATCCGAACGTGGTGGTTACGCCGCACCTGGGCGCCTCGACCGCGGAGGCCACGGACCGCGCCGGCTACCAGGCGGCCGAGCAGGTGGTGGCGGCCCTGACCGGGGGCGTCGTGACGAGCGCGGTGAACGTGCCGGCGATCGCGCCCGAGGACCTCGAGGCGCTCGGCCCGTTCCTGCCGCTCTCACGCGATCTCGGCCGCATCGCCAGCGCCATTGCGGAGCGCACCTCGGTCGACGCGGTCGAGGTCGAGTACCTCGGCCGCATCGCCGAGCGCGACACGCGACTGCTCACGGTCCAGGTGCTGCGCGGCGTGCTCGAGGGCCACACCGAGGAGGAGGTCAACGAGGTGAACGCTCCGGCGATCGCCGACGAACGCGGTATCGCGGTCACGCAGACGAGCAGCTCATACGCGCGCGACTTCACGGATCTCGTGCGGGTGGCGGTCGTGAGCGGCGGCGAGCGCACGCGCGTGACGGGCACGACGCTCGGTCAGCTCCACCGTCCGCACCTGCTGGAGGCATGGGGCTCGCGCTTCAACCTCCAGCTCGAGGGGCACCTGGCGATCTTCAGCTACGAGGACCGGCCGGGCATGCTCGGCCGCGTCGGCACGGAGCTCGGGAACCGCGGCATCAACATCATCTCCGCCGCGGTCGGGCGCCAGCCCGAGGACCAGGTCGCCGGCGGCGCGGTGATGATCGTTACCGCGGACAGCCCGGTTCCGCGCGAGGTCGTGGACGGCATAGTCGCCGGCGACGGCTTCCACGCAGGCCGCACAGTCAGCCTTTAAGGGGTCAGACCCCTTAAGTCGCCGGCACTCAAGGGGTCTGACCCCTTGACAGTGCTTGGCTTAGATCTTCAACCAGGTCCTCCGCCGCCTCCACTCCGCATGAGAGACGCACCAGGTCGGCGGGCACCGCTGCGTCGGAGTCCTCGACGGACTGGTGGGTCATCGCCTGCGGCACCTCGATCAGCGATTCCACGCCGCCGAGTGACTCGGCCAGCGCGAAGATCTCCGTCGCGGCCGCGATGCGCGCGGCCTCAGGATGGCGGAAAGAGACCATCCCGCCGAAGCCGGGCCAGCGCACGTCACGGGCCCCGGGTGCGCCGGACAGGAACTCGCTGACGGCGCGGCCGTTCTCGGTGTGCGCCGCCACGCGCAGATGGAGCGTGCGCAGCCCGCGGTGGACCAGGAAGCAGTCGAACGGCCCCGGCACGGCGCCGATCGAGTTCTGAACGAAGCGCACGCGCTCGTGGAGCTCCTCGTCGCGGACCACGACGGCCCCTCCGACGACGTCCGAGTGGCCGCCGAGGTACTTGGTCGCCGAGTGCACCACGGCGTCCGCGCCGAGCTCCAGCGGGCGCTGCACGATCGGCGTCGCGAAGGTGTTGTCCACCGCGACGATCGCGCCCTCCCTGCGTTCCACCACCGCGGCGATGTCGACGACGTTCAGCAGCGGATTCGTGGGCGTCTCGACCCAGATCAGCCGCGTCTCCGCGCGCACCGCCCGCTCGAGCGACCCGAGGTCCGTCTGGTCGACCATGTCGTAGTCGATCCCGAACCGCTTCAGCACCTTGTCCACGAGCCGGTAGGTGCCGCCGTAGAGGTCGCGCGGCAGGACCACGTGGTCGCCCGCGCTGCAGTGGGCGGTGAGCAGCGCGTGCGTTGCAGCCATCCCGCTCGAGAAGGCTGACCCGAGGCCGCCCTCGAGGTCGCCGATGGCCCTCTCCAGCGCGGCCCGCGTGGGGTTCGCCGAGCGCGCGTAGTCGTAGTCCTCGACGAACTCGCCCGGGCTCGGCTGCACGTAGGTCGAGGTCTGGTGAATCGGCGGGATGACCGAGCCGAAGCTGGGGTCGGGCTCGAGCCCCGCATGCACCACGCGGGTGGCGAGGCGGCGCTTCGTCACCGCGCCAGCGACTCGAGCAGGTCGGCGCGCGTGACGATTCCCGCCGCCCGGCCGTCCATATTCACGAGCAGCGCCTCACGGCGGTCGGCCAGCAGCTCCACGGCCTCGCGGACGGCGTCCTCGGCGGCCACGGCGGGGAAGGGCGCCTCCATCACCTCCACGATCTCCGCCGAGAGCAGCGCCGGGTCGTCCATGGCGTGGCGCAGCAGGCCGCGCTCGCTCACCGACCCGACCACGGTGTGCGGGTCGTGCGCGGACACGACCGGCAGCTGCGACACGCGGTGCTCGTGCAGGAGCGCCACGGCGTCGCGCACCTTGGCGTGAGTCTCCACGGTCAGGAGCGGCGGGATCTCGCCCTCGGCGTGCTTGCGGCGCAGCACGTCGCCGACGGTCAGCTCCTCGTCGCGCTCGAGGAAGCCGTACTGGCGCATCCACGCGTCATTGAAGACCTTCGAGAGGTAGGAGCGCCCGCCGTCCGGGAGGATCACGACGACCATGGCGGAGGGGTCGTCGAGCTCGCGCGCCACCTGGTAGGCGGCGTAGAGCGCGAGGCCGCCGGAACCGCCCGCGAGGATGCCCTCGGTCTCGGCGAGCCGGCGGGTCCACAGGAACGAGTCGCGGTCGGACACCGTGATATAGCGATCCACGACCGAGGGGTCGTAGGTGTCAGGCCAGAAGTCCTCGCCGACGCCCTCGACCAGGTAGGGCTTCACGCCCTCCTCGCCGCCCGAGTAGATCGAGCCGACGGGGTCCGCGCCGATGATCTGGATGTCGGGCTTCTGCTCGCGCAGGTAGCGCCCGACGCCGGTGATCGTGCCGCCGGTGCCCACGCCCGCCACGAAATGCGTGATCTGCCCGCCCGACTGGCGCCATAGCTCCGGGCCGGTCGTGCGGTAGTGGGCCTCCGGGTTCGCCTGGTTCTTGTACTGGTTCGGCTGGAAGGCGCCGGGGATCTCCTCGGTGAGGCGGTCGGCCACCCGGTAGTAGGACTCGGGCGACTCCGGCGGCACCTCCGTGGGCGCCACCACGACCTCCGCGCCGTACGCGCGCAGCAGGTCGATCTTCTCCTTCGACATCTTGTCCGGCATGACCGCGATCACCCGGTAGCCCTTCAGCACGGCCGCGATCGCGAGGCCGGTGCCGGTGTTGCCGCTGGTGGGCTCGACGATGGTGCCGCCCGGCTTCAGCAGGCCGTCGCGTTCCGCGGCCTCGATCAGGGCGATCGCCGCTCGGTCCTTGATCGAGCCGCCCGGGTTGAGCGCCTCCACCTTCGCGACCAGCTGCGGCCGCAGATCCTTGCCAAGGCGGGAGAGCCGTACGAGCGGCGTGTCGCCGACCGCGTCGAGGATGGAGTCGCTGATCTCGACGCTGGTGCCCGAGGCCGTTTCCATCGCGGGTTTCACGATATAGGGTGGCCGCCGGATGAAGGCCCTCGTCGTCACCGAGCACGGCCCGCCGGACGTGCTGCGGGTCCAGGAACGGCCCGATCCCGAGCCCGGTCCGGGGGAGCTGCGCATCCGGGTGCGCGCCGCTGGGGTGAACTTCGCCGATCTCCTCGGCAGGGTCGGCCTGTATCGGGATGCTCCGAAGCCGCCCTGCGTTGTCGGCTACGAGGTGGCCGGCGACGTGGACGCCCTCGGCGACGGCGTCGAGGGCCTCGAGGTCGGCCAGCGCGTGATGGGCGCCTGCCGCTTCGGCGGCTACGCGCAGCTGGCGGTGGCGAAGGCGGATGCGGTGCTCCCGCTGCCGGACGGCTGGAGCTACAGCGAGGGCGCCGCCATGCCGGTGACATACGCGACCGCCTACGCCGGTCTGATTCGCTTCGGCGGGCTCCGGGCCGGTGAGCGCGTTCTGGTCCAGGCCGCCGCGGGCGGAGTCGGCATCGCCGCCACCCAGATCGCGAAGCTGGTCGGCGCGGAGGTGTACGGCACCGCGAGCCCGGCGAAGCACGACGCCATTCGCGGCTTCGGGGTCGACCACCCGATCGACTACCGCACGCACGACGTGGTCGACGAGGTGCGCCGTATCTCCGGTGAGAAGCATCCGATCGACCTCGCCCTCGACGCGATCGGCGGCCGCAGCTTCCGCCAGAGCTTCGCGCTGCTCCGCGCCGGCGGCCGGCTGGTCTGCTTCGGCGCGTCGGAGGTGCAGGCCGGCGAGCGCCGCAGCCCGCTGAGGGCGCTGCGCGTGGTCGCCCAGATGCCGCGCTTCAACCCGATGAAGCTGATGAGCGAGTCGAAGTCGGTGATCGGGCTGAACATGCTCACTCTCTGGGACGAGCGCCAGTCGCTCGATGAGCTGATCGAGCCGCTGCGCGGCTGGATCGACCAGGGCACCCTGCGCCCGGTCGTGGCCCAGGAGTTCCGGCTGGACGACGGCGCGGCCGCGCACCGCTACATGCACGAGCGCCAGAACGTCGGCAAGGTCGTGCTGACGCTCTAGGGACCTGCGAGCGCGCGGTGCGCGCGAGCACCCGATTACGCTGTCGAGGCGGAGCGCTCGTCCTGGGCCGGGGTCCCGGCCGGGTAGAGCGGGTCGCCGGCCGGCAGCTCGATCGCGACGCGCGTCCCGTGCCCGAGGGTAGAGTCGATCGACACCGTTCCGCCCGCCTGGGAGACGATGCCGTAGACGGTGGCCAGCCCGAGCCCCGTGCCGCTGCCGGGTGGCTTGGTGGTGAAGAAGGGGTCGAACGCCTTCGCGACCGTCTCCTCGCTCATGCCGAGGCCCGTGTCCTCGACCATCAGCCGCACGCCGCCGCCGGTCTCGGTTGCCTGGATCGTGAGCCGCCCGCCGTCGGGCATTGCGTCGCGCGCGTTCACGGTGAGGTTCATCAGGAGCTGGGTGACCTGGCCGGGATCGATCACGGTGGGCGGCAGCTCGCTCGCAACCCAGCAGCGCAGCTCGATGTGCTCTCCGATCGTGCGCCTCAGCATCGGCTCCATGTCGCGTACGACCTCGGCGAGGTCGAGTGCCACGGCGTCCACTGGGCGGCGGCGGCTGAAGGCGAGCAGCTGTCGCACGAGCTCGGCACCGCGGGTGGCGGCCTTGGACAGCTCCTCGAGGTCGCGCCGCTGCTCGTCGTCCGTGGCGGCCTCGAGCGCGAAGTCCGCGTAGTTGAGGATCACGGCGAGCAGGTTGTTGAAGTCATGCGCGACTCCGCCGGCGAGCTTGCCGACGCTCTCGAGCCGGCGCGACTGCTGGAGCTGCGCCTCGAGCTGCTCCTCGCGCGCGCGGGCGACCACCGCACCGATCACGTTCGCGACGGCCTGGACGAAGCTCACGTCGGCGTCGCCGAGGGCGCCAGCGTCGTCGTGGAGCACCGCGATCACCCCCCATGGACCGTCCTTGCCCTCGATCGGCGCGCACAGCGCGCCCCGCGTGAGCACGGTGGGCCGGCCGGCGGCGAGCGCCGCCCGGCCGAGCGGACGAAGGTCCATCCGGTCGTCTTCGCTGTGGGAGTCGGCTCGCAACGCGAGCTTCTGCCCGCCGGCCTGCAGCTCGAGCACGCCCACGCGCTCGGCACCGAGGATCGTCGCCACGATGCCGGTGGCCAGCTCCATCAGCCGGTCCTCATCCGCGGCCATGATGGCCTGCCGGCCGAGGTCCGCCACCGCCGCCTGCTGCTCGGCCTTGCGGGACAGCTCCTCCGCCACGTCGCGCAGGACGGCTGCCTGAGCCTCGCGCCGCACAGCCAGGAGCCAGCGGATGACGCCCGCGGTCACGGCCGCCACGGCGAGCGTGAGCGCAGCGGGGATCAGCTCGCCTTTGATTGCGCCGTAGAAGAGCACGCCGAGCGCGCACATCGCCGCCACGGCGGGCAGCAGCAGCGTGAGGCGGTCGTCCTCCGCCCGCGCCAGCTCGGGCCCCTTGGGCGCCCAGGCTGCCAGCGCGATCGCGACCGGTGTGAGCACGTATGGGAGATCGGCCGCCGAGCCTGACTCGTACGTCCCGGCGGCGACCAGGTAGCTCCAGAGGGTGTCACCGAGCGCGGAGCCGAGCACGGCGAGCGCGAGGAGCCCCCATCGCGTGTCCGGCTCCCAGCGCCGCAGGGCGAGGAACAACACCGTCACGACCACCAGCAGAACGTCGAGGGCCGGGTAGGTGAGCAGCAGGATTTGCTGGGAGACCGGCTTGCCGGTCGTGGACACGTGGGGGAGGAGCAGCTGGCTCGCGACCGCGCTCACAGCGCACGCGGGGATCAGCGCGTCCAGCCAGGCCGTGGCGGGGATGTGGGGCCGCTCCGACTTCATGAGGGTGCCGAGCGCGGCGAGCAGCAGCACGAAATAGGGGATCCAGAGCGCGTCCGAAAGCGAGGGGTAGGGCGGCGCGGCCTGGTGCTCGTAGAGCACGGCCCAGGCGATGTAGCCGCAGCCCGAGCTCGTCATGCCGATTCCGAGCAGGGCCCACGCGAGCCGCTCGCGCCGCCGCAGGACGGCGCGCGTGGTGCAGAGGAACCCCGAGGTGACCGCGAGCGCTCCCAGCGGCCACCACGAGCCCGGATCGACGCTCAGCCCGAGCGCCTTCGCGCCGCCGACGAGCAGCGCGGCGTAGAGCGCGGCGCAGAGCACCAGCGCCGCCAACAGGGCGCGCACCCAGGTGGGCGCCGCCCGGTCCAGGTAGCGAGCGGAGGACATGAGGGTGTTACGTGTGCGAATCGGCCTCCCACAGCCAATCTTGAATGTGTACGCTTGCCCGGCATGCCGTTCCTGGCCGACTTTGGACTTCTCCTTCTCCTCCCCCTTCGGGGGGAATAGCGCGTGGCGGCCGCCGATTGCCGCAAATCAAGGGGAGTTCACGAAGGCCGAAGAAGGGGTTAGGAACGACATGGACCGCACCGAGCAGAACCGAGTAAAGATCTTCGACACGACCCTGCGCGACGGGGAGCAGTCGCCAGGGATCTCGCTCAACAAGCAGGAGAAGCTCGAGATCGCGCATCAGCTCTCGCGGCTCGACGTGGACATCATCGAGGCCGGCTTCCCGATCTCCTCGCCCGGCGACTTCGAGGCGGTGCAGGCGATCGCGCGCGAGGTGCACGGGCCGGTCATCTGCGGGCTGGCGCGGGCGAACCCGCAGGACGTGGACGCCGCATGGAACGCGGTCAAGGACTCGGAACGGCCGCGGATCCACACATTCATCTCCACGAGCGACATCCACATCGAGCACCAGCTGCAGTCGAGCCGCGAGGACGTGAAGGGCCAGGCGCGCGCCGCGGTTGCACAGGCGCGCGAGCACTGCGAGGACGTGGAGTTCTCGCCGATGGACGCCACCCGGGCGGACCTCGAGTTCACGGCTGAGGTGCTGCAGATCGCGCTCGACGAGGGCGCCACGACGATCAACGTGCCCGACACGGTCGGCTACTCGATGCCCGAGGAGTACGCCGCGATGTGGCGCGAGCTGTACCGGCTTGTGCCGGGCCTGGCCGGCGTGACTGCCTCGGTGCACTGCCACGACGACCTCGGCGTGGCCGTGGCGAACTCGTTCGCCGGCGTGGTGGCCGGCTGCCGCCAGGTGGAGTGCGCCATCAACGGGATCGGCGAGCGGGCGGGCAATGCATCGCTTGAGGAGATCGTGATGCTGCTGCACGTACGCGAGGCGGCGCACGGGCTCTGGACCGGCGTGGACACACGCGAGATCGCGCGCACCAGCCGCATGGTGTCGCGCCTGACGGGCTACCAGGTGCAGCCGAACAAGGCGATCGTGGGCCGCAACGCCTTCGCGCACGAGTCCGGTATCCACCAGGACGGCGTCCTGAAGGAGCGCACCACCTACGAGATCATGGACGCGACCACGATCGGCCTCGAGGCGAACTCGCTGGTGCTCGGCAAGCACTCGGGCCGGCACGCTCTCCGCAACGCGCTCGAGGAGCTCGGCTTCAAGGTGGACGGCGCCGCGCTCAACACCGCCTTCAAGCGCTTCAAGGAGCTGGCTGACAAGAAGAAGAAGGTCACCGCGCTCGACCTCGAGGCGATCGTCTCGGACGAGATGAAACAGGCGCCGGCGGCGTTCGAGCTGGTGTCCTTCGACATCGAGGCCTCCTCCGCGCGCTCGCCGCTCGCTCGCGTGAGCGTCCGGATGCCCGACGGCGAGGTCGAGTCCGGGAGCTTCACCGGCGACGGGCCGGTGGACGCGTTCTTCAGCGCGCTGAACGCCGCGACCGGCCACGAGGCGCGCCTCCGCGAGTACCACGTCTCGGCCGTCACCGGCGGGCGCGACGCGCTCGGCGAGGTGACGGTGCTCCTCGAGCTGCGCGGCCAGCTCGCGTCCGGGGTCGGCGTCTCCACCGACATCCTCGAGGCGTCCGGCAAGGCGTACCTGCGCGCCCTGTCCAACGCGCTCGCGAACGACGTGGCCGCCGAGGCCGAGCGGGTGCTCGAGCGCGAGGCGAAGAAGACGCCGACGCCCTAGGTCCCCGGCTCGTGGCCGCCGAGTCCTTCACGATGCGTGATGGTGAGCGCACCATCCGCTTCGGGGAGGGCTCCGCGGCCGAGGCGCCCGATCTGCTTCGGCGCGGTGGGTTCGACGGCTTCGTCCTGCTGACGACCGAGCGGGCCGCGGGAAGCGTTCGGCTCGAGCCGGCGTCGAGGATCGACGTGCCGCCCGGCCTGGTGGACGAGCTCTCGGCGTCGCTTCTGGCGGAGGCGGGCGCGGGGCCGCTCGTCGCGCTGGGCGGCGGACGCGTGATCGACACCGCAAAGGCGATCGCCGGGGTCACCGGCGCGCCGGTCGCGGCCATCCCCACCACGCTCTCCGGGGCGGAGCTGACCCCCTTCCACCGCACGCCCGCCGGGGTGGAGGGCGCGCGCATGGTGAGGCCGTCGCTCGTGATCGCCGATCCGCTGCTGATGGCCTCCCAGCCCGAGCCGCAGCTGTGGGCGAGCGCGGCGAACGCGCTGGCGCACGGGATGGAGGCGCTCTACACGCCGCTGGCGAACCCGGTCGCGGAGCGGGCCGCGCTGCGCGGGGCGGAGGCGATCTTCGCGGAGGACGTGGCGCTCGGCGCCTTCCTCTCCGGCTGGGCATCCGGCATGACCGGGTTCGCGGTCCACCACGCCACCTGCCAGCTCCTGGTGAGGACGGCCGGCTCGCCGCATGCGCAGACGAACGCGGTCATGCTGCCGCACTTCGCGGCGATGATGAGCGGGCGCGTGCCGGGCGTGATGGGGGAGTTCGCGCGGGCGCTGGGCGACCCGGACGGCAACTCCGACGCGGCCGCGGGCCGGGCCGCGAAGCTGTCCGCCCGCTCGGGTCACACCCGCCTGGCGACGCTCGGGGTGGAGGAGGAGCACCTGCCGCGGGTCGCGGCGGCCGTGATGCGGCACCCGGCGCTCGCGAACACGCCCGAGCCACCGGACGAGGGCGAGCTGCTCGAGCTACTGCGGCACGCGCTCTAGCGCGGGCGGCGCCGGGGCGCTCGGCCGGCGCTTCGGCGCCGGCTGCACGCGCCGCTGCTCCTGGCGCTCGGGCGAGATCAGCACGACGTTCCAGGCCAGGCCGAGCCGCTTCATCGCGCGGATCACCAGGCCGCCGATGTCCACCTCCCACCAGCGCAGGCCGTGCATGGCCGAGCGCGGGAAGGCGTGGTGGTTGTGGTGCCACGACTCGCCGAAGGTCGGAAGGGCAAGCCAGAACACGTTCGTGGACCGGTCGTCGGTCTGGAAGCGCCGGCGCCCGAAGAAGTGGCAGATCGAGTTGATCGAGAAGGTCAGGTGGTGGACGAGGAACATGCGCACGAGGCCGGCCCAGAAGAATGCGGTGAACGCGGCCATCAGGTCACCGCCCACGAGCCATCCGATCGCCGCGGGGATCACGAGTCCGAGCGTCACCCAGAGCGGGAAGAACCTGTGGATGATGCGCATGCCGCGGTCCTCGACCAGGTCGGGCGCGTACTTCTGCGCGTCCACGGCAGTGGCGTGGTTGAAGAGCCAGCCCACATGCGCATGCCAGAGCCCGCGCAGCGGTCCCGGGGTCTCGCCGTGGTGGTCCACGTGCGGGCTGTGCGGATCGCCCTCCTCGTCGGCGTGGGCGTGGTGCTTGCGGTGGTCCGAGACCCAGCCGATCACGGGACCCTCGACCGCGAGCGAGCCGAGGAACGCCCACAGGTACTCGACCGGCTTGTAGGTGGCGAATGCTCGGTGCGTGAGGAGCCGGTGGTAGCCGACCGTGATACCGATCGTCGACAGCGCGTAGATCGCGAGCAGCAGGATCAGATCGAGCGGACCGACCAGCTCGTTCCAGAGCATCGGTATCGCCGCAATGAAGGCGACGAAGGGGAGTAGGACGGCTGCGATGTTGATGTTGCGGTGCGCTCTGGTCATCGACTCTGAAGGCTACGTACCAGAAGCAGTGTCCGTTCACCCCCTGGGCCACGATTCGGGGACCAATTCTTGTAGGTTTCCCACAAATGGTTGCCGAGCATCCGTGGGAAGCGCTGCCGCCTGAGGTGGCCGACGTGCTGCGTCCCGAGCTGCCCGGCCTGGCCGACGACATCGTCGCCGAGCTGAGCCGCGGCGTGCCGGATTACGCGCGGCCGCTCGAGGGCCCGTTCGGGCAGGCGCTGCGGACAGGAGTCGAGGAGGCGCTCGGCCGCTTCACCACGATCGTCGGGAACCCGGGCGCGGACTCGAACGCGGGCCGCGAGGTGTACGTGAACCTGGGGCGCGGGGAGATGCGCGCGGGGCGCAGCCTCGACGCGCTGCTCGCGGCGTACCGGCTCGGGGCGAGGGTGGCCTGGCGGCGGCTCGCCGCCGCCGGCGAGCGTGCCGGCCTCTCGCCACGCACGCTCTACACGCTCGCCGAGGCGATCTTCGCCTACATCGACGAGCTCTCCGCCGACTCGATCGAGGGCTATGCGCGCGAGCAGGCGGCCGTCGCGGGCGCGCTCCAGCGCCGCCGCCAGCGTCTGGTCGCCCTGCTGGTGCAGGACCCGCCGGCCGCCCCGGCGACCGTGGAGGCAGCGGCCGCAAACGCCGCCTGGCGCCTGCCCCGCAGCCTGGCCGCGCTGGTCGTTGAGGCGGAGGGGGAGCAGCCTGGGGGCGGGCTTGCGCCGGGGGAGCAAGCCGACCGGCTTGCGCTGCGGCTCGGGCCCGAGGCGCTCGTGGCCCATGTGGCGCCCTACATCGTCGCGATCGTGCCCGCGCCCGCCGAGCGGCGCGAGCTCGAGCGGGCCGTGCGCGACCGGCCCGCGGCGCTCGGGCCGGAGGTCGCGTGGCAGGAGTCGGCGCTGAGCTTCGCGCGCGCCAGCGAGGTGCTGCGCCTCGCCGGCGACGGCGGCATCGACGTGGGCGATTCACTGCTCGTGGCCGAGAGCCACAAGCTCTCGCTCCTCCTCGGCGCCGACCGGCGACTCGCCCGCGACGTCGCGGAGTCGGCGCTCGCCCCGCTTGCGGCCGAGACCGAGCTCTCGCGCGAGCGGCTCGGGTCGACCCTCGATGCCTGGCTCCGGCACCGCGGCCGCACCGAGGCGGTGGCGAAGGCGCTCCACGTGCACCCGCAGACCGTCCGCTACCGCCTGGCGCGGCTGCGCGAGCTGTTCGGAGCGCGCCTAGAGGACCCCGACGGCCGCTTCGAGCTGGAGCTGGCGCTGCGGGCCCGGCGTATCGCCCGGTAGAGCCTGGCTCCCAGGCACCGCGCGCCCGCGCCGCGCCCTCGCGGGTACCATCCGGCCATGGCCGGCCCGCTGCAGGGACGCGTCGCCGTCGTAACCGGTGCCTCATCCGGTATCGGTGAAGCCACGGTGCGTGCCCTGTCGGGCGCGGGTGCGAGCGTCGCGCTCGGCGCTCGGCGCACCGACCGCCTCCAGAGCGTCGCCGACAGCCTCGACGGCCCCACGCTTGTGCAAGAGGTGGACGTGACCGACGAGGAGCAGGCGCGCGGCTTCGTCAAGGCGGCGCATGACGAGCTCGGCGGCCTGCACCTCCTCGTGAACAACGCCGGGGTGATGCTGCTTGGCCCGGTCGCCGACGCGGACACCGCGGAGTGGCGCCAGATGATCGCCGTGAACCTGCTCGGCCTCCTCTACTGCACCCACGCCGCGCTGCCGCTGATCGAGGCGAGCGGGGGAGGGGACATCGTGAACGTCTCCTCGGTGGCCGGCCGACGCGCCGACGCGGGCGCCGCGGTCTACAACATGACCAAGTTCGGCGTGCACGCGTTCTCCGAGGCGCTCCGTCAGGAGGCGCTCCACGTCGGAATCCGCGTAACGACGGTGGCGCCGGGGTTCGTCGAGACCGAGCTCCAAGGCCACAACGCGAACCCGCTCGTCCGCCGGACGTTGGAGCGCGCCCGCGAGCAGATCGGTGAGGTGCTCCGTCCGGAGGACATCGCCGACGCGATCCTCCACGCGGTCACGCGCCCGCCGCACGTATGCGTGAACGAGGTCCTGGTGCGCCCGACGGGACAGGCCCGCTAGCCGCGCAGGGTCCGGACCGCTCGCTTGCCCAGCCGGATGGCCACAGCGCGTGCCTTCGAGTCGCTGAAGCCGCCCACGTTCACGCGAATCTTCAGGATCTTGTTGTGGTCGTACGCGACCAGCTGGTTGCGGGCGCGCGTCCACCAGGCGCCCGCGCCGCCGTACGCGGAGTCCTCGCCGACCCCCTTG